>JAISOS010000007.1 GCA_031275485.1 Clostridiales bacterium | reverse complement strand
CGCCGATAGCGAGCTGTTCGCGACTTTGTCGTACAAAATCGAACAAAAAATCGCAATCGGAAGCTAAACGCATTTTCACAAAAAAAAACGAAAGCACGGTCAACCCCCGTGCTTTTTGTTTATTTTTTATGTGTTAAAATCTTAGTGAGCGTTCAAGGATAAAAAGTAGTGTACTAAGTAGTGTACGCGAGTTATTCTTATTATTTTCGCTTTAAAAAGCCTGTTTTTTATGCTTTTTTCGCTGTTTTTTGATTTTGTTAAAAACCATATAGTTTTATAGTATAAAGGTAAGGTTTGTGCGTGAAATAAAAAGTATTTTGTAATTGAAGTGTGAGTGAAGTTGTGTGTGAATTTTTAGTTATTTAATAAGTCAATGTATGCCAATTCCTTATCGTCTGCTATGTGGGTATAAACACCTTTTGTCATTGTTGAGCCTATCGTATGTCCTACCCACTTTTGCACAAGTATTTCGTCAATCTGCTTTTCGTGGCAACGAGTTATAAATGTGTGCCGTAATTCGTGCATTGTTATTCTTGGTAAATTCGCTTTCTGCAATACTTCGTCAAGCAATAACATATAGGTTGCTCCGCTTTTCTTGTAAATGCGTTCGGTCGGGTTGTTATCACGATATTTTAGCAAAATCTCCCTCGTTGTCTTAAACATCGGCATTGTGCGGTTACTTGCTTTGTTTTTCGTTTCCAAATCGTCTGGGTGCTGTTCGTCATAACTTTCGTCAATTCGTATGGTGTTATTCTCAAAGTCCAAATCGTTCGGTCGTAGTGCAAGCATTTCGCCTTTTCGTAAACCTTGTATGACAAGAATAATAAATTGCTCGTAGTTTTCTAAATCTTGTAGACAAGTATTTACAAATATCTTTTCTTGCTCGGCGGTCAATGCGTGTTTCTGTTTTTTTGGGGCTTGTTTTGGTCGTGGGAGATTACTTGCTGGGTTGATTTCTATAAGTCGGTTATTAAATGCCGTTGCAAACATTTGTTTAATCATATTGTGTAAACGGTCTTTTGTCCTATTCGCTCCAACACTATTTATTGCGTTCGCAAGCATTATACTTGTGATTTCGTCAATGCGGTATTCATACAAGTTAGTCAATTTCTTAAACTCTTGTTTGAAACCATCTATCGTGCAAGCCCTTACGCAACCGCTCTTGTATGTTATCAACCACTCGTCAAACCATTGTTGCAAAGTATACTTGCATTTGTTGCTGTCCGCTCGTTGCTTAATCACGGTGTCAATTTTATTGTTTTCCAACTCGTGCAATAAAACCTTTAACTTGTTGTGAACTTCAATTTGCGTTCTGCCGTAGATACAAATTACTTTGCCGTTGTGGCGAACTCTTACCCACCAATTACCCCTTTTATGTCTTGTGATTGTTTTGTTTTTGTATGTCATTTTTTATTTACAAAAACAAATTGCTGTTGTTTATTCACACCCTCCTTTTACTCACTCCACAATGATATTATATCAAACAAATTGCCATTTTGCAAGTTTAATACAAATCACTTTTCTTGCCAGTATGTTTTCTTGTTTCAAACAGTTTTATAGGGTTTGGGTTCATATCAATGGCTTGTTTTAATTGTTTTCCTTGTGGGTCATTATATAAATAAATTTCTTTATCGGCTCTTGGCAAACTCTTTAATATTTTTCGGCATATCGTTTGAATTTTAATATCGTTTATATTCTCGTGTTCCATAATCAAGTTTAATAACATAAAAACTTCGTCTTTATCAAAATTTCGTGTTTCTAAATACCAACCAGTTTTTGATTTTGTAAAAGAATATTTTTGCGGAGTTTTAACGGTTATGCGTTTTATTATATAACCGTTGTTTTTTAATGTCTCAAAATTATTTGCAACGGTTTTGCGGTTTATGGACTCGTTCGTGCCTAATAAATCAATCACTTCTTCATAGGTTAAAGGGTTATCCGCAGAACTTTCGCTTTGCAAAACATTTAGAATTTTGAATAATAACGATTTCTTTTCCATAACGCCATTATACAATAAAGGTCTATTAAAGTCCAATTTTTTGGACATTGTTTTGTCCTGCTTTATGTAGGGGTGTTTAATAAATAAATTTTGCCAAAGTCCCAAAAAACGGACAAACCCCGTGGCTAAGTAATAGGGAGATAAATTCACTTTGTCGGCGAGTGAGTAACTCTTTCAAAAAAAAGGAGACAAAAATGAACAAACCGAATAAAAGCAAAAGAGAACGCTTGCGTAGATACGGCTTTATTGTGTCAAACCCATTTCTTGCAACCGCAAGTAGCGAGTTAAAAGTGCTTGACCCAAACAATTTAACTGACGAGCAAAAACTTTTGTTAAGTAAAACCCAACGAGATTACAGCGACTTTAAGAAAAACGGGTTAGAGAAATATTTTGATTTTGCGTTATGTGAATACGACCTAAAAGAAAACAAAGAAGTTATCGGCAAGGTAGTAGCCGAGCGGATATTTTTTAAGTCAAACGAACTTGCACAAGAATTTTTTAAGTTCGTGTATTTCATTGAGTATCTTTGCTATCAAGTAGAAATTGGTGAAGAAGGTGGGGTGCAACATTTTCAAGGTTTTATGCGTTTTAAGCAACCTATGGACTTTGAGATTGTCCACACAACAATGCCTATGTTATCACTTTACATTTGCGATGGGTCAAACACGGATAACCGCACCTATTGTATGAAAGAAAAGACAAAAGACCCGAACTATGAATTTTTTGAGTTTGGCGAATTTAAGGAAGAACGACAGCGAACGGATATGACAGAGTTTAGAACCGATGTCATTAACAATATGCCCATTGACGAATTGTTTATTAAGCACCCGAATTTGACATTGACACACTTTAATAAAATAACCGCCTTACAGCAAGCCGTGATAAATCAAAAGTATAAGAACGAAGTCCGCCAACTGCACACGACAAATTAAAAGAACAAAATGCAATAGTAGAAATTACAACCCAACAAAAAACACCAACCCAAATTGAGTTAGTGCCGATTGAAGACGACAGTCTGCCGTGGTAATTTATTTTTTCGGGCGTTCCTTTTTCTTCAACATTTTATAAGTTTTATTCACTTGCTCTATAAAATCTTTTTCCACTTGCGTATATTCGTCAATGGGTTTTGCTTTATATTTTTTATATTCTTCGGTGGCGTGTTTAACCGCTAATTCGTGTGAAATTTTACCAGCATTTGTCAAAATATTATCGTCAGATAATTTTAAGAAATCATCTAACTTCTTTATCCAATCTTTCATATACATAGGCACTCGCTTTAACGCTTGTCTTTCCGCAAATTCTAAATACGCCGAAACAACAGAGTTTAATTGTGTAATTTCTTCTTGTGTTAAATAATTTTTCGCAACCGTAATTTCATTTTCTCGTGGCTTTGTTCCAGCAAAACTCGTCAGCCCATAAAGGGCAGTTCTGCGTTCGCTCGCTCAAAAATCAATTCGCTTGCGGTGTGCCCGTGGCTTGCAAAGTGCATTTTGTTTTGCATAATCTTAAAAAATTCAATGGTGGGTTCGGCTTTTGGGTTGTAATCAATACTTGTTGCGTATATATCCAAAATTTGGCGATAAAAAACTTTTTCACTACTTCTGATATCTCGTATGCGTTCTAATAACTCGTGCCAATATGTGCCACCGCCAGCATTTTTTAACTTTTCATCATTCATTACAAAGCCTTTTTTCATATATTCGGTTAAAACTTCACTTACCCATTTTCTAAATTGAATACCACGCAAAGAGTTTATTCGATAACCAACCGCAAGAATAGCATTAAGATTATAAAACTGCACATTATGGTTTTGTGTCTTATTATCTATTGCACCGTGCAAAGTGGTATGTAAGGATTTCTTACATACCACATTTTTATCAAGTTCATCTTCCTTAAATATATTTGTTAAGTGCATAGAAACATTTGCTCTTGTGCAACCGAATAATTCTGCGATTTTATCTTGCGGAAGCCAAACCGTATCGCCGTCAAAAACAACTTCAACTTTCGTCTTTCCGTCTTCCGTTTGATAAATTAAAATTTCGTTTTTATCCATTGTTTTGTTCTCCTTTGTATCCAATATTGATTACGGCTTTATAACCAAATCGTCTAACTTCTTTTAACCAATTTGCTAACTTGTTTTTCAATACAAGCATTCTGGAAGAAGTTAAATCGGGTCTGCCGTTTACTTGCGGTAAATGTGTATTTCGTTCTAACACGAACCATAAACCTATTGTTTCAATCGTATGATTATCAAAATGTCCTTGTCGTATTTCTCTTATTGCGGACAAACTTTGGTCAATAGCATAACAAAGTTTAGGCGAAGTATTGCCAATTTTAACGGAATAAATTGTGTTGTCCTTATACAAATCGCATATCTCAATATTGTTCGTAATTTCTCTATCGTGGTTTTCATATTGATTGTTTTGTGCTTGTAAAATGTTATACACTCGTTCATTGTAATAAGTTTTTTTTGCTTGTTCTTGTGTTAAATTTTCCGTTTGCATTTTAGAAGTAATATAATCGCTATATGCTTGTTCGTTCCAATTAAAAGTATCGTTCTCAATAACATTTATTTCCGCAATCTGTGCGTGCAAAGCGTTCAAATAATCGTCATTATATTTATACCATTTACCACACACTAAAACACATTTATTATCATTATCGGTGTAATCTATCAACTTAACAATAGAATAATTTTGTCCTGTGCTTTCATTATCAAAAGCGGTAATAACAATATCAAATAAAACTTCATTATAGTTAAGATTGTTTTCTTCGCAAAATGTTTGTAATTCTTGTTGGGAAATATTTTCAATATTTTTGTGATGTCGTCCATAACTAAATCTATATTGCGTATTTGCGGAATAAAAAGTTTCATCTGTTCCTATTATATCAAAATCAGCGAACCTTATTTCATAATCATTATTATGCATTTGTTGTAAAAAGTTTGTCCAACATTGTTCACTTTCCGTTGTATCACACGCAATAAACACAGGTATCGGTGTAATAGGGTCTAACGGCAGAATTGTCGTTTGCAAATAGTTTAATAAGTCAATGCACCGTGTAATAGTCGGGTTAGTCATATCAAATTTTATAGAAGTTCCAATTTCTATATTTTCTTTGAATAAGGTAAAATTATCGTCTAATTGCACTTTGCCTTTAATTTTCAAAAAACTTTCGCCACTATCATATTCAAAATAGTTAGAGTTAACATACGATATAATTGTTTTACTTCTATTCGTGTTTGGGCTTGCTTGTGCTGTGGTATTTATCTTTTTATAATGTAATCGTTTTGCAACATTAAAAGCAAAGTTTTTATCGCAAAATTTATCTATATGATAAAACGCACTGCCAAAAGAAATCGCATAGGTGTTGTTGTTGTCAATGGATATAACAATGATGCCAATAGGTAAAGTCAAAGTGTTTATTGCATTTCGGTTAAAATCATTTAACGCCCACTGCCATTTAATTGCTCGTGGATTTCGTTCATTTCTAATATATAAACTGCATTGAATATTGTTAAAAGTGGCTTGCGTCGGGTGGTTATCAAGCGTTTGCAAATGCTCATTAAACTCGTCAACCTTACTACTATCTATCCTAAATACATTTACAACCGCCATTATCTCGCCCCCTTAATTTTATTGCAAGTATCGCAAAGTAATCTTCTCTTTGTTCGCTTTCCACTGTGCAATTATTGTTGGGGTCTCTAACACAATTTTCGCAAGTATATACCAATCTTCATTATAATCATTAAAGATTGCTACGGTGTCCGCAACCAAATTGTTTATTTTCTTTTGCAGACCGTCAACAAAACTTTTATCACGATTTATCCTAAAAAACTCTTCAATATCTTTTGAAAATAATTCAAGTGCTTTAATACAATTATCGCCACGGTTTCCAGCACCAAAAAATTTAATTTCGGTTGGCGATAGTGATATGCCCCAATCGCCAAATTGTTTTGAAAATATACCTTGATATAGTGCAGACAAAATTTCAAATCTTTTAAGTGGCATTGCCGTTGTGTTTATACGCTTAAAAGTTTCAACTTTTTCGGGTTCTGTGCCTTTGCATATAATAACAGGTATTTCATAACCTAAAAATGCGTCATCGTCCATGTGGTCAACAAGCAAAAATAAATTGTGTGGTGTGCCTTGTAGATAACTTGGGTTTTTATAAAGTCGCATAACTGTTATGCGTTGTTTGCCGTCCAAAACTTCAAATGTGCCGTCGCCGTTATCCCATAAATAAATTGCAGGGGTAGGAATTCCGCGCTGAATACTATCAAGTAAATATTGTGCTTGCGGAATATCATTGTAAATATATTCTCGTTGCATATCAATATTCGTTAGATATTTCTTTTCATCTAAAAAGTCGGCAATTGTTCGTTTGTCTAAAATATATTTCATTATTTCTTTCTCCTTATTACAAGTCGTGGTTGCAAACGGCGACCGCCAATATAAAATCTACCACTTTTAATTTTTATATCAACGCCGGACATACCTATTATCTCAAATTGTTCTGGACAGAACTTATGCAAAAAAGTTGTGGGCAATCCCATAGGCTCAAAATAATTATCGGGTATCAATTTTGTTTCTGGTATTTCTATTGCGTCAAAATTTATCCACAGCGGTTGTTGCCGTTCTTTTCAGTATTTCTATTGCGTCAAAATTATCATACTTCTTAAATTGTGATAAATCTTGTGGGTGTAAAATAATAGGTTGCTTCCTATAAGATACTTGTAAATTTGTATACCAACATTTGTTGCCAAAAACTGCATAACTTCCGTCTGGTTGTAAAAATTTTTTTACTCGTGTATAGCCAAGCCAAAGTTTGTTGTCTTTTACAAGTGGAAATATATCAACATTTGACAATTTATTGTCATCGCTGATAATTAAATATTGCTTTTTATGCTTAATAAGCAAAGCAAGAAAATCATTAAATATACTAAATGGTGGGTTAGTGATAACAATATCGCATTTCTCTAAAATTGCAACGCACTCTTCACTTGCAAAATCGCCATTGCCTTTTAACTCTCTTTTTATCGTTTTATTTGTTGCTGGCGTGTATATCCAATGGTGTGCTGTGCCCTTTTTATCGTCTTCCGCACTGTCCACCAAGTCGTCTAAATCAAATAAAGTGAGTTGCTTAAACTCTCTTTTGCCGTTTGCGTAGTTTGTAAAATGCACTTCTCGTATCCCAAGTTTAACGCCCCATTTTGTAAAGAACTTAAAAAAGTTGCTCCAAGTCGGGTCATCGCAATTACAATACACAATTTTATCTTTTAATTGTGTAAGGTCGTATTTTAATATCTCATTTTTAATATCTCATTTTTAATATCGTCCATAAGAGTATAGAATTCATCGTTCTTTACTTCTTTCGCTTTATTAAGTGAAATGTTTGCTTGTGGCATTTCTTATACTCCTTTTGTAAATGTTTTTATTATACAATAAAACAAAAGATTTCGCAATTATATTACATACTGTCCAAAATATTGCTTATGGAAGTTTAGTTTTGTTATTTATCCTTGTCGCTGTAAACAAAACAGCACAACGCACAAATACGACAAAGGATAAACAATAAAACGGAGTAACCACACAAAGCCAGAGTTTTATGCAGAAGACAAAGTTTATCCTTTGAGCCACGCCGTAGGCAAAAAATGGGGTGTATAAACGGCGTTACATTTTTTGATTGTTCGGTTGCGGGTGCGGTATTGCGTTTTGCGGTGGCGAGGGCTTGTCCCCGCCACGCAAACGCACCGCACCGACAATAAAAAATGAGCCGTTAAGCCCATTTTACAAACAACAGCGATTTGTTTTTTTACTCCTTTTTAATTTTATTTTTCCACTATGTGTGAAAATGTGTGTGAAACCGTCTTAAATTGTATTAGACAGCATATTCAATCACAATATCTTGTTGTTTTTATCCTTTACACGCAGTGGATAAAAAGGTATAATTAATATATTCTTGCTTTTGGACTTCTGTTTTTGTCCGTAATTTATGAGCAATAAATTCGTCTACCTCTCTCTTTGACCTCTTGATTTTTATTGGTATTTCGCCTTGCGCATTGGCTTTTACGTGGTTAAGTTCCATTTGCAATTCGGACTGATAAGGTTTTAGAATTTTTCGGAATTAACCGCGACGAGGTTTTTCGGTTAGCGGAGGCTGAAATAAAATTGCAAGCGAAGTTATGCAAAAAGCAAGCTATATAATTGAAAAGAAATAAACTCCGAAGAGATATGTTTTGAGGCGGTAAAGCAAAACGACTTAGTCTTGCGGTACGTTGAGATAAAATCGGAGCGGATAAGAGCTATAGCGATTGTTAAGAAAAGGTTTCTTATGCATAAGGTCCGTTTCAAAAAAAACTTTCAAATAAAAAAAGAAAAGGCGGGTCGGATACGTCGTTTTTTTGTTTACATTTTTTCGATTTTGTAGTATACTTGTAAACAGTTGTACTCGTTGCGCTTTTGAACGCGGCGCCGCCGGATTTGAAAGCGCCGTTCCCCAAAAAAGAGCGGCGTGGGAGGTAGAATTCTCCGCGTAATATCGTTCGTATAGATAGAATAATACCGGTCAGGTTTATCTATCGCAAAAATTCAGAGCTCTCAAAAATAAAATAAAGGGATTCGGTATTTATGAAAAAATCGGAGAAGTTTTATATCACCACGCCCATTTATTTCCCGAGCGGAGCATGGCATCTCGGAACCTGTTACACAACAGTTATGTGCGATTGTATCGCGAGGTTTAAGAGAAAGTGGGGTTATGACGTTTTTTTTCTCACGGGTACGGACGAGCACGGGCAGAAAATCGAGACAAACGCCAAAAAAAGCGGAATGACGCCGATCGAATACGTAAACGGCAAGGTCGCTAAGCTGAAAGAGCTTTGGAAGCTTTTGGGCGTATCCTACGACAAATTCATAAGGACGACGGACAATGAACACATTGACGCCGTGCAGAAAATATTTGCCAGGTTATACGAAAAGGGGGATATTTATCTCGGCGAATACAGCGGGCATTATTGCGTGCCTTGCGAGTCCTTTTGGACGGAGGCGCAGCTCAAAGACGGCAAGTGCCCCGATTGCGGCAGGGAAGTTAAGCTGACTAAGGAGGAAAGTTATTTTTTCCGCCTTTCGAAATACCGCGACAAGGTGATGAAATTTCTTGAGGAAAATCCCGATTTTTTGGAACCTAAAAGCCGCGTGAACGAGATGCTTAACAACTTCTTAAAGCCGGGTCTTTCGGACCTGTGCGTCAGCCGCACGACGGTCAAATGGGGCATACCCGTGCCTTTCGACAATAGGCACGTCGTATACGTCTGGATGGACGCGCTCAATAATTACATCACCGCGCTGGGCTGCGAATCGGACGATCGCTCGGAATTCGACAGATATTGGCCGGCCGACCTTCATATGATGGGGAAGGAAATCGTGCGCTTTCACGCGGTTATCTGGCCCGCGTTCCTTATGGCACTCGACCTTCCGCTCCCGAAAAAAATCTACGCGCATGGTTGGATGACATTTTCCGGGGACAAAATCAGCAAGAGCAAGGGTAATACCGTAGACCCGGTAACGCTGTCCGAAAGGTACGGCGCCGACGCTGTGAGATATTATCTCCTGCGCGCCATTCCGTTCGGGCAGGACGGAAACTATACTAACGCCGTGTTTTTGAACCGAATAAACGCCGATCTCGCCAACGATCTAGGCAATCTTGTCAGCCGCACCGCCGCCATGATAGAACGGTATGCGGGCGGCGTACTGCCCGGGGCGGGAGAATACGCCGCCGCCGACAGAGAGCTGATAGAACGGGCGGAGGGCTTGCTTACGAGAATAACGGAGCATATCGACAGGCTGTCCGCGCCCGACGCTCTCGGTGAAATTATAGGATTGGCTCAAAGCTGTAATAAATATATAGACGAGACCGCGCCGTGGACGCTCGACAAAAACGGCGACGGGGAAAGACTGAATACGGTGCTGTATGTTCTCGCCGAGACTATCAGAATAATAGCCGTCGCGACGGAGCCGTTTTTGCCGGAAACGTCCGGGAAAATACTTGAATCGCTGTCCTCGAAACATCGGACGGACTTTGGGAGTATAAAAAAATTCGGCGGCATAAAGGCGGGCGTTACCGTTAATAAAATTCCGCCGTTATTTCCGAGAATCGATATTGAAAAGGAATTGAAATTTTTGAACGGGGAGATTTCGGACACGGATAAGCCGAACGGAAACGAGGCGGAAGACGGCAAAAAAAAGGCATTGCAAACTATCGAAAGAACCGCGCGGAACGGGGCGGAAAAGAGCTTGGAAAGCGCGGACTGCGGAGTTGAAAAACGCGATATAGAAACGAAAAATAAATCCGCCGGAAACGCTGGCGGCGAAGTTGGAAGCGGCGCTCACGAAACCCGAAACGACGGGCTTATAAGCATAGACGAATTCGCGAAAATAAAACTGAAAACCGCTAAGATTACGGCGTGCGAAAGGGTGGAAAAATCCGACAAACTTTTGAAGTTTACCCTAAAATGCGGGGAGGAAACGAGAACAGTAGTAAGCGGCATAGCGCATAAATTCGCGCCGGACGAAACGGTCGGAAAAACCGTCGTTATCGTAGCCAATTTGAGACCCGCAAAGCTGAGAGGCGTACTTTCGGAGGGAATGATTTTGTGCGCGGAGGACGCGGAGCATAATTTAGCGATTGTAACGACGGACGGGGATTTTGCGGACGGTTGCACGGTGAGATAATCCGCTTAAAGTAAATTAAAAAAACGCGCGTCTAACCGCGCGGGCATAACGGCAGACGGGGATTTTGCGGACGTCGGCGTGCCGTATAAATACCATAGTTTTTTGTAAAGAGGCGGCGGGGGATTTTGTTCGCGAAAGGTTTTTTCCGAAACGACGCCTGTTCCAATCCGCTAAGAATCACGCGGGATTTACGTTATGAGCGAGCGCAAAAATATATATTATAAGGGCAGAGGCTTCGAACCGTTTTTCGACGCGGACAGCCGGGTTTTGATACTCGGCAGTTTTCCAAGCGTGAAATCGCGCGAAAGCGGTTTTTATTACGGAAACAAGCAAAACAGGTTTTACAAAGTCCTTTCCGCGCTTTTTGGCGAGGAGATAAAGAACGACGCCGCTTGCAAAAAAGACTTTTTGAAAAGACATAGAATCGCCCTTTACGACATGGCGGAGGAGTGCGAAACGGAAGGCTCCTCCGACGGCAAAATTTCGCGCTATAAGACCGCCGATATAAGCGGCATACTGCGCGTCGCTCATATCGAAAAAATTCTTCTGAACGGCAAAAAAGCGCACGAAATTTTTATCGCCGCGTATCCCGATACGGCTTGCGTTGTAATGCCGTCCACAAGCCCAGCGAATCCCTCGTTCCGATATGAAAAATGGTTTGAGGAGTTACGTTTTTTGCTAGATTGAAAGAATGAAAACGCATCCGTATTTCGGGACGAAGTTCTCGGCGTTTTTAATGTCTATACGAAGCTTGAAAAATATTTTTTCGCTTTACGGACGGAGTGAAATTTACCGGTACTTCGGAGAAAAACCGTTTGTGTTTTTTAAAAACTTAAAATAAATACAAAATCGGAATATTTTTCCGCGGTTAAAAAAACGATTTAACTTTACTTTCGGCGAGCTTTATGGTATACTAAGTCTGATTTGTAATGAACGGGCGGATTATGCGGCGATAAAGAGAAAAATTTATGGATTACAAGGCTAATATAGAAAAAATCAGGTCGGACATAAGAGAGGTCTGCCGCGAATGCGGACGCAGTCCCGATGAAATTACGCTTATCGCCGCCGTGAAGACACAGACGAGCGGCGCGATTGCCGCCGTCGCGGGATGCGTTTCCGATTTGGGCGAGAACCGCGTGCAGGAATTCGTCGCGCATTACGCGAAAGACGCGCCATTTAAATGGCATTTTATCGGACGGCTACAAACTAATAAGGTTAAATATTTAATAGGTAAGGACGTTTTAATTCATTCCTTGGACAGAGAGGAGCTGGCGAAGGAAATCGATAGATTATCCTTGAAAAATTCCGTCATAACCGATTGCCTCGTCGAGGTCAATATCGCGGACGAGGCGTCTAAGGGAGGCACTTCCGCAGACGGCGCGGAGGAATTTATAAACGGGCTTGCGATGCGTAGAGGCATACGCGTTTTGGGCTTGATGAGCGTTCTGCCCGCGTCGGACAATGCCGCCGATACGGAAAGGTATTATCGGGCGCTTTACGAATTGTTCGTGCGCGTGAGGAATATGCGCGGCGGTAACCTCGACTGCAAATATCTCTCGGCCGGAATGTCTAACGATTATAAAACCGCCGTAAAATACGGCGCGAATATGATAAGACTTGGCTCCGCCATATTCGGGAAAAGAGAAGTCTAAGCGGCGGGCGGATAAATAAAAACGAATAAGCATGCGAGAAAACAACGTAAAACGTATATGCGTTTTAAAATAAAAAAAGAGTGTTCACCTCGCGTTTTAGGAATAAAGCATTCGAAAACCCAACGAATAATGTTTTGAACCGATGAATAAACATGCAAGAAAAAGGAGTTAACGAACATCGGTAAAGCGTTTATTCGTTTATGTCCTAAATTAACGAAAATTTTCGGAAAAAGGCACGGGGGGACATTATTAAAGAAAGAACGCGTTGAAAAAAAATTTATTAAGGTCTTTTGAAGGGCGCGGGGGGAGAAGTCTTTTCTCTCAAGAAAAGCCCTCCGCATAATCTTTGGATCCTCGCATACCGAAGATAATAAATTTCTGCAAGGGGCGGAACGGTATGGGAATAATCAGACGATTTATAGATTTTTATCACGCCGAAAATTGCGCGGAGGAAGGACGCGTCGTCGGAACTTATTCGAGCGCGGCGGCGGATAATCCGCCGCCGTCCCGCGTAGCGCGTTCGTCGCCGCATGGAACTCATGTAGCGCGCCCGCCGCTACCGACCGAGATTTACGGCGCTAACGCCGCTTTTGGCGCTACGTCCGCGCCTAAAAAGCGCGATTCGTACAGGCGGTACGGGGAGACGCTTTCACCCGCCCGCGTCGATTTTAACGCGGCGGCGCCCGAATTGGCGAACGGGGTAAGGTTTGGGCGTGGGTTGTCTTTCGACGGCGAAGTCAAACGCGGGAAAGGCGCGGAATACGGGAATTTGAGCAATATCAATGTGTATTATCCGCGCTCGCTCGACGACATTATCCGCCTTATAGATTCCGTTAAGCGCATGGAAGCCGTTATCGTCGAGTTGCACTATCTGCCCGACGGAACGACGCAGAAAATGCTTGATTTCATGAGCGGCGCGATCTACGCTTTAAACGGCGGTATGCAAAGAATTACGGGAAGCGCGTTTCTGTTTACGCCGAGTTTCGTAAAGGTTACGAACGACGCAGTTGGCAAAAATAAAAACGATGTGTGAAAGAGGTTTTTCTTTTTTTAGATAGATTACGCGTGGAAAACCTTTTGTTCACAAAAGGTTTTCCACGCGCCCCTTTCCAAAAAACTTCGGCGTTATAGTTGTTATGGATTATATTCGCAATGCCGCGTTACTTTGATTTTAGGCAAAGCGGTGTGTAAACGGGAATTTTTGACGGTAAGAATATTTCGAAAAACGACGCGGTTCGGAATACTTCGAAGCGCGCGGTACTTAAACTGATTAGATATTACTCTTTTGGAAACGCCCCGAAAACCGCAAAAATTCCTATAAAATCCTGCCGAATGAATTTAATCCACAAAAACGGATTCCGACACGGGGGAAATTTATAATGAGGAAATTTAATTTGAAAATCGATCTAAAAAATCTGCCTGCAGATAAAAAGAAAAGGCTGATAACCGAAGGCGTAATATTCGTCGCTTTCGTCGCGCTTGATTGGCTGTCCAAGCTCGCGGTATTCGACGTTTTGGAGCGGCGTGAGGAGCCGATTGAGGTGATAAAAAATATATTCTACCTTACGGCGGCGACTAACGACGGAATCGCTTTCGGAATGTTTTCTGGCGCGTCGCGTTTTTTCGGCGTTTTCTCTATGCTTGTTTCGGGTCTCATCGTACTTTATCTTCTAAAAAATCTCAATGAAAAACCCTCCGTCCGCATAGGCTTTTCGCTGATACTCGCGGGCGGTTTCGCGAACGGCGCGGAGCGGCTCGTTTACGGATATGTGCGCGACTTTTTGTATTTTGTGTTTTATACGAGTTTTAACGTCGCGGACGCGTGTACGGTAACGGGGGCGGCGCTCATAATTATAACGCTTCTTTTGTCATTGTCCGACGAGCGAAAAAAAGAACGCGGAGAAAAAGATGGAAAAGAGGTTGCGGACAAAAAAGCGCGCGATGCTAACGCGGACGTATCCGTAGCGCCCGCCACGAGTAAAGGTGCGGACAACACGGAAATAATAGAAACGGACGGCACGGATAGTGTTAATGTTGCGGATAATACTAGCGGTAAGGAGATAACAAAAAACGGGCAAGCGCCGGAATGAGGCGAAAATAGGCGGCGGCAAAATAACGCGGTCGCGGCGTTTTTTTATATGGAAACACATCTGAGCGGATTTGACAATATGCGCTATATTCGTACTTCGCCCGTTTTGGCGCCCCGGCCGCGCTGTTTTTTCCGACGCGGCATCGCCGCGCTTTCTCAAAAAATGCCTTAGATCATGAATTGGAATCCGAGCCGAGCATAAAAACAGTCTAAAATAAAATCCGTAGCCTGTCCCGAAACGTATATGCTTGCGGTTATAAACGGCGCAATCCGTATTGTTTATATATCTTGATCTTACGTTAATTAGCGGGTTTTAGTATAGGGTCTATATGAAGTTTTTTGGAAAGAGGGCGCGGATAAAACCTTTTTTAAATAAGGTTTTATCCGCATAATCTAAAACAAATGGAATATGAATTTATTGTTGAGAACGGGGGCGAGGGGCGGCGGTTTGACGTGTATTTGACCGAGCGTATAGAGGGCGCAACGCGTTCTTACGTGAAGAGCTTGATTGACGGCGCGCGCGCGACCGTGAACGGCGCGGTAAAGAAAGCGGGTCTGATATTGAAAGCGGGAGACGTTTTGTACGCGCGGACGGAGAACCGCTCTGTTTCCGTAAAGCCGGAGGCGATACCTCTCGACATAATCTATCAGGACGGGGATTTTGCGGTCATAAATAAACCGCAGGGTATGGTAGCGCATCCCGCGAGAGGCGCGGCGTCCGGCACGCTGGTCAACGCTCTGCTGTTTAATTTGCAAAACCTCAGCGATCTTAACGGCGAAATGCGTCCCGGAATTGTTCATAGACTGGATAAGGACACGTCGGGACTAATTCTGGCCGCGAAAAATAACCGCGCTCATTTATCGTTAAGCGGGCAGATTGCCGAAAAATCGGCGCGGCGGTATTATACCGCTCTTTTGGACGGCGCGGTCAAGGCGGACGAGGGGATCGTGGAAACCTTTATAGGAAGAAATCCTAAAAACCGTCTGCAAATGTGCGTGACGCGGGAGGGGAGGCGCGCCGTTACGCTATATAAAGTGATAAAACGATTTAGAGAATTTTCACTCGTCGAATTCGAGCTGAAAACGGGCAGAACGCATCAAATAAGAGTACATTCAAAGCATATCGGGCACCCGGTTACGGGGGACGGGCTTTACGGCGGCAGTATGAGATTCAAGACGAACGGGCAGTTGTTGCACGCGCATAAGCTTATAGTCGCGCATCCCGTAAGCGGCGAGATTCTTGAGTTTTACGCGCCTCTGCCCGATTATTTTCAAGCGGTTTTAAAAAAATTGGGAAATACGGAAATAAAATAAAAAATTTAAAAAAAGGTTTGCGCGGAGGGTAGCCTTTTGTTCGCAAAAAGATTTTTCACCGCGTATTTTTTTAAATTTTTAAACTTTTGAAAAAAATTTTTGAAAAAAAATTTTTTGTATATGTTTTTTATTGATTTTTTTTTCTATAAATGCTAAAATAATTTAAAATTATTACGCACCTTACGCGGGAAGCCGCCACTTTTCTCTCATGTTTTGTATTGTGGACGGCAAGGCGCGGATACGGAAGCCGGATTATGTCTATGCTCGGTTCCGCGTTTGCGCGCTTAAATGAGACGTGGGGGAGGTATAAAAACGGAGGTTTTTTTTATTTATGTCGGTAGTCAGCATGAAGCAACTCTTGGAAGCGGGCGTTCATTTCGGTCATCAGACCCCGAAATGGAATCCTAAAATGGCGAAGTATATCTACGCCGCGCGGAACAATATTCACATAATTGATTTGCAGCTCAGCGCGGAGATGATCGAAAAGGCGTATTCTTATGTCGTTTCGGTCGTAAAGGAGGGAAAATCCATCCTCTTTGTGGGTACTAAAAAGCAGGCGCAGGACGCCATTCAGCAGGAAGCGGAAAGATGCGAAATGTTCTTTATCAACCAGAGATGGCTAGGCGGAACGATGACGAATTTCAAAACTATTCGCAGCAGAATAGACCGCTTGAACAAAATCAATCAGATGGAATTAATAGGCGAGTTTGAATTGCTTCCCAAAAAAGAGGTTCTGAAATTGCGCGCGGAAAGAGACCAGCTCGAGAAAAACCTCGGCGGAATTAAAAATATGAGGGTTCTGCCGGGCGCGCTTTTTGTCGTCGATTTGAAAAAAGAGGAAATCGCTATCAAGGAAGCCAAGCTTTTGGGTATACCCGTCGTAGGCGTCGTGGACACGAACTGCGACCCCGACCTTTGCGATTATGTGATACCGGGTAACGATGACGCTATAAGGGCTATAAAGCTTGTGGCGTCGGTCATAGCCGACGCGGTCATAGAGGCGAAACAGGGTGAGCAGGGGTTCGCGGAGAAACCCGAGTCCGTTGAAGGCGAGGAGAATATTTCCTTTAAGGATATAGTCTTCGCGCAAGCCGCCGCCGGCGCGGAAAAGGCGGAAATCAAGACCGAAACTGCGGAAGCGGAATAGGTTGGAGGCGTTTTGTGACGGCGCGGGTTAAAAAATGCGAGCGGCGGCTGAAATCGGTACGTTTGATTCGCCGCGATATTCCGCGTTAAGGGTGGGGAATCTGCGACGGAGTTTATAAATAATGGCAAGTGCGCGGTACAGTGAATAAACTTTTAAACCGCGCTCGGCGCGCTGTAACGCGGACGTAAAAGGCTTTTGTGTTTTACGGTTTTTTAATGTGACGGCGTTAAAAAGCGGGTATTCCCGCCAAATTTGAAGCGAGCTTTAAATTTCTTTTAAATTACGCGACGCGCGATTCAAAAGTTTGACCGGCATAGCAGTTATAAAATGCGCGGCGAAAAAATATGATAAACGAAAAAAATATAATTTAAGCATAACGGGAGATATGTGTATGTTTACAAGTCAGGACGTCGTCGCGTTGCGGCAAAAAACCGGCGCGGGTATGATGGATTGCAAAAAAGCTTTGACCGAAACGGACGGAAATATGGAAAAAGCCGTTGATTATTTGAGAGAAAAGGGCATAGCCTCCGCAGCGAAAAAATCGCAGAGAATCGCCTCGCAAGGGCTTGTCAACAGCTATATTCATTTGGGCGGCAAAGTCGGTGTGCTCATAGAGGTCAATTGCGAAACCGATTTCGTCGCTAAGTCGGACGAATTTAAGGATTTGGTTCACAATATCGCGATGCATATCGCCGCCGCCAAGCCTTCGTACATCGTAAAAGAGGAAATTCCCGCCGAGGTTGTCGCCAAGGAAAAGGAAATATTAAAGGCTCAGGCGCTGAACGAACCTAAGCCTAAGCCCGTCGATATTATCGACAAAATGGTAGAGGGACGCGTTTCCAAGTTCTATAAGGAGATCTGCCTCCTCGAACAGGATTATGTGAAAGACCCCGCGAAAACCGTCGCGGCTTTGATTAACGAGAGCATCGGGAAAATCGGAGAGAAAATTACGGTCAGAAGATTCGTTCGCTACGAAATGGGCGAGGGGTTGGAAAAAAAGAGGGACACTTTCGCCGACGAAATTCAAGACCAATTAAATAAAATGAATAATGAATAATTTTTAAAAAGCAATTATTAATTTAATAATTGCTTTTATTTTAATGTTTTTGGAGTAAATATATTAAGACCTCTTTCGGAGTTGCGCCTACGGCATCTTTTGCCGCATCCGGCGTGCCGCCGCGTTGTATTTTCCCTACATACTGCGGAAGTACGCGCCGTCAAAAACGCCTGAAAGTATTGCCGTCAAGTTTTAAATAGATCCGTCGATACCGCTTTTTAAATTGCGCGACAGACGCTTGTTCCGTCGTATAAAGCGAAAAGCCGCGCTTTTTGCGCAATTAAAATATATGTGGAAAATTGTACGCGTATCCGTCGAACGTAATTATCTATTATACAAGGAATTTTTTAAAAATCAACCTGATAAAAAGAGGTGCGAAAATTTGGGATTTAAGAGAATTATTTTAAAAATCAGCGGCGAGGCGTTGTCGGGCGGAGGTTTCGGTCTGGACGAGGCGGTGGTAAACGGCGTCGTAAGTCAAATCGCCGAAGTAAATAAAATGGGCGTGGACATAGGCGTCGTCGTGGGCGGCGGTAACTTTTGGCGCGGCAGGCAGGGCAGGGATATGGACAGAACCGTCGCCGACCATATGGGAATGCTTGCGACGGTAATGAACGCCATCGCTCTGCGCGACGCGCTTGAAAGAAAGGGCGTGTGCGCCCGAGTCATGACCTCTATCGACATTACGAAAATCGCCGAGCCTTATATATACAAAAAAGCCGAGCGGCATTTCGAGAAAAACCGTGTGGTTATATTTGGAGCCGGAACGGGCAACCCCTACTTTACGACGGATACCGCCGCCGCGCTCAAAGCCTGCGAAATGCACGCCGACGCGTTGTTGCTCGCTAAAAATATTGACGGCGTGTACGACAGCGACCCGAAAATTAACGGCGGCGCAAAAAAATTCGACAGCATATCTTACCTCGACGTGATAAACCGCGGCTTGACCGTAATGGACAAAACCGCGCTCACAATGTGTATGGATAATAAAATTCCGATTATAGCGTTTGCCCTGAACGCCGAAAACAGTATAGTCAAAGCCGTTAAAAACCGCTCCGGCGGAACGATAATAGCATAGACCGCTTGTAGGCGTTTTTATTTGTCTGTAATCACCGGAAAGTAGCGCCAAATTTGATGATGTTGCTTCACCGAAAAGTATAACGAAATTCAAAGAGATGAGCTTGCTTCACCGAAACGGATAACGGTATTTAGTGTTAAAATAGTCATAAAGCACGGTGTGCAACGGTTTTCAGCAAACGGCATAAAAAGAGCGCGGACTTGAACCGCGCTCTTTGAAGTCTGTTACGGGATTTGAATCGCGTATATTGGCGACAAAAATTAAAGCGGAAAATAGTCATCAAACCGCGTATTTGTGGGTCAAAACGGATAAAACCGCTTTTTGAGTCGACTCGCAACCCGAATTTACATACATAGAATACCATAAATAACCCAAAAGATCAAGTAAATTTACGCGCCCGGCGGCGCCAAAACACGCCCCGTGCGGTTTTAGTAAATAGTCCGATTAAATACTCGGGAAAACAATCGATAGGCGCGTGAAGCGTTTTATCGGCAATTTTAATTTTGCGGGGCGAAAATACTTGACAAGATATCTCATAATATGCTAGACTATACACATGATATAAACATTGAGGCGCGAGCCGATATGGGCGTTTCGGACAACAACTTAATCTCGCTTATTAAACCGATAACAGAGAGAATAAAGGAAATGTTTTAGGAAGCCTAAAATAACCTTTGAAGCGTAGCATATAAACATGACGCTCTCTCGGATATAGCGAGAGAGCGTTTTTTTGATTTCAAGGAGATAACGGCAAATGACGGCAAGCGAATGGTGGGTAAAGTTTTTTGGACAAGGCGCACAGGACGCAAACGACTATACGGGGCGGACGATAAAGAAAGCCGCATACAATCAAGCGGGCTCGCAGTACGGGTGGGTGCTTGAATATATACTGCCGTTAGACCAAGGCGGAACGAAAGCGGATGACAATCTACACATAGTGAGTTACGAGGCGCACGTTTTACGCGACGGCAAAATAACTTACTCGATTGACGGCATCCGCTATCAAGTACAAAAAGACGAGAGCGGCAAGCGGGGTGTTTACAAGATAGGCGATAAGCGCGTGAGTTTTTGGGAACGCGAGTTCGGCGACGTAACCGAAGCGACCGACTTTGCGGGCAACAAGATTATTAAAAGCGCATACCGCAACGAGAATTCGCAATACGGGTGGGACATAGACCACATACAGCCGCTATCCAAAGGCGGAGTTGATACGGACGAGAACAAGCAAATCGTCCACATATTTACGAACAGAGAAAAGGCGGACAAGACGACGTTCGTCATAGATGGACAGCAATACCAAGTACGCAAAACTTCAAAAGCGGACGAGGACGAATGGGCTGATTACGACTATTCCGACAAGAAGTATTGCATAGTACAAATCGACCAACGGAGGTAAAGGAGAGTACAAAATGAAAGTACTTACGACAGCATTGCCCGCGAGGGCGATTGTAACGGCGGAAGCGGTTACAGTCGCAGTCTTGCGTTGGATAAAGAGCGGCGACGCGAAAGCGGCGGAAGCACTAAACGACCTTGACACGGGACAAGACTTCACGCGGGATATCGGTGACAATACCCTAACGCGCCTATGCGTTAAGGACGATAACACGCTGACCTTAGGCATACGCTATGAGGCGCGGGTCAGTTCCGCCATGCAATGGACAACCGACGTTATATACAGAGAATGCGGCGACAAAAAGACGGTTCGGGTTGATATAGCGACGTCTTCATTGTACGGCGTAGGTTATAGCACCCAACGGCGGCAAATGCGAACAGGCATAATTCAGGCGTTGGCGGAGGCGGGGCTGTTTGAGGGCGACGGAGCGTTTAAGATAGGCAGTCAACCGATAGTTGCGGATTTGAACAATCTCGATTACATAGCACGGCTTATAAAAGGCGAGGAGACCTGCAGGTTGCCCGTGATATACGTGAGCACGATTATAGACAGTATGGGTCATGAGATAAACACGACGGAGATGGCAAAGGACTTATGCGGGATAGCTCACGTCGTAGAAGAAGCAAACAACACTGTATCAGTTGAATTGAGAAACAAAATCGGCGGAAATTTCCATATAACGGCTATATCGGGGTATATAGCGGCGCAATGCAATTTCCAAAATCGTTACGAAATACGGGCGATAATCAGTCGGCGTTTGAAACGAAAGTATTTGACGAGGTAAGGAATTTACGAACGCAACAGCTTGAAGCGGCGGAGCACGCGGGCACGTTAGATGTTCTCGAATGGGAGCGCATAGCGCACAAGAAAATTGAGCAGGAAACGGCAAAGGCGGAGGTCGACAAGTGTCTTGATATTCTCGCGTCCGATATGGACAAGTTACAAAGCGACAACGCGATTTTACGCAAAGAGATTGAGGCGTTAAAGCAAGCGAATCGGACATTGACCTCGCGGTGCGAAACTTTAACGGCGGCATTAGAAAAGGAGCCGGATTGCAGAGATAAACTGATAGCGGAAGCGAGCATAAAAAAGTTCTTTGACGCAGAGCAATACGATGTTGTCGTTTCGGCACTAATGCTTTACCGAAAGAGTTCGTCTGACGGCACAAGGGCGGCAGAAGTCTCGGACGCTCTGATTGAGGCAAATCCTCTAAACGGCGAGGGGAAAGCACTCTTTGAAAAGATAAAAAGGATTTTGAAAGCAAGCCCCGAAATAAACGCTTCCGCTGAAAGTCAATTAAGGGAAATCGGATGGACTATTGACCGTAGTACCGCAGGACATAGTGAGGGCAAATATAAGTCGTTCAGCCACAACTTTCAATTATCTAATTCGCCAGGGAGCAAAGACACGGCAGACGCAAAAGTAAACCAAATAAAAAAGTGGCTTAACATCTACAAGGAATAAATGAGTCAAGAACAGATAAGCGCAATGTGGCGGCAGGGCGCGCCACAACGCCACCATTTGCGCCACGTTCGATTTTACAAACAGGTCAAGCAAATACTCGAAACAAACAACCGATAGGCGCGTGCGGGCATTTGTCGGGCTTTCTTGCGAAAGAGAGCAAATAAATTTCGCACTTGCGCAACTTTTGCTTGCATATTTAATGATTTTGTGATATAATAGAGTAAAACGCATTTGGAGGCGTGAAATGGTTAGTTATAAAAAACTTTGGAAGTTACTTATTGATAAGGATATTGAAGAAGCGCGACCTTATGGTTGCCGCCCAATTGAGCGCGTAGACGGTTTCAAAGCTCAATAGAGGCGACAACTTGCAGACGGACATTCTCGTGAGGATTTGCGGCGTTTTGGATTGCAACGTCGCAGACATCATGGACATATTTCCCGACACGCCGAGCGCGACGGGCGACAAAAAAGGAGAATAACATGGCAAAGAAAAGCGGCGACGCAAAAACGCCCGCAACAAGCGGCGGAACAGGAGTTGTTCTTGATAAAGAACTTTTCGAGAGCGTCCGCAGTATACTCAATTCGGCGAGAGGCAAAGCATACGCCGCCGTCAATTTTGCTATGGTCGAGGCGTACTGGAATATCGGGCGTTTGATAGTCGAAAAGCAGGGCGGCGCAGAACGCGCAGATTACGGTGACGGATTGATTACGGGGCTTGCAAAGGAGCTTACCGCCGAATACGGAAAAGGCTTTGACGAGCGAAACCTGCGGTTTATGCGGCAGTTTTATATTGCGTTTGAGAATCGGAACGCACTGCGTACCGAATTGACTTGGACGCATTACCGCCTAATAATGCGCGTCGAAAACGAGCGGGCACGGCAATATTATTTAGAGGAAACGACGGCGGGCAACTGGAGCACGCGGCAGTTAGAACGGCAGATAAACAGCTTTTGTTACGAGCGGGTGTTGTCAAGCCGTGAGGGCGGGCGTGAGGCGGCAAAGGGTGATATACTCGCCAAGGAGCCGGACAAAACGCCGCTTGACACGATAAAGGACCCGTACGTTTTAGAGTTTTTAGGGTTGTCGCAAGGAAACCAATACTTAGAAAGCGACCTTGAACAGGCACTCATAAATCACATACAAAAGTTCTTGCTTGAACTCGGACGAGGGTTTACGTTTGAATCGCGGCAGAAGCGAATAACCTTTGACGGACGGCATTTTTATATAGACCTCGTTTTCTATAATTACATTTTGAAGTGCTTCGTGCTTATCGACCTAAAAACGGGCGACCTCACGCACCAAGATATAGGGCAAATGCAGATGTACGTCAACTACTACACGCGGGAGAAAACGAACGAGGGCGACAACCCGCCGATAGGGATTATTCTTTGCTCCGATAAGAGCGAAAGCGTGGTAAAATATACTTTCCCCGAGGGCGGGAATTCGCAGATTTTCGCAAGCAAATACAAGCTGACGCTTCCCACCGAGGCGGAGCTTATACGCGAGTTAGAGGCGGAAAAGCAGATACTTCTCGCCGAGAAAGAACTGCGGGACAATGCAAAGGGCTATAAAAAATAGAGGGACGACACAAGGCATGGAAAATTCATACACTCACATAAACCCGAATGAGGGTTATTTGGATTGTTTCAGGAAAATTTTAGTCTCATTGCAACTAGACAATTATTTCATAATCGCAACGAAATTACTATTGTTGGGAGAAATGTAAGATGAGAGTATTATTTATTTTCGCGCACATTGGCTTCGATCAACGGGGTCCTTAATGTGGCGGCGAAAAACGCGGCGGTTGCGAATGCGGCGAAAAAACCGAAGAGAAGTGACCATGTCGCTTATTCCATAGACGCGCTGTCGCGCGTCGCCGCAGATGCGGCTCCGAAATACGCGTCGGACTATACGGCGGATAATCCGGGCTATCCGGCGTATACCGCGCCCGATTTTTCGGCGGAAATGAAATCGCTCGGACGCGGAGCGACGGATAAAAGCGCGAAATATAAAAAATAGAAATCATAGATTTTTTTTGAACTGCGTCGGCCGTATATTTTATCGCTTTTTATTTTATACGGAGACTTGCCGTTTTTTTCGCGTACTCTTTAGGAGTCGCCGCGAGCATTCTGTTTCGCACAAAAATCATCCGTAATCTATATGAACCGCATGGTAGCGAAGAAGTTTAAATCTATCTTACGCGTTTGCTTTGTTGTTATATTTAAATTCAAGACGGGCGGCGTTTCCGCGCTTGACGTTCGTTTATTGTTTTTTCGCAAATTGTGTGTTCACGGCTTGAGAACTGTTTTTTATCTGTTTAAATTCAATATGGATTGCGCGTTTGCGTATTTGGCGTTTATTTGTTGTTTTTTCGCAAATTGCGCATTTTCCGGTTGCGTATTTGCGGAGCGGGCGTTCGGCTTTAAAGCGGGTTTGACGCGGGGCTTTTTTCTTTTTACGATCATAAATCGGCTGATGTCCGCGAGGTCGAAACACCATAGGAATAGGAGATAGAGCGTCGCCGCTGCGGCTATGCACAGAAACAGCGCGGCGGTTTCGGGGATGCGGCTTGCCGCGATGTTCCTAAGCCATACGGCGATAAAGGAGCAAGGTCCGGAAAACGCCAAAACCAATATTAGGGGCTTAAAAAAGGTCGGGCGCATACCCGTCTTTTTTTTGAGCAGGCGAATATTCAGCGCGCTCGTGACGATATAGCACGCGCCCGTTCCTACGGCGACGGCGTATATGCCGATGTATTGGGGGAGTATGACTATGAGGACGATCATAACCGCCGTGCCGATGACGAAATTGACGAAGCCGCCGCCCTCTTTGCCTACGGAATTCAGCACCGTTGCGCTTATTTGATTTACGCCGATGGGGAGCATCAAAAGTGCGGCGTAGCGGAGGTAAAGACCCGCGCCCGCGTCGTTGTAGAGCAGTGTGCCGACCTCGCGTCCGAACGGGAGATAGACCGACAAAAATATGCCCGAAATGAGAATCGAGGCCGTCAGCGCCTTGTTTATTTTTTCATTCAAAACCGCCGTGTTGTCGGCGGCGGAATCGGACGCGAGTTCGGGTATCAGCACTACCGCGATAGAGCCGATTACGGCGAGCGGCGCGAGTAGAAGCGGAATCGCCATTCCAGAAACTCTGCCGAATTCGGCCGTCGCTTCGCCCGTGTCCATTCCGGCGGCTACGAGACGCGCCGGGATTATTATTGCGGACAGCGAGCCTATGATATTGCCGAACACGCGCATCGCCGTAACGGGGAGCGCGCTTTTTGCGGCGGCTTTTATGTCTTTCGGACGGACGAATTTACCGCCGCGTGCGAAATACAGCGCGAAAAGCGTTATCGCGGACGCCGCGTCGGATATGAGAAAGGCGGCGGCGATGCCTGTCGCGCCGCTTATCGACGCGATCATTCCGCCCGCCAAAAGCACGGAGAAAATTATGCGGAAAATTTCCTCCAAAAGTTCCGTGAAGCCGAATACTAGGAAGTTTTTCTTGCCCCAGAACCAGCCGCGTATTATGCAGTATACGGTAGTGGAAAAGAGCGCGGGTAGCATAATCCTGAAAATCGGTACGACGCGCTTATCCGTGAACAGGAGGTTGAACAGAGCGGGAAAGAGCGCGAACGCCGCGATCAAAAACACGCATACCGACAATCCCAGCAGCATGGCCGAGCTTACGAGCGAAAATTCTTTCGTTTTGTCGCCGCAAAATTCCGCGACCTTCCGCGACACGACGAGGGGCAAGCCCGACGCGGACAGCGCCGCGAACAGAAAAAATACGGAAATGCCCGTTTGGTAAAGCCCGACCGCCTCCGCGCCGTAAGCGCGGGAGAGGTATATCTTGAATACGAAAGAAAAAATCCGCGTGATTATCGAAATTATGCTGACTAAGGCGACTGCCTTGAATACGGCGGGCGCGCTTTTTGTGCGCGCGGTCTTATTTATATTCATAGGAATATCTTATGCCGCACGGAGCGTTTTCTTGTTAGAATTAAAAAAAACGACGGAATAAAATGCATGAAATTCAGAATAACGAAAGGCTTTGAAAGATATAATATATTACGCCGAGTAGCGGGGCGTTTTCGAGGCGTAATCATATTTAATTAGAGACGGGATATTTTTGGCGGTACGATACTTTGAGCAAAAGGGGTATTTTGAGAGGTATTAATAATTAGAGATCTTTTAGACTTGACGGCGAATAGCTTTTAGGCGGTTTTCGAGCACCGCCACGTCATTTTTTGACGGCGCGTATTTCCCGTCATGTTAGTAAAAAAACGGCGTGGCGGCACGTAAAAGATACCGTCGGCACGGTTTCAAAAAAGGTCTATTAAAAAAGAGATATTCTTCGCGTCATAATAACCCTAATAAATCGGGTATTCTTAGCGTCGTAATACTCCCGACAAACGCTTTTACAGAGTATTTAAGGCGGTAAAATATTCACGAACAAACGGGGTTTTACGGAATAATATTCCTAAAAGTGAGGCTTATAAGGAGGCTTTCGATGGAATATAAGGTTAGAAGAGTGGAAAACGGCGAAACGATTAAGGATATAGCGGCGTCCGAAAATATTCCCGCCGCCGTGATACTGAACGACAACGGTCTTTCGGAGGACGCGGTTTTTTGCGGGATGCGACTTTTGGTGCGCAGAAATCCCGGAAAAATCTATTATGCCGAACCTTTCGACACGATAGAATCCGTCGCGAAAAAACACGGTATAGAACCGCGCCTGATAAGCGAATTGAACGGCGGAATAAACGAGATTTTTTTCGGACAGATAATCTTTTTACCCGACGCCGAAAAGACAAGCCTTTGAATAAAAAAGCGTTTTTGCGGATATTTTGTTGCCGTCCGTTTCGAAGCCGATCGAGATATTTTTTAACGGGAAATTTTTTTTCGCGGCAATGAAAAGACGGAAGCGGTTTGGAATCTTCAGCCGTCTTTGACTTTTCTGACGGGCTCTTGCGTTTAAGATTTTAAAAAGCCGCCGGGCGGGATTCCGTAGTATTTCTTATATGTACGCGAGAAGTATAACGGATCGGAAAAGCCGCACATCTCGGCAATTTCCTTAATTTTGAGGCGGTTCGAGTCGCTCGCCGCCGAGTTGAGAAGCTTTTTGGCGTTTTCCAGACGTATTTTCGTTAAGAATTTTATCGGGGAAACGCCCGTTTCCTTGATGAACAGCTTGCGCAGATATTCGGGGCTGTGCGGCAGAGTTTCCAGATATTCGGCGACGTCGAAGTAGCAGTCGCCGAAATTTTCAATCAGCTTATTTTTGATTTTTTCCACGTATTCCGAATAGTATTCCGCGTCGGCAAGTCCCGCAAGCAGGTTTAAAAGCAGTTCGATATAGTTTTGTACGACGGCGTTTTTGTTTTTCATCTCCGAAACGGAAACCAAAATCAGCTGTTTCAAGAGCTGCTTGACAATTCCGTCCGCGTCGTGTATTTTGGCGCGGTTTTTGTAGGGCGGAATAAGATCGGTGATTTTTAAATGAATATTTTTGAATCCCGTGTCTGAAAAATTCATATGCGGCGTTTCGGGCGGAATAATCAAAATGTCGCCCGGAACGTAATCCAACACCGCGCCGTCCGCGAATTTCAGCGCGCCGTCGCCCTGCGTGCAATAAATTATTTCCAAATCCGTATGCTTATGCATCGAAATAAGATAGGTTTTGGCTTGTTTTCCAATATATGTAAGCGACGCCATACTGCGGTTTTCCTTCTGCGAATAAAAACGTAAAATTTCCGAATACCCGTCGTTTTCATTCTTTACGGAGATATTATATCATTAAATATCCGTTTTGTCCATATTTTTTTTTAAAAAAACTATTGATTTCCGCGCCGAAAAAATATATAATAAGTAAAACCTTGTATTCGCGGCTTAAAACGCCGGTATTCGCGGTTCTTTTGCGCCGGTTTTTCAAAACTGCGGCGGCGATACGGCAAAAAACCCTCTTAACAGCCGCAAAAATCTTTCGCAAATTACGTAAATTCCGCGTTTTTAATGTAAGCGGGTTTACGTTTATTAAGAAAATCGCCGGAGCAATTTTTCGGCGTATCGTGTTTGAAAAATTCCGCGATTAACGGAGAGAATCCGCACCGGAATTCGCCGGAATTTTATGACGGATAAAAATAATGCCGAATATAAAATACGGCGGCTCTAAATAGCGGTTTTGGAAATTTAGGCAAACGCCGATATACGGAGGAGCAGTATGAACCGCGCAAGCGTCTACGAATACTTTGAAAAAAATAAATTGGCGGCGGTATTAAGGGGCGGCAAGGACGACGTCTTGAAAACCGCCGACAGACTGGTTCTCGGCGGCGTGAGAATTTTGGAGGTAACTTTTACGGTTCGCGGCGCGGACGACGTTATAAAGGAATTGCGGACGCGCTATAATTGCGGCGCGCGTGACGATGTCGAAGTTAATAATTGCGGCGGCGGAGCGGAAAGGCTCGGTATAGTTAGCCGTATCGATAAGGCGAACAATACCGTTGCGGATAATGGTTGCGGCACGGATAACGGCGGCGTTATCGTGGGCGCGGGCACGGTTTTGGACGCCGAAACCGCGAGGGCGGCGATTCTCGCGGGAGCGGAATTTGTCGTATCGCCCGCGGCAAGCGCGGAGGTCGTCAAGCTTTGCAACCGCTATTCAGCCGCCGTATTTCCCGGAATAGCCACGGCGACGGAGCTACTTTCCGTACTTGAATACGGCGCGGATTTTGTGAAATTGTTTCCGGCGGACATCGCCGTCTTGAAAGCGTTGAGAGCGCCGTTTCCGAACGTCAAATTCATGGTTACGGGCGGCGTGAGCCTGCGCAATCTCGACGATTGGTTCGCTGCGGGCGCGTCGGCATGCGGCGCGGGAAGCAATCTAACCGCATCCTCCGACGCGGAAAAATGGATTAAAAAAATAACTGCCGCCGGAATAAAAAAGCGCGCGTAAAAACATATGAGAAGCCGAGCGTTCGAGGCGCGTAAAACGAATGTAAAAACGCGTGAAAATCAAGCGTGAAACGCATACGAAACGCATAAAGAGCTAACGTTAAAAACGTTTATAAAAACACGCCGCAAAAGAGCTATGAAAAGCCGAGCGTTCGAGGCGGCGTAAAACGAATATAAAAACGCGTAAAAAGCCGAACGGTCGGGGCGCATATAGGGGACGCGTATCGCGCCGCAGGCTTAGCGTAATTTCAAACGGCGGGAGGGGACGGGAACGTATGGGCAGAATTTTGACTTTCGGAGAAATAATGATGCGATTGCAGCCGGTAGGCTATAAGCGGTTTTTTCAGGCCGATTTGTACGAGAGCTGTTTCGGCGGCGGCGAGGCTAACGTCGCGGTTTCCCTAACGGGCTTCGGCGAGGACGCGGCGTTTTTGACAAAGCTCCCCGAGAACGCGCTCGGCGACGCTTGTATCGCGGAGCTTAAGAAACGCGGCGTGGATACGCGGTTTATTATTCGCGGCGGCGGGCGCCTAGGCTTATATTTCAGCGAAAAGGGAGCGTCGCAGCGTCCCGGCAGAATTATATACGACAGGAAAAATTCGAGTATAAACGAAATATCGTCTAATGAAATCGATTTTAACGCGCTCTTTTCCGGCGTCGAATGGTTTCATTTTTCGGGCATAACCGCCGCGCTCTCTCAAAACGTATTAGATACGCTTCTCGCGCTGCTGAAAGAGGCGAAAAAGCGGCGCGTTACCGTGTCGTGCGACCTAAATTACCGAAAAAAGCTTTGGAGCAAACAAAAGGCGGGAGAGGTTATGTCGGAGCTTATAGGCTATTCGGACGTTTTGATTTCCAACGAGGAGGAATGCAAAGAGGTTTTCGGATTGGAGGCGCAAGGATCGGATATCGACGCGGGAGTTATCGACGCCGCAGGCTATTCGGCTTTGGCGGAGGTTTTGACGGATAAGTTCCGTAATCTGAAAGCGACGGCCTTTACCCTGCGCGGCAGCGTTTCCGCGTCGGTCAACCGTTGGGCGGGGGTTTTGACTACGGCCGAGGGAGGTTTCCGCTCAAAAGAATATCTCGTCGGCATAGTGGACAGAGTGGGGGCCGGCGACAGCTTTACAGCCGGGCTTATTTATTCGTTAATCAATAAAATGCATCCTCAGTACGCCGTGGATTTCGCCGCCGCCGCGTCATGCTTGAAGCATACTGTGGAGGGAGACTTTAATATCGCCTCGAAAGGCGAAGTCGAAAGCCTTATGAACGGCGACGCGAGCGGCAGGGTGCAACGTTAGTCGTCGCACGGATCCTTTCGGACGGTGCGGCGGGAAAATATGCGGAACGAAACGGGTTGAAACAAAAAAGACCGAAAAACGATTTTGAAAAAGAAAAAAGTTTAGGAATTAACGGTTTGCGGCGGGAGAAAACGAGCGCAAGAAAATTGCCGCGAAGCGGAGAACCGACGGAATAAAACGGATTCAAACAAAAGAAAACTCCGAGGTCAAATCGCTTTGAAAATGAAAACCGAATGAAATAAAAGAATTGCGGCGGGAGAAAACGAACCCGAGAAAGTTGTTGTGTTGCGCAAGCGGAAAACCGACCGCATAAAGCGGGCGGGAATTAAGAGAAAACGAACGGAGAAGACGGCTTCAAGAACTAAAACGGAAATACAAGCTCCGCGCTCCGGTCGAAACGGCAAAGGCGTATAAGCGCTATAAGGAAGAGATGCGTATGAGCGTTAAAACTGAAATTTTAAAAACGGCGAAAGCCGAACGCATTTTCAGCGGCATAGAGGCTTTGCCGATAATAGATTATCATTGCCATTTGAGTCCGCGCGAGATTTTTGAAGACGCGGAATTTGATGGGCTTTCCAAGCTGTGGCTTGGCGCGGACCATTACAAATGGCGGCTTATGCGCGGCTTCGGAATCGGTGAAAAATACATTACGGGCGAAGCTTCGGACGGTGAAAAATTCGCGGCGTTCGCGTGCGCCGCAGAACGCGCCTACGGCAATCCTTTGCGCGATTGGGCGCGCCTCGAGCTGTCGAAATATTTCGGAATAGAGAAACCGCTGACCGTCGGAAACGCCGAAAAAATACGGGCGGAGGCGGACGTCGCGATACGGGAAAGACGGTTGTCGCCGCGCAAGCTGATAGAGGCTTCTAACGTGGAATATATAGCGACGACGGACGATCCGGCGGATGATTTGACCTTTCATTTGCAATTGCGAGGCGACAAAAATTTCAAGACGAGAGTCGCGCCGACTTTCCGCGCCGACAGAGCTTTTAATCTTTCCGCGCCCGATTTTTCCGCTTATACGGAAAAATTATCCGCCGCTTGCGGCGGTCTTTCGATAACGGGCTTCGCGGATTTTTTGAAAGCCTTAGAACGCCGTATGGCCGACTTTGCGGCGGCGGGCTGTCTTTTCGCCGATATAGGCATAGAAAGCTTTCCGGATATAAGCGATATTCCGCGCGGGATTTATCCGGAGAAAACGGGTATAAACGCCGCGCCGAATAGAGAATTTCCGAGCCTCGACCAAAGCTTCGGCGGCGCGGAAAGAGCTTTTTCGGACGCCCGTAGAGGCAAATGTGCAGACGGACGGACGCGTTCGCTATATCTCGGCTTTATTTATCCGTGGTGGCTTGCCGCGTGCGCGAGATACGGCTTTACCGCGCAGTTGCATTCGGGCGTTTTGCGGAATATAAACGCGGCGGCGTACCTCGTTTCGGGCGCGGACGGCGGTTACGATACCGTAGCGGAGAGCCTGCCTATTCGGGCGTTGATTGCGGTTTTAAACGCGGCGGCGGGCTTCGGCGCGGCGTTCGGCGGGTATCTTAGCCTGCCGGACGGCGTGGTTTCAAGCGACGCCGAAAACGCGGTCGCGAACGGCATGGACGCGGCTTTAAATAAAATAAAAAACGCCGACGGTTTTTTCGGGCAAAAAGAGGATGTTTCGGGTCTGCCGAAGGTTATTCTCTATACCTTAAACCCCTCGTATTACTATCCGCTGATAACTCTCGCCGATTCTTTTTCGGGAATCGCCGTAGGCGCGCCGTGGTGGTTCAACGACCACAGAAACGGGCTTTACGAATACTTCGCCAAAATCGGCGAACTGTCGCATATAGAGAAAATACCCGGTATGCTGACGGACAGCCGTAGCTTTTTGTCATACGCGAGGCACGACTATTTCCGTATGGTTCTGTCCGATTATCTTTCGCGCTTTTCGGATCGTGAGGAGAGCCTTGTGGCGACGGCGGAAAAAATAGCTTATTTCAATATGAAACGCGTCATAAAAAGCCGTTGAAATCGATGGAAAAAGAGCTTATTTCAGAACGGAAAAGATACTTGGCGGAAAACGAGGCTGAGGCGCCGCCGCATATTCGGATAAACGCGGTATTAAGAATATGCCGCGAAAGGCGGTTGAAATCCGCCGTAAAACGGCGTTCGGATTTTTATGAAAAAACGGAGTGAGAAATTGAGAAATAAGGTGTAACGCCGTCGGTTTTGCAAAAAATCCGGCGGAAAAAATAATGAGCAATACCGCCGCTTATAACAAAAAAGTTCAATGAAAATCGGCTCATATTCAACCTATCCGACGGGGAATCGTCTTCGTTATCTTTTTGGCGGAAAACCGTCTAAAATCCTCTCAAAAATTCACCTGAAACCGCGCCGTCGGATAGGTTGAATATGAGCCTGAAAATATGCTGAAAATGCGCGGAGAAAAACGTTAAAACCGCACCGCGAAAACGGTGCGAGCGTATAGCGGAAATATACGCGGACGCGTCGCGAAATATGCCGTGAATAAGCGCGAAATACGCCGTAAATCCGTTGTGAAATACGCCGTAAAATCGGCGCGAAAGGAGGGATTCGGTCGTGAAAATAACTTTTAGGTGGTACGGTGAAAACGATAGAATAACGCTGGGCAAGATACGGCAGATTCCCGTCGTAACGGGCGTGGTTACCGCTCTCTACGATACCCCCGTCGGCGGCGTTTGGCCGGAGGAAAGCATAGCGCGGCTGACGGGCGTATGCCGCGAAAACGGACTCGAATGCGAGGTTGTCGAGAGTTTGCCGGTTCACGAGGATATAAAGTTGGGCTTGCCGTCGGCGGCGGGATATATCGAAAACTATAAGGAAAATATTCGTCGTTTGGGGAAATACGGTGTGAAGTGCGTATGCTATAATTTTATGCCCGTGTTCGACTGGCTGAGAAGCGACCTGAATTACGCGCTCTCGGACGGTTCGTCCGCGCTGTCCTACAAGCGGAAAGATATTTTGCGTCTTAACCCCGACCGCTCTAAGCTGTCGCTTCCGGGCTGGGACGAAAGCTATACGAGGGACGGTTTGAGGGCGTTGCTTGCGCGGTACGAAAACGTGGACGGCGAGCGGCTGTGGGACAATCTCGGCGCGTTTTTGTCGGAAATTATTCCCGTCGCGGAAGCGTCGGGCGTCAAGATGGCAATACACCCCGACGATCCGCCTTGGAGCGTATTCGGATTGCCGCGCATCATAACGGGCGCGGAGAGCGTAAGGAGGCTTTTGCGGCTTGCGCCGGGCGAAGCTAACGGCATAACGTTTTGTACGGGTTCTTTCGGCGCTACGGGCGCGAACGGTCTGCTTTCGCGGCGTGAAAACGTAAAAAGGCGGAACGGCTCTCGAGGCGGCGCGATTACGGACGGCTTAAAGGAAATCGCCGACGCGGCGAAAGGACGCGTACATTTTTTGCATCTCAGAAATATTGAAATAACGGGAGAACACGATTTTCACGAGACCGCGCACCCGTCCGAATGCGGCGGTATAGATATGTACGCCGTACTCAAAAAACTGCTTGACGACGGATTTGACGGATATGTTCGCCCCGATCACGGCAGAATGATTTGGGGTGAGAACGGCAGACCGGGCTACGGGTTATTCGACAGGGCTTTGGGCGCGTGCTATATCGCGGGATTGTACGAGGCGTACGTAAAGGAGCGCGCGGCGGACGCGGGCAAGAAGCGGGACAAATTCGGCGTTCGCCGAAACGTTAATAAATTAATAAATAATGTATGAGTATAGATACATACTATGATATACCGCAAAGCCGCGTAGGCGTATCGAAAGACGGTTGGTCTTTACGATCGCAAAAATTTATCCGCCGTCGGATTTTCCGCGACGGTGCCGGAAATTGAAAATTAAGAATTATTTAAGGCGTAAAAAAAATTTGACGGCACGATAATACGCCGTTGAGTAAAAATAAATATTCCGGAAAATATTTGAGGAAAGGACGAATTCGGCAAACGTCGGAAACATTCGATATTTGATATGCGGCATACGGAAAGGGGAGCGCGGCGAAAGCGGGCGGCGTTAAACGGTTTTTATACCGCGCGTCGCGTAAAAATAAGACGTGAAGAAAACGGGGGGCGGTCGAATGAATTATGAATAAGATTGCGGTTATTACGGGCGCGGGCGGGGTTTTATGCGGAGTTATCGCCGCCGATTTGGCGGCGCGGGGATACAAAACCGCCTTGCTCGACATAAACGGGGATGCGGCAAAGAGGCTCGCCGAGGATTTTAGAAAAAAGGGATTCGAGGCGAACGCTTACGCTGCGGACGTTTTGAACAAGGCTGATTTGGAACGCGCGAGGGAACGGATAGAGGCAGATTTCGGCGCGTGCGATTTGCTTGTAAACGGCGCGGGCGGCAATAATCCGTCGGCGACGACCGACGAGGAATTTTACGGCGGAATTTTTATGAGCGAGGATACGTCCTTGGCTAGCGCGCGCGCGGACGGAAAAGAGGCGGTTTCAGCTTACTCGGATAAGAACGAAAGTAAAACGGATTCGCATAGCGCGGGCGCGTATAAGGATGGAAATAAAACGGTTTTTTTGGGTTCGAACGTAAACGGGAACAAAAAAAAGAGCTTTTTTGACCTGACCGAAAAGGGCGTCGATTTTGTGTTCGATTTGAATTTTAAGGGCACGTTTTTGGCGACGCAAGTGTTCGCGGAGTGTATGGCGGAAAGAGGCGGGGGAAACATAATCAATATTTCGTCGATGAACGCCTTTACGCCGCTTACGAAAATTCCGGCGTATTCGGCGGCGAAGGCGGCGGTTTCCAATTTTACCGAGTGGCTCGCCGTGTATTTCGCGGGGGCGGGCGTCAGGGTCAACGCTCTCGCGCCGGGCTTTTTTATAACGAACCAAAACAGAACGTTACTTTTCCAAGCGGACGGCGCGCCGACGGAGCGCGCGAAAAAGATTTTGAGCGGCACGCCGATGAAAAGATTCGGAGAGCCTGGCGAGCTTCTCGGCGCGGTTCGTTTTTTGTCCGACGACGGCGCGAGCGGCTTCGTTACCGGCGTGGTGCTGCCGATAGACGGGGGCTTCAACGCCTATTCGGGGGTATAATAAGCGTAAAACATAAAAACGCGCCTCTATAAATCAAATCAAACGGTAAAAAGGTTACCGCGCGGTGCGATACGGCTCAAATATGCGCGGTGCGCGTTTATAGATTTGCGCGTATAATTTACGCATTATTACGCGGCAGAGAAATGCGAGAGCCGCGATAGTATACGTTAAAAATTACTGTATTGCGCATTGTTACGCGGATCGATAAAGACTCGGGCGGAAATACGTATAGATTTACAAGAACAATTTATACGCGTTATTAGCGCGGTACGGCAACGCGAAAACTGCGGTAATACTATAATTTACGGGAATAATTTAAGCGTTATCGCGCGCTGCCGCAGTATTGGAGCGCCGTGTTGCCGGCGGCGTTGCCGCGCGGACGGAAGAGAGAAAAAAGGCATGAATAAAGTAAAATTTGCGGTAGTGGGAATAGGGCGCATGGGCGGCGCGCACGCGTTGCTTTTGCTGTTCGGACTGGTGAAAAACGCCGCGCTTGCCGCCGTTTGCGACGTTTCGGAGGATGCGCGGGCGCGTTTTTTGAAGCGCGGCGGAAAAAGAGCAAAAAAAATACCCGTCTTTTCCGATTATAAGGAAATGGCGAACGGCGCGAAGTTCGACGCGGTAATAGTCGCCGTGCCGCATTATTCCCATGTGGAAATCGCGAAATTTTTCATCGGACGCGGCAAGCACACGCTTATCGAAAAGCCTGTCGCCGTAACGGAGCGCGCGGCGGCGGATTTCAACGCGTTTTTGGATGAGCCAAGCAAATTGGATATTGAAAAAACCGTCGTCTTAACGGAGCGCGGCGCGGCGGATTTCGACGCGTTTTTGGACGCGCGCGGCGAACCGCCCGTTGAAAAATCTATTGCCGAAACCGCGACCGATTTTGGCGAACGCGGCAAGTCGCCTATTGAAAAAACCGCCGAGGAAACCGGGCGCGGAACCGCTCGTTTCAACGCTTTTTCGGCGGCGCGCGGCGGGGCGGCGGCGGTTATGTATAATCAGCGAACCAACCCCGTATACAAAAAAGCGAAGGCTTTGATCGACGCGGGGGCATTGGGTGAAATCAGGCGCGCCGATTTTATCGTCACGGATTGGTACCGCTCGGACGCGTATTACAAAAATAATTCGTGGCGAGCCTCGTGGAGCGGCGAGGGCGGCGGCATACTTATCAATCAATGCGTCCATCAGCTGGATATTTTGCAGTGGCTGATAGGTTTGCCCGAGAGCGTTTATGCGAAAATGTTCACTAAAGGACGCGATATTACCGCCGAAAACGAGGTCGCGGCGCTTTTACGCTACAAGAACGACGCCGTTTGCGTTTTGAGGGCGTCGGGGCGCGAGCTGAACGGCGCGAACCGCATAGAAATTGCGGGAGACAGGGGGCGGCTTGTCATGGGCAAGTATTCGATGAAATATATCTCGTGGGAGCCGTCCGAGCCGGAGGTAAATACGCGGACGGTCAAGGGTTACGGCGGCGCGCCGAAGAGGGTTCGCCGGTATTTTTACGGACCGCGCGTCGTTCCCGATTTAATTTTGGGGCAACAGAGGCGGGTCGTCGCGAATTTTGCCGCGCATATCCTGAACGGAACGGATCTGATTGCGCCCGCGAAAGAGGGAATACGCGCTTTGAGCCTAATTAACGGTATATATCTTTCGGCGTGGGAGGGGCGCGAGGTCGCTTTTCCGATAGACGCTTTGCGGTATGAAAGGATGCTGAACGAAAAGGCCGGTAATGAAAAAAAGGTTTTATAAGGACCGGCGCGGACTGCGTTGCCGCGTTATCGCTTATAACCGAAGTTATTGAATTTATTGCCTTGTCGCGCCGCCACACCATCGCATTATTGCGCCGTATTCGCGCATATCGCGTAAAACGCCGTATCGCCGATTGAATTATCGCGGTAGCGCGCCGCATATCGCATACCTTTTATACCGCTTATAATGAACTTAAATATAGACGAAACGCAACGGAATACGGCATAAATTTAGCTTTCGGAGGTGTAAAATATGTTTCGCATTTCTGGGTTTTACGACGAGGCGGCGGCGGATTTAGGCAAGCAAATCGCGCTGATAAAAAAACTCGGCGGGAAATATCTTTGTCCGCGTCTTTTGAACGGTAAAAATATCGCGGATTTTTCGGCCGACGAATTCGAGCGGGATATTCTGCCCGTTTTGTCGGACGCGGGGATTAGATTGTCCTCGCTGGGGTCGCCCGCGGGCAAGATAAATATAGACGACGCGGACGCTTACGCGGCGCAGAAAAAAAAGCTTGCCGAATTGATAAAAATAGCCGGGCTTGCGGACTGCAAGTATATCCGCTGTTTTTCGTTTTTCACGGGCGGCGCGGACACGGACGGCGTTCGGAACAAAGTTCTCGACAAATGGAGAGGATTTTTGGAGCTTGCGGAGGGGAGCGGCGTTACGCTCCTGCACGAGAACGAAAAAAAGATTTTCGGCGACATTCCCGAGCGCGCGCTTTGGCTGTATGTCAAGCTGTCGCACCCGCAGTTTAAACTCTGCTACGACGCGTCGAATTATATACAATGCGGCGCGGATCCGTGGGCGGCATACGAGGCTACGCGCGAATATACGGTCTATTATCATATGAAGGACTGCATAGACGGCGTGGAAACGCCTCTGGGTATGGGGCGCGGGCGCATAGCCGATATTATAAAGGATTTGAACGAGCGGGGCTACGACGGCTTTTTGACGCTGGAACCGCACACGGCGAAATACGCATTGCTCAAAAAGGCGTTCTATATTCTTCCTTTCCTGCGCGCGACAAGATACGGACGCGTATTCGGCATGATCGACAAGGCGGCGGGAATTAAGCCTCTCGAAACAGTGAGTCGCGAGGACGTATTCGTTTGGCAATACGAAAACCTCGTTAAAATCATAAAAAATGTCGGCGGGAAATACGAGTGAAATTTTTGTTTTTATAGAAATTACGCGGAGTAAACCTTTTGTGAACGAAAGGTTTTTCTCCGCGCCTCTTTCCCAAAAACTCCGGTAAATTTTATCATATGAATTAGGGCGTGTTTACGTAAACGAAAACGGGAAGATTTTAGGCGGTCGCCGCGCTTTTCGAAGCGTTTAACGGTACGCGGCGGAGCCGCACGGGGAAAAACAACGCCAAAATGCTCCGTTTGCGCTATGTATAAGCGCATTAGACGGCGCCGGGTCCGCGTTTTTTGTTAGGCGCTTTGCGGATAGCGAATAACGATCCGCCGTCTTTTGAAGAAAGACGGCGGTACGGCGCTCCGTTCGCGTAAAATTATTAAAACGCGCAGTAAAGTTTTTTGGAAAGGGGTACGGGGAGAGCCCTATTCGCAAAAAGGTTTTTACCCGCGTAAGTTCTCCCGAAGAATAAAAAAAAGAGAGGGTATTCATATGAACAAGGTTCGTTACGGCATTATCGGCATAGGCAAAATGGGGCACAATCACGCTTTAAGACTCAAAGCGGGTCTCGACAGAAACGCGGTTCTGACCGCCGTCTGCGACATTTCCGAGGAGCGGCGTAATTGGGCGAAGGAAAAACTGAAAGACGTAAAAATTTTTTCCGATTACAAGGATTTGCTCGATTGCCCGGAGGTGGACGCGGCGGTCGTCGCCACGCCGCATTACGCGCATCCTGGAATAGTTATGGACGCGCTTAACGCGGGCAAGCACGCCCTCTCCGAAAAGCCTGCGGGCGTGTACACGAAAGCCGTCCGCGAATTGAACGCGCTCGCCGAAAAAAAGAGCGGTCAGGTGTTCGGGATTATGTATAATCAGCGGACGAATCCGCTGTACAAAAAGGCGAAGGAGATAATCGACGGCGGCGGACTCGGCGAGTTGAAACGTATCAATTGGATTATAACCAATTGGTACCGCCCGCAGGCCTACTACGATCAGGGCGGCTGGCGCGGAACGTGGGAGGGCGAGGGCGGCGGCGTGCTGATCAATCAATGTCCCCATCAATTGGATCTTTTTCAATGGCTCGGCGGTATGCCCGAAAAACTCAAATGCTATCTTAAAGTCGGCGTCAACCGACGCATAAACGTCGAAAACGACGTTACCTTTTATACGCGGTACAAGAACGGCGCGAGCGGAATATTCGTTACGTCCACGCACGATTTCCCGGGAACCAACCGTCTGGAAATCGACGGCGACGGCGGGAAATTGGTGATCGAGCAAAATCTGCTTTCGGAAAGACTGGTGTTCGACAGACTGAAAGTCGGAGAGAAAGAATTCAGCGCGGCCAACAAGGCGTTTATGCCGCGCATACCGTCGGAAAGAACGGTGAAGCGCGCGACAATGCTCCAAAACGCCGTGCGGCTCGGGCTTGTCGGGCAACATATAAACATTTTCAGAAATTTCAGTCGCGCCGTTCTTTTCGGCGAAAAGCTTATCGCGCCCGGCGCGGAGGGTATAAACGGTTTGACGCTGTCCAACGCGGCGTACCTTTCGGGCTGGACGGGCAGGGAGATAAGCCTGCCGATAGACGAGGACGAATTTTTGTCCGAATTGAACAAGCGGATCGAGAGCGAAAAAAACGGCAAAATTTCGGCGGCGCAATAAAAATAATAGTAGATATACGCGGGTTTTAATACGCGGACTATTGAACGCCCGATATACGGAATCGGTAAAATTACGATTAAAAAACGCGAAAAAAGATATGTAAAAACGGCGGAATTTCGCGTTGAAAAAGAACGAAAAACGCCGCGCAAAACCGTAAAAAAGACATAAAAAACGATGCGGACAGGAGATAGAAAGTAGCAAATAAGCGATTAAAAAAGCGATGGAGAAGGAGAAAAAATTATGTTGAGAAACGACGGAGCCGTAGGCGGAAAGGAAAGATTTTTTGCGGCGATAGGCGATTTTTTCGGCGGCGGCGCGGGCAGTATGATCACAACGATTTACGTCGTCTATTTGGCGATGAACGGTCTTGGCCCCGGCGGCGCGGCGTCCATCGTGATGATCGCGAAAATCTGGGACGCCGTAACCGATCCGATGATGGGCGTTATAAGCGATAACACGCGCTCCAAATACGGTCGCCGCCGCCCGTATATTTTCGCGGGCGGATTGCTCGTAATGCTTTCTTTCGCATTGCTTTTTATGCCTTTGTACGAGGTGAAAAACGGAGCGTTCGTCTATGTCTTTTACCTATTCGCGTACCTTGTTTTTTCAACGGTGTCCACGGTTATAAGCGTGCCGTACTCCGCGCTTTTGAGCGAAATTTCCACCGACCCGAACGAGCGCAACAGAGTGAACACCGTCCGCCTTGTCGTGTCCATGCTGTCGAGCGCGATATCCGCGGGCGTTCCTATATTTCTTGTCGAAACGCTGCGCGACCGAGAAATGTCCGTCGATTCTTTCAGTCTGATGATGATTTTTGGTTTCGGCTTGCTTTACGCCGTGCCGCTTGTGCTGTGCGCGGCGTTCTCGAAAGAGAGAGTGCCTATGCCTATGGAAAAGACGGTTTTTTCCATAAAGGAATTTTTCAAACCGCTGAAACTGAAAGCGTTCGTATATCTGGTAGTCATGTACTTTTCGGCGTTCACCTGCATGGATCTCATAACGACGAATATAATATACTTTATGGACTACGGCGTGGAATTCAAAATCGGCGGAGGGTCGGGCGCGTTTTTAATCTTAGCGGCGATTATGGCGTCCTATGCCGCGATGATTCCCCTTCATAACAAGCTGATGCGGACAAAATCTAAAGCGTTGCTTTTCCGCGCGGGCATACCGCTTTATATCGCGGGAATCGTGTTCCTCTGTCTTTATCCTAAGGAGTGGAATCAATATCCGCTGTTTCTCGTCGCCGCCGCGATAGGCGTCGGGATGTCGGGCTGCCAGCTACTACCGTGGTACATATTTCCGGACGTAGTGGATTTGGGCGAATTGAAATTCGGCAAGCGTAATTCGGGCTCGTTCAGCGGCATTATGACCTTTATAAGAAAAACGACCGCCGCCGTCGCGATAGGCGTTTCGGGGTGGGTTTTGGAGCTTGCCGGATTCGTCGTCCCGACGACGGACGCCGCTACGGGATTCGTTACCGACAGCGCGCAGACTGCGGAGGCGGTGCTTGGGCTCAGGCTGGTTATAATGATTCCGATTATTCTGCTGACTTCCGCGGCTTTTATCTTTTCGACAAAATTGAAAATCAGTCCGGAACGCAGTAAATTGGTTGAGCGCGCGTTGATTTTAAGGCGCGGCGGAGGCGGCGCGGACGAAATGACGGAAAACGATGAAGTCGAAATAGGAAAAATAAAAAAGGATTGTTTTTAATTTGCGGCGCGCGTCCTTACTGGACGTCGCCTTTTTCGCTGCGGGTGGCAAAAGAAGCGGTTTTCCGTATTACGCGAATACGGAAAAGAATCTTTTAGCCGCTTGGAGCAAAAAAATCGATATATTTTTAACGCGATTCCGATTCATAACGGCTATAAAATATTTTGCGTAAATATACGGTGATATAACATTAAAGTTTTTCGGAAAGGAGCGTAGGGGGAACCTTTTGTATTAAAAGGTTTCTCCCCCGCATATTTAAAAAACAAAAAAGAGGGTGAATTTATGAACGTTTCATACCGGCGCGGCGCGCTGGCGGTCGAAGGGCTTGCTCTCGACGGGACTCCTTACGACGTCGGCAATACTCTTTTGAACTCGCAGTTCGACGGCAGGGGCGGCATAAGCCGCTACGCCGTTATAAACAAATTTGAAGCGTTCGGTTTTTTACATCTTTTATTTTCGTTAGACGGGCGCGCGCTTGACGGTTCGGAGCGAAAAAGCGTTACGGCGGCCGGGCGCAAGCTTACCGCGAAAATTTATGCGGAAGGCGCGGAAATCGAGACGCGGCAATTTCTTTCCGACAAGGATAACGCGGTTTTTTACCGAATAGAGGTTTTCGCGCGTAAGGATTTGGATTTCAAGGCGGTAATCAATTTCGGCGTCAATTATAATTCTTATTTAACCGAGCTTTTTTTGAGTCGCTTCAAGCTTTCGTCGTTGCCGAAAATCGCTCTCGGCGCGCTGAAAAAACATGTTAAAAGCACGGATTTTTGTATTAAAAACGACATTTTGAGTGATTTTTATATAGATTTTGCTTCGGATAATAAGCTGACTGCTTTGGAGCGGAACTTTTTTTTCGTAAATCAGTTTAAAACGGAAGTAAAAATGCGCGAAAACGAACGACGCGTCGTAAATTTGGTCGTTTCGGCGGGGACGCGCAAGGATTTTTCGGATGCGTCTGCGGAGGAATTACTTAAGGTTATAGCCGAAAAGGAGAGGAATGCCGACGCGTATACGGAGGAGCTGAACGGTTTTTACGACAAAAACGTTGAAAAAATGCGGGGTGACAATGAGAAAATAACGATAGAAGATGCGTCGGATATAACGGGCGCAACGGATAAAACGCGGAATACAACAAACTGCGCGGACGATGAAAACGGCGAATTGAAAAGGGCTCTATACGTATCCTGCGTGAATTGCGCGGTCTCCAATTACAAGGAAAAAGGAGATTTTAAGGCGCTGCTCGCCGGCGTAGTCTATCAATTTCCGGCGCGGACTTATTTCCGCGACGGCTATTGGACTTCGCTGCCGCTGATCGCCGTAAGGCCGGGCATAGTGCGCGGTCAAATATTGACGCTCGCTCGCGGCATAGGCAAAAAAGGCGAATGTCCGTCCGCAGTCAAATCGAGTTTTAAGAATTATTGGGGAAATCACTGCGATTCGCCCTCGTTTTTCGTTATGCTTATACGCGACTACATAGCTCATACGGGCGACTTTTCAATTTTACGCGAAAAAATACGCGGAAGGACTCTGCCCGTTATCGCGGAGGCCGCCGTCGAACGCCTGCGCGGGGAGAGCGACGAAACGGGTCTTATTGTCAAAAAGGGACGGTTCAACCGCCGCGACTGGTGCGACAACGTTTTCCGAGAGGGATACGTGACGTACGACGAGGCGCTTTACGCCCGCGCTTTGTATTGTCTTTCCGAAATTTTTTCGGCTTTTGCGGACCGGCGGATCGGCGGCGTCGGTCTTTCTGAAAACGCGCAAAACGAAGGCGGAATTTTGGCAAATCCTCGGGGCGGAATAGCCTGCGGCATATCGGAAAAGCGGTCGGCGTTGACGTTTCGGGAGAAGGCGGATTTTTACAGACGGATCTACGAAAAGGTCGTCAAATCAATAAACGATATTCTTTGGGACGAGGAAAGGGGGCGGTTCGTCAACTATAAAAACGGCGGGTTTACGGAGGATAATCTCTCGGCGGATACCGTGACCGTCGCGCTTTTCCGCCTCGCGTCGGAGGAGCGCATACGGCGGATGCTTGAAAATATGGAAGCGGTTCTTGAGAGTAAAAATAACAAGCGGCAGGTTTTCGGCGATTTCGGCGTGCTGTCGGTCTTTCCGTTTTATAAGGACGTTGATGCGGTCGTTCAAAAAAGCTCGTTGCCGTATTACTATCACAACGGCGGGGAATGGCCGTATCTTTCCGCCGCGTATGCTTACGCGAAGCTTATGTACGGCATGGATTATGAATACCCGCTCACGCGCTGGTTTTCTTACAATACTGAAAAGGGCAACTTGACTCCGGTGGAGTTTTTCAGCCCCGCGCATAAGGACGGCTCGCTCATGCAGGGCTGGAGCGCGATGAGCGCGCTTGTTTTCAATCATGCCGACGGCGGTTTTTTTGATAAGAAAATCGCGCGGGATGAGGAAAAGGGCAAATAATGGATTATTTTAAAGACTGCGCGGCGGAAAATCTTTTGTAGACAAAAGATTTTCCGCCGCGTAATTTTTATGTAAAAAGACAAATTTTTTGACAAGCGACGCGGACGGCGGGCTTTGTTCGCAAGAGGCTTCCGCCGCAACAAACGCTCCGTTTTTAAAAAAAGAAAAAATACGGGAGAGAAATTACGGCATATTTTGAGAACGGTCCGAATATATTTCTTTCAGACAATAATTTTAAGGAGCGGCAAGGACGCCGGCGCGTGTTGGGCGTTCCCGGCTTTGAGGAGTGTGTATGGACAGGTTCGATTTATATAAGGACATCGCCTTGCGGACTAACGGGGATATTTATATCGGCGTGATAGGTCCGGTAAGGACGGGAAAATCTACTTTTATAAGGAAATTTATGGAGGCGTTCGTGCTCGATAATATTACCGACCCGCACAAGAAGCAACGCGCCGTAGACGAAATGCCGCAATCCGCAGACGGCAAGACTATAATGACTACGCAACCTAAGTTTGTTCCCGCCGAGGCGGCGGAGATTTCGCCGACCGAGGGCGTGAAATTGAACGTGCGCCTGATAGACTGCGTAGGGTATCTCGTAGACGGCGCGATAGGACATACCGAAAACGGCAGAGAACGCTTTGTCGTCACGCCGTGGAGCGACAGTGAAATGCCTTTCGAGAAAGCCGCCGAAATGGGTACGAAAAAGGTCATAAACGAACACTCGACGGTGGGCATAGTCGTTACCGCAGACGGCAGTATTACGGACATTGAGAGGGATAAATACCTCGCGGCCGAAGAGCGCGTAGTGAACGAGTTGAAGGCGATAGGCAAACCGTTCGTAGTACTACTGAATTCGCGCAATCCGGAAAGTCCCGAAACGGAGAATCTGAAAGCCGCGCTGGAACGGCGGTACGGCGCGGCGGTCATAGCCAAAAACGTCGAAAAAATGGATAAAAACGACGTGAACGATATACTCGGTTCGATTTTAAGAGAATTTCCCGTCAAAATTTTGGATGTCGATCTGCCGAAATGGATGCGTTCTTTGGGGCGCGACAGCGAGATTATCCGCGAGGTGTTGACCTGTCTTTCCGCCGCCGCCGACGGTATTGTCAAAATGAAAGATTACGACGAGGGAATACTGAAATGCTTCGCCGAAGCGCGCTTTATAGAAGGCGCGAAGGACGCTCGAACGGATATGGGCAGAGGCAGCATAACTTTTACCGCCGAGCCTAAGGAAGGACTGTTTTATAATATTTTGAGCGGGATAGCGGGCGAGGACGTTTCGGACGAATTCGTTATGATGCGGCTCATAAAGCGGCTCAAAAATTCGGACAGGGAATACTCGAAGCTGAGCCGCGCCGTTGCCGACGCGGAAAATTCCGGCTACGGCGTCGTCGCGCCGACTATGGAGGAACTGAGTCTTGAGGAACCCGTCATAGTCAAGCAAGGCGGTCGATTCGGAGTCAAGCTGAAGGCTTCCGCGCCGTCGTTGCATATTATGCGCGTGGACGTGGAGGCCGAGGTCAGCCCGATTATAGGCACCGAACAGCAAAGCGAGGATATGATAAAATACCTTTTGAGTGAGTTCGAGAACGATAAACAGGGTATTTGGGAAACGAATATGTTCGGAAAATCCCTGAATATGATGGTCAAAGAGGGACTGCATAATAAGCTGTCCGCAATGCCGGAGGACGCGCGAAACAAGATGCGAAGGACGTTGACGCGTATAGTCAACGAGGGCAAGGGCGGAGTGGTTTGTATTCTGCTTTAATATTTATTTAATATACGGGGGGAATCCTTTATGAACAAAAGGGTTCCTCCCGCGCCCCTTTCCCAAAAAAAAACTTTAACGGATCGTTTCTAAACCGCATACGCTGACAATTTTTTTTTAAAAGCGGTGAATTTTCGTTTGACTTTATTGGAAAATTGTATTACAATATGATGTATATAAATAAATGCGATAATAGAAGACACGGGCGGGTTTGCCGTAAGCCATAAGAGAGCCGCGTAAGGTGAAAGGTCGGCGCTTAAAAAAATCCGTTTATCCCTTCTTAGCAGAACCGCCTAACAAAGTCTTTTAGGAGATTTGAGGAACAAACGAGCCGCGTCGGAAAAATATTCGGGCAGTTTTTTACCGTAAAAAACCGGAAATATTTGTCGGACGCGTCGCGCGCGGGCGTTGACAAAATATTAAAAGGCGTTTTATCAGGATAAAAGCCGGAGATATTTTTAAACTCTTTGCGCGGTCGTTTCTTCGGACATTCCAGTCGGGCTTTTAAGTAAGCGGTTTCGGGCGGCGCCGTTATACGCCTTGAGACCGGCGCGAAGAATCACGTTGCGGGGAGGGCTTTCCGTACCGCCGTGATAGGCGCGCTTTCCGTATAGATAAGGACGTTTTTTGCGGTGCGGCTTTTCCGTTTCGCACGGATATTTATGCGGCGTGCCGTTCCGTATACTACCGCGAATACATATTTCGTATGCTTTCGGTTTTTCCGCATACGGAAACGGTTCCTTATTATACGGCGCGTTTTCCGGTCTTTTTAAAGCGGGCGCATGTTTTTTGCGTCAATTCGGGTGGTACCGCGGTTAGAATTTTTTTTAATCGTCCCTATGCTTCTGAGAAGCGTAGGGATTTTTTATACCGCGAAAATACGCGAAAGCGGTCGCCGCCTTTGTCGTAAACTCCGCCGCGCGGGCACGACCGCTCACTTTCGGAAGGGAGCTTTGGCAAAACGTAAAATTAGAGTAAAAGTTCCTTTTTTAAGGGAACGTAGCGAAGTATCGTGGGTAGTATATCCGTTATGAATCGGAATCGCGAAAAGATGATTGTAGCCTTTTTCGCCGCGAGCGGCAAAGATAACCGTTTTTCGTATTGCCCGAATACGAAAGAGAACCTTTTTCTCACTTTACGGCAAAAAATTCAGTTTTTATTTCCGCTCAATTCCGATTCGCAACGACTGTGTTTTCATTTCGCATAACGACGATGAAAAAACAAAGCGGACGAGAAATAAGCATAACATAAAAATAAAAAATAAAAAATAAAAAAATCGAGGTGCTTCTATGAACAAGGTCAAACAGGTTGCCGAAAGAATCAAGGATTTAAGGCTTATAACGGGCAAGTCTCCGGAGGAGATGGCGGCGGCGACGGACGTTTCGCTTGAGGACTATCTGAGAGCTGAGGATGGTAAAACGGATTTTTCGTTCACCTTTCTGTTTAAATGCGCGGAGGCGTTCAACATCGACGTTTCCGACCTCATTTCAGGCGAATCGCCAAAACTCTCCACCTATCAATTGGTTAGGCGCGGCGAGGGCGACGCGTTGCCTCCCAAGCGGGAATTCAATTATTATAATTTGAATTTCTTAAAAAAAGGAAAAATCGCGCAGCCCTATCTCGTCACGGCGAAATATTCCAAGGCTATCGAGAACGCGCCCGTAAGCGTCACAGAGCACGAAGGCGAGGAATTCGATTACGTCCTAAAAGGGCGGCTGAAAATCCAAATCGACAATTATACGGAGATTTTGAACGAGGGCGACAGCATCTATTACGACAGCGGCAAAAAACACGGCATGATAGCCGTAGACGGCGCGGACGCGGAGTTTATAGCCGTCGTCATTCCGCCGAAGGGCAAGGACATAGGCGAGGTCGAGCGGCACGTTTCGACTGCGCACGGCGCGGAGCATACGCCGAAATACAGTTACGGCGAAAAGCCCGTATACGAGCAATTCGTCAGGTTAGAGGAAACTGCGGACGGCGCGCTCAAAAATATTGAGTTTATACAAAAGGATAATTTCAATTTCGCGTTCGACGTGGTGGATTATCTCGGCGAAAAAAAACCCGACAAACTCGCTATGCTCTGGCTGGGCGGGGACAAGGAGGAGCGGCGGTTTACCTTCCGCGATATGATGGAAAACTCGGCGCGCGCCGCGAACTTTTTTAAGTCTTTGGGCGTCAAGAAGGGCGACAGGGTAATGCTTGTGCTGAAACGCCGCCATCAATTCTGGTCGGCGATATTGGGTCTGCATAAGATAGGCGCGGCAGCGATTCCCGCGACGGATCTTTTGACCCGAAAGGATTTTGAGTACCGCTTTAACGCGGCGGGAGTCAAGCTACTCGTCGTTACGGGCGACGGCGACGCGGCGCGTCAGGCGGCTTTGGCTCTCCCGAATAGTCCTACCGTCGAGAATATCGTAATCTCGGGCGGAAAAAAGAAAGGGCTCAATTTTCCCGACTACGACGAGGGACTTGCCGCCGCTTCCGCTAAATTTGAAAGGCCGTCCGGAGACGGAGACGTAAACTGCTATAACGACAGTATGCTTATGTATTTCACGTCGGGCACGACGGGCTATCCGAAGATAGCCGCCCAGCCGTTCACATACGCGCTCGGGCATTTCGTCACCGCGAAATACTGGCACAACGTTGATCCCGACGGCTTGCATTTCACGATTTCCGACACCGGATGGGGCAAAGCCGTTTGGGGCAAGCTGTACGGGCAGTGGCTGTGCGAGGCTGCGGTTTTTACCTATGATTTTGACCGCTTCGAGGCGCAGGACATTCTGCCGCTATTCAAAAATTACGGCATTACGACGTTCTGCGCGCCGCCCACTATGTACAGATTTTTCATCAAAGAGGACTTGAAAAACTACGACCTCTCCTCTCTCAAACACGCGACGACGGCGGGTGAGGCGTTGAACCCCGAGGTTTTCGAGCAGTTCTACAAGGCCACGGGCTTGAAACTTGCGGAGGGCTACGGGCAAACCGAGACCACCCTGACGGTCGCGACGCTCGCGGGTATGGAGCCCAAACCCGCTTCGATGGGCAAGCCTACGCCGCAGTATAACATAGACATAATAAGCGTCGACGGCGCGTCCGCAAAGGTGGGCGAGGTGGGCGAGATTGTGTTGCGCACTGACGCCGCGAAGCCGATAGGGCTGTTTAACGGCTACTATCTCGACCCTGAAAAGACTGCGGCGGCGTGGAGCGGCGGCGTCTATCATACGGGCGATATGGCGTGGAAAGACGAGGACGGCTACTATTGGTACGTGGGCAGAACCGACGATCTCATCAAAAGCTCGGGTTACAGAATCGGACCTTTTGAAATTGAAAGCGTAATAATGGAGTTGCCTTACGTTCTGGAATGCGCCGTTACGGGCATACCCGACCCCGAGGGCACTCGCGGACAGTTGGTCAAAGCCTCCGTCGTGCTGACTAAGGGCGCGCAGCCGAGCGACGCGCTCAAAAAAGAGGTGCAAGAATACGTGAAAAAACATACCGCGCCGTATAAATACCCGCGCGTCGTCGATTTTGTTCCGGAACTTCCGAAAACCATAAGCGGAAAAATAAGACGTTCGGAGCTTAGGTAGAGGGATTTTTTGTTTTTTTAGAAAGAGGGATAGTAATAGCGGATGCGGATGACGGTTGCAATAAATAAACCGTGCGGCGGAAAAGTTTAATATACGGCGACGCAATAGCGGGAAAACCGAATTTATACTCGTTAAACGTTCAAATCCGACAACGTCGGACAGGGAAACGCCGTCGAAAATACGGCGAGGGCGATCTACGCCGGTTTTAATAACGTACGGATAATAATCCGTACGTATAAATGAAAGCGGCTTTACGATTAAATTAAAAGGAGCGGCAGCGTAAGAAAGATGCCGGGAATTTATATTCATATTCCGTTTTGCAAAAAAAAATGCGCGTACTGCGGTTTTTATTCTGTTCCGTTCCTAAAAAGCGGCGGCGATTATGCGGAACGTTTCGACGGTTACGCGAAACTTTTGGAGCGCGAGGCGGAATTGCAAAGCGTTGCGGTCAAAGATACTGCGTTCGACACGGTTTATTTTGGCGGCGGCACGCCCTCGCTTCTTGGCCGCGAAAATTTCGAGAGGGTGTTTTCGGCGTTGCATAAGAATTTCAAAATAGACGGCGGCGCGGAGATAACCGTCGAGGGCAATCCGTCCGATTTCGTCGATATAAAAAGACTGCTTTTTTTGAGAGACGAGGGCGTGAACCGCGTAAGCGTCGGTATACAGACGATGAACGGCGGCACGCTGAAAAAAATCGGACGGGCGCAAACTCCGGCGGATAATCTCGCCGCGCTGAGGCGCGTCGCGGAGATTTTCGACAATTTCAGCGCCGACATTATGCTCGGTCTGCCCGGCGAGAACGGGGACGATCTGGAACGCACGCTTGCGACGGTATCGAGTTTCGGCGTCAAGCACATTTCAGCGTATGCTTTGAAGATCGAGGAAAACACGCCCCTCTGCGCCGCCGCCGTAGCGGGACGCGTGAATCTGCCCGACGACGACACGGCGAGCGGTTATTACGGTCTGGTTTTAAAGGAATTGAAAAAGCGCGGCATAGAACGCTACGAGGTGAGCAATTTCGCGAAACGCGGTTATCGGTCGCGGCACAACCTCAACTATTGGAAAAGAGGCGAGTATCTGGGTCTGGGCGCGGCGGCTCATTCCTTTATGAACGGCGAAAGGTTCGAGAATCCGCCGGATTTGGACGCATACGCCGCCGCCGTGAACGCGGAATCGCGCGCCGCTGAAAATACGGAACGGCCATTCGCCGTAAGCGCGGGATTATTAGCCGCCGGAAATCGACGGAAAATATCGGCGGACGACGCGCTTTTCGAGAAAATTATGTTGGGTCTGCGCCTTAGCGACGGAATTTCCGTATCCGAAACCGAGAAAGAATTCGGAATAAATTTCCGCGAAAAATACGCCGCAGCATTAAAAAAATTAGACCGCTGTTTTAGCTTTAAAGGCGAAAACATAGCGGTCAAAGGTAAGTATTTCTACGTCTTAAATTCTGTTCTTACGGAATTTCTTTGACGGAGGAAAGCTTTTTTGCGGAGGTGCGTTCACATAAAAGCGCAAACGGCGCGTTTTGACGCTTATTTGTCACCGTTCGGCGTTGTTTTTTCCTCATGCGGAGGTGCGCGTCGTTGAACGCTTCGAAAGGCGCGGGAACCGCCCTAAATCCTTCCGTTTTCGTTTGCGCGAACACGTCAATGTTTTCAAATGCGGCGCCGCGTAAAATAGCATAATACGCTTTATTCGGTTAGCGCGCCGCCTTATACGGCACGGAAAATTCAATTATACCCGACGAATAAGGCGCGATATCGTATTGTTGGTAGTATATTACGACTTTATCGCCGGAAAGGTAGAAATTATCGGGCTTGAATTTTTCTTTTATCAGCCGCTTGTAATTCTCGAAATAGACGACGGAATTAGACTTTGCGTTTTGTTCCGCTTGCCGCGTAATCGCGTCGAGCAACGCGCCGCGCTCCTTCCGGGTTTTGAAAAAATCGTCGAGCGTCAGCGTTTTGCAATCGTTCAAATCGACGGTTTTCGAGGTGCGCGTCGTTAAACCGTGAGCGTCGCCGTCCTTATAGACGTATTCGTCGCGGTAAAAACTCAAAACGCCGTTTTGTTCGTAAGTTACCTTGTACGAAATGCCGCGTTCGTCGGACGCGTTCGCGCGATTATTGAGATCTTTAAGCGAAACGACGCGCGTAACGGGCGCGCTTGCCGCCGCATTATCGGAATTTAAGTTTATTTTATCGGAGTTTAAGTCGGTTTTCTTAGGATTATTCGGATTTAAACCGATTCTATCGGGTTCGGTCGGATTAATATAAAAATCGGAATTTCGGTCGTAAATCGCGGAATACCGCGCCGCGATTTCGCCGGGAAAATAATCGGAAATGTAAGCCGAATTACATATGGGCGGTTCCGAAGAATAAAAAAACATATTATCACCTTTTTTTTCGAATTCCGCGTAAATTTTATACGTTTTTTACGGAATGTTTTTTATATATAAATTGAAATTTAACCCGTTTTTTGCGGCGTATTTTTAGAATTAGTATAAGCGTAATACGAAAAAATATTCCGTCGGAAAAACAAAAAAGCGATAAAACAGCGTGAAAAAAGTGTAAAAAACAACGAAAATAACGTGAAAAACGATACGGAAAAGGGGATTGGAACGGCAAAACAACCGAAAACGATACCGCTTTCCATAATAGATTATTCAAAAACGTACCGGCTGGTCGCAGTCAAGTTTTGAAAAAGGTCCGATACTTATCTTTATTTGTCTTTCGTAAAAAAAAAACTTAACGGCGGTGCCCGACCTATATAAAACTATAAGAAACATTAGAGTTTTTTTTGAAAAGGGACGCGGGGGAAATCTTTTTGTTCACAAAAGATTTCCCCCGCGTAATTTTTTTTAAAGAAAAAGAAAAAAATTTTTCCGCGTAATTTTTATAAAAAAATAAAATTACCGCAAACGGCGAAACCGTTTACGCCCTTTCGATTTTGCCGCTTTTCATACATTTGGTGCAGACGTAAACCTTGCCGTTTACGCCTTTGAGTTTAACTTTTTGCAGGTTGACATTCCAGACTCTTCTGGCTTTTCTGTTACTGTGGCTGACTTTATTGCCCGTCATTTGTCCTCTTTGGCAGACGCTACATAATCTCGACATATAAAATTCCCTCCGTTTTTTACGCGTTTTTAAAAGCGTGCAAATTATTTTATCATTATTACGAAAGAAATGCAACAGTTTTACCGTATAAATCGGTAAATCGCTTGTATTTTTTTATTGTAAAATAATATTTTGATTTTGCCGCGCGTTTTTGCTTTACTTTATTTAGCCGTTATTATATAATATATCAGTAAAATTTTCTTGTCTCCGTCCGATTACCGAAAATGATTTTTTATTTTCCCGGTCGGCTACGGGAAAAATTTCCTTATTCGCCGTTTAGCGCGGCGAATCAAAAGTCCAAAAGGAGGTATTACGGTGAATAAGTACGAGGTATTGTATATTATTCAGAACGAGCTGAGCGACGAGCAAAAGGCGGCGTTGGTCGATAAATTCAAAGCGATTGTCGAAACGTCCGGCGGAATCGTCGAGTCTGTGGATAAATGGGGGGCGAGAAAATACGCCTACCCTATCGGCTACAAGACGGAAGGCTATTATGTTCTGATGAACTTTATATCGGAACCGTCCGTTCCGCGTGAGCTGGAACGGCAGATGCAAATCACGGACGGCTTTGTCAGAAAAATGATTTTAAAGAAGTAAACGACGGTCGGAAAAATTAAAAAGAGAGTAAGAGCTGTTTTGTAAAAAGCGTTTAAAAAGTTAGAAACATAAGAGAAAGAGCGGCCTTAAATAAGGCTTGTTCGGCGGTAGTTTTACAAAAATTTCGGGACTGCACGGGCGGCGTCGTCGGAAAAATGAGTGAAAAAAAGCGGGAGGAATAACGGCTTTATGAATAAGGTTTGTTTGATCGGTAATTTGACTAAGGATCCGGAATTGTCCGTGACGACCTCGGGCGTTTCGTTTTGTAAATTCACGCTTGCCGTTACGAGGCGTTTTCAAAACGCCGACGGCACAAGAGAAACGGATTTCTTTCCGATTATAGTATGGAGAAATCAAGCGGATAATTGCGCGAAGTATCTCAAAAAGGGCAACAAGGCGGCCGTCGTGGGCGCGGTTCAGACCAGAAGCTACGACGCGCAGGACGGCTCTAAGCGGTATGTGACCGAGATTATAGCCGACGAGGTGCAGTTTTTGAGCACGAGAGAGAGCTTTGCCGAGCAGGCGTCGGACGACGACGCGCCGCAGCCTCCTCCGCAGCATAGCGAACGCAAAACCGAGCTTAGACCGGTCGAGGACGACCTGCCTTTTTAAGAGCGGGTTTGCGGCGGCGTCTATAATTATTAAACCCTCGAACCGGACGGCGTCCGGTTTGAAAGCGCCACATTTAAGGGGACGGGGCGGTTTCTCGTCGGTTTAATATCGTTACGGCGGATTAAAAGTAAAAATTTCCGCAAGCCGCATTGTATACGGCGCGATTTAGAGGCGTAACCGGTCGTATATTCGTTTCGAATACGGTTTGATTATAATTTACGGCAAAGACGAGTTAGCGCCCGTTTCGTGCGCGTTTTCGCGGCGGGCGGGTAATGCGCCCGCTTTTAAGGACGGTTTTGCAATTAGGATTTATATCGGCGAATACGGTCTCCGTTTTTTATCCGCATTAGCTGAGTGAAAAAATCGTAGCGTACGTATTTTAAATAAATTTTAGTTTTAATTTTATTAAGATAAGGGGATTTTAAATGAGTGAGATTAATAACGGCGGCGCTCCCGCCGCGGCGGGAGCGGGCAAGGACTTGAAGCGTCCGTTGAAGCGCATCCCGAAAAAAAAGGTATGCGCGTTTTGTGCGGAAAAAATCGACGAGATCGATTATAAGGACGTCGTAAAATTGAAAAAATTTACGACGGAAAAGGGCAAGATGACGCCGAGAAGAATGACGGGAACCTGCGCTAAGCATCAGAGGATTTTGGCGGAAGCCATAAAGCGCGCGAGGATTATGGCGCTTTTGCCGTTCAAGGGCGAGTAAGGGATCGTCAATCCGTTTAGGTCCGAAAAAATAACGGGGAGGTGTTTCGCGGAAACGGAAGCTCGGCGGTACGCGCGCTTTAACGCCGTTCGGTCGCATTTTTTATATACCCGTTAAGCTTTCGGATTAAACGGGTCGATTTGGAAGCGTCGTTTTTTAAGAACGGCGCGGCAGTTTTCTCGCCGGTTTAACACCGTTCGAAGCGATTACGCGCAGAAAACAAAGCTTTTTGCAACCGCGTTTTATGCGGCTTAAACCATGCGCGCGGTGCGGTTGAAAGGCGTAATCACTATATAAAGGTTTCAGCCGTTTCGGGGTCTATATCCGTAAGCGGCTTTTTTTAAATTTATGCGCGTGAAACCTTTTATTCACAAAAGATCCATCTCATCCGCGCATCCCTTTCCAAAAAACTTTAATATTTTAACGTTCCGCTAAAATAGAACGTTTCGGCGGCGTTTACGAAAATTAAAGAAATACTGCGGCGATGTTTTGCGGCGGCATCGGACTTTGTTGCGGGAGCTTGTAAAAAAACATAAACGCCGCGTTTTTTTGCGCGGTAATACGGCGAATAAACTTTTAAATTACGCGATTCGCAGAGTTTACACGGTCGCAATAACGCGGCCGTAAAATGCAAAGCGTTTTACGGTTTTTTCACCGTGACGGCGTTAAAAAGCGGGGGGGCCGCCGAGTTTGAAGCAAACTTCAAATTGCTTTCAAATTACGTTGCGTAATTTGAAAGTTTAACGGGATAACGTATCATTGAAATTTTTAGGAAAGAGGCGTGGGGAGGAGACCTTTCGTGAAAAAAGGTTCTCCCCGTATAAAATCTCCGTTTACTAAAAAAGGGGAAATTTAAAATGGAAATCGGCATTAGTACGGCGTCGTTTTTTAATAAAGAGGTTACGGAAAATTCGTTCCGGCTTATGAAGAGCTTAGGATTTAATCTGACCGAAATATTCCTGACGACGTTTTCGGAATACGAAAAGGAATTTGTCGACGGGGCGGAGTTGCGGCGAAAGGAGAGCGGCGTCGAGGCATTTTCCGTTCATTCCTTAAATCAGCATTACGAGCCTGAGTTGTACAACGTCAATCCGCGCACAAGAGGAGACGCTGAGGTTTTTTACCGCAAACTTTGCTATGCCGCGAAAGCCTTTTCGGCGAGGTACTATACCTTTCACGGTCCGGCCCTTTTGAAGCGTACGGCGTATAATTTCGACTTCAAATACCTGGGCGAGCGCACGCGCAATTTGTGCGATATTATAGGCGGCTACGGCGCGGAGCTTGCCTACGAAAACGTGCATTGGACGTACTTCTCGACGCCGGAATACTTTTTGAATTTGAAACGGGAGGCGCCCGCTTTGAAAGCGTGTCTGGATATAAAGCAGGCGATGCAGTCGAAAATTCCTTATACGGAATATTTGAAGGTTATGGGCGGCAGGTTGGTCAACGTGCACGTCTGCGACTACGACGGCGACAGGCTTTGCGTGCCCGGTAGCGGCTGTTTTGATTTCGTGACTTTCTTTAAGCGGCTGAAAGACTGCGGTTACGGCGGACCCGTGCTTATGGAACTGTACAGCGGAAACTACGGTGACTACGGCGAGATAACGAAAGGTCGCGAATTTTTAGCGGAATGTCTGGAAAAGGCTAAATGAATGAACGGATATAACGTTGAGGACAACTTTTTCCGCCGTATAAAGCGCGGCTACGACAAGCGGAGATTTTTTTTGTAAAACGGTAACGGTATTATACGGTAGTGAAAATCGCCGGCGCCGTTCTTAAAAAAACGGCGTTTTCAAATTCGGCAATGCCGCTTTGAAAGCGCAACGATTAAAAGTATGACGTCGAAATTTTTGGAAAATTGGCGCGTGCGAGAACCTTTTGTAAATAAAAGGTTCTCGCACGCAATTAAAAATTAAAAATAAAAACAAGGAGTTACCGCAAGTGAAACAGGAACGGAGAAAACCTATAAGAGTTGATTTTAACAATATGAGGGCGGAATTTATCGGCAAAGAGGGGATTTCGGCCCGCGAATTGAACAAGGTCAAGCCAGCCGCTCTCGCCGCCGCCGAGGCTTATAACGCCGGACGGGGGAATGGTATGATGGGCTGGACGGAACTGCCGTATAACCAAGACGAAACCGTAAAGGATATTTTGAAAACCGCTAAGGAAATATCCGAAAAATTCGATAATTTCGTCGTGCTGGGGATAGGCGGCTCCGCGCTCGGACCTTTCGCCGTGTTCAACGCGCTTTGCCATCTCCGACACAATGACCTCTCTAAAAGACGCAGAAATAACGCGCCGCGCTTTTTCGTGGAGGACAACGTCGATCCCGAGAGAATGTCCGCGCTTTTGGACGTTATAGACGTAAAAAAAACCGCGTTTAACGTGATTACAAAGAGCGGCTCAACGAGCGAGACGATGAGTCAGTATCTCATTATTTCCGACATTTTGAAAAAAAAAGTCGGCGAAAAGTGGAACGAACACATAATTGCCACGACGGATTCGGAAAACGGAAATCTTATCAAATTGGCAAGAGAAAATAATTTCAAGACTTTTTTTATTCCGTCCGGCGTGGGGGGGCGTTTCAGCGAATTGTGTCCCGTAGGTCTACTGCCCGCCGCCGTATTGGGAATAGACGTTTACGCGTTGCTTGACGGAGCGAAATATACCGACGGCTCCGCGAGGGAAGCGGGCGGTGATATATTTAAAAACGCGGCGCTGATGAGCGCGGCGACGCAGTATATCGCTATCAAAAAAGGAAAAAACATTTCGGTTATGATGCCGTATGCCGACAGCCTGAAATATATGGCGGATTGGTATTGCCAGCTTTGGGGCGAAAGCCTGGGCAAGGAAAACGACCTTGACGGAAACAAGGTCTACGCGGGGCAGACGCCCGTCAAGGCGCTCGGCGTTACGGACCAGCACAGTCAGGTGCAACTGTATACGGAGGGACCTTTTGATAAAGTCGTCACGATAATCGGCGTGGAAAAATACAGAAAAACCTTTAAAATCGCGAACGGCTGCGAGGAATATCCGAATGTGAACTTTTTGTGCGGGCATACGCTGAACGAATTGATTACAAACGAGAGAATCGCTACCGAATACGCGCTCGCAAAGGCGCAAAGACTTAACCGCACAATAATTATGCCGTCGGTTAACGCCTATACCGTCGGGCAGCTGATAATGTTTTTTCAAATCGAAACGGCGTATCTCGGGGCAATGCTGAATATAGACGCCTTTAACCAACCGGGCGTCGAGGAGGGCAAGAACGCGACTTACGCGCTGTTCGGACGCAAGGGCTACGAAGCGAAAAAAGCGGAGATAGAAAGCGCGCCGAAAAAGAGCCGCAGGTTTATTATATGAAATTATATAAAAATGAGGATCGAGTGAGGTATGCGCGGAGATTTTTGTTGAAAAATTTACACGTGGGAAACCTTTTGTGAACAAAAGGTTTCCCACGCGCCCCTTTCCGAAAGACTTTAATGCTTTTATAAGCAAAACGGCTAAATTTTCAAATTGAACGTAGTCTAATATGAAAACGCCGTTCTTTTTAATTCCGTGTGTAATACATGCGGTGATTACGCAAAAAAAGGACTTTTTGCGGTCATAGTTTAGCGGCTTAAAATTGAGTCCGTCTTTTTTGTCCGTGCTTGCGACGCAAAAAGAACCTTTTTTCGCATTGCCGGAATATGAAAAAGAACCTTTAAGCGGCTTGCGGCAAAAAAATAAACGTTTATTTTAGACGTAATTTCGTTTATGCGACTATATTTTTAAATTCCGGCATATATTTTTATGCGGGGATTTTTTATATTCCGCAAAAGGCGCGTTTTATATGAGCGAAAACATACTTATCGTGGGTTTCAAAAGGAGCGGCGTCGCCGTAGCGGAATTAATGCGGCGTTTGGGAAAAAACGTTTACGTCTACGACAGAGCGGGAATCGCCGAGCCGCCCGAATACGCCGAGGAGGACAGAAGCGGAAAAAAGGATTTCGGCGCGGTTTTGGACGGCATAAATACGGCGGTTATAAGCCCGTCCGTCGGCTTGGATTCGGGGATAGTTTCGGAATGCAAAAAAAGAGGCGTGGAGGTAATCGGAGAAATCGAGGCGGCGTTTAGAGCGTTTCAAGGAAATATAACCGCCGTCACGGGTACGAACGGCAAGACGACGACCGTTATGCTTATCGAAGATATATATAAAAGAGCGGGTAAAAAATGCGCCGCGCTAGGCAATATCGGGAAGCCTTTTTCGGAATTTTTTAAGTCGGACACGGACGAGGCGGTCTTGGAGGTCAGCAGCTTTCAGCTTGAAAGCGTCAAAAAATTCAGACCGCATATAGCCGTATTTTTGAATTTCGCCCCCGATCATCTGGACAGGCATAAAAACGCGGGAGAATATTTCGCGGCAAAAATGAAAATTTTTGAAAACCAAACCGCCGACGATTACGCGGTGATAAATTACGACGACGGAACCTTGCGAGGCTTCTTTTGCGGCGAAAATAATAGCGGAAAAAAGGTCGAAGAACATTGTGCAGAACCCGTGAATTTACCTTGTTTTTGCGCCGAAAAGACGGACGTAAAACGGAGTGAAAAACACGGTGTGGAACCCGCGAATTTACCGTATATTTCAACTGAAAAAACGGATAAAAAAAGAAGCGAAAAATGCGGCGTGATACGCTCAAAATCACTGTATTTTTCCGCCGAAAAAAGAGTGCGCGGAGCGTATGCGGAGGATGGGGAAATTTTCTTTGACGACGGCGAAAAAAGGGAAAAAATATGCCGAGTTTCCGATCTTAAAATTTCCGGCAGACACAACCTTGAAAATGCTTTGGCCGCCGTCTGCGCCGCGAAGTTGAACGGCGTCGAAAACGAATATATAATCGCCGCCTTTCAAAACTTCAAGCTCGCGCACAACCGGATCGAATTTGTGAGGGAAATAGGGAGCACGCGTTTTTTCAACGACAGCAAGGGAACGAATATTCACGCGACGGCGGCGGCGGTGAGAAGTATGACGGGGAGTACGGCGTTGATTTTAGGCGGAAGCGACAAGGGAGAGGACTTTGCCGATTTGTTTTCGGCGCTACCCGATAATATTTCCGCCGTATTCGTTACGGGGCAAAACGCGACCGCGATTTTATCGGCGGCGGAAAAATTCCCGCATATAAGAACGGAGCGGATCGATTCTTTAAAGGAGGGCGTGGACGCGGCTTACGCAAAAAGACCCGAGAATGTATTGTTTTCACCCGCGTCGGCAAGTTTCGACAGATACAGAAACTATGAGGAAAGAGGTCAGGTTTTCGTAGGGCTTGTAAACGAATTGACGGAATAAGCGTATAGGAGTTTTTTGCGGAGCGGAGAGAAAAAACAATCCGTCGGTCGCTTGCGCGCGCATCGCTTTTGCCGTTCCCCGTTCGCATATAACGATACGCGAACTTTTGGGTAAAAGCTCTTTCGCCGCAATATATGCCGCTTGTTTTTAAACGGGCTTTCGCGGCGCGTTTTGGGAGCGAGGCTTTGATAAGCTCCCGTTCTTAAAAAAGTTCGCGGCGCGTATTCTAACCGTTAAAGTTTTTAGGAAGTGAGCGCGGGGTATCTTTTGTTAACGAAAGGTTTTTCCTCCCGCGCATAATGTTTCCTTTTTTCAAAAAGGAATTTATGTATGACAAAAAGTTTGAAATTAAAGGGTGATTTTTGGATCCCCGCGCTAACGGTATGCCTCGCGCTGTTCGGGATTTTGATGATATATTCCGCAAGCTCCTACGGCGCGGAGTTTTCCTACGGCGACGCCTTTTTTTATGTAAAAAAACAGGCGGTCGCATTGACCGCCGGGCTTATCGTGATGTTCGGGATAGGTTTTTTAGACTTAAAGCGCTTGGTTAAGTTCCGTTATGTTGTTCTCGCGTTTTCTCTCATTCTGCTCGCGTCGGTTTTTGTGCCGGGTCTTTCCGTAAGCAATTACGGTGCGGCGAGATGGATAAATTTGGGATTTACGACGCTGCAACCCTCCGAAATTTCCAAATTCGGCTTTATAATATACGCGGCGGCGGAAATGTCCGTTCACGATATGAATAAATTTAAAAATACGGTTCCGGTTTTCCTTGCGGGCGGATGTATGTGCGCGCTTATTATACTCGAGCCGAATATGTCGATTACTATGTGCGTCGGGCTGGTAATGCTGATTATGCTCCTCATCGGCGGCATGAAGATTAAGACGCTTATTCTGCTACTTTTGCCGATAGCCGCAGGCGTAATTCTTATGATAGTTTTGGAACCGTACAGAATGAGCCGCCTTACGGCGTTCCTCGATCCGTGGGCGTCGCCTAAGGCGGAGGGTTATCAGCTGATTCAATCCTATTACGCTCTGGGTTCGGGCGGTTTTTTCGGAGTGGGACTGTTCAATTCGCGCCAAAAATATCTGTTTTTGCCGTTTTCAGAATCGGATTTTATCTTTTCCATAATCGGCGAGGAGTTGGGGCTGTTCGGTTCGTGCATTACCATTCTTTTGTTCGTATTTTTGATAGCTAGGATATCGCGGGCGGCGATTCGGGCGGAAAGCAAATTCGACGCGTATCTTGCCGCGGGCGTCGCGTCGCTCATCGCCGTGCAGACCGCGATAAATATAGCCGTCGTAAGCGGCTCGATACCTCCTACGGGTCTGCCGTTGCCGTTTATGAGCGCGGGCGGTAGCTCACTACTTGCGTATATGGCGGCGATCGGCCTGGCAATGAATATATCGGCGCGGAAAAACCCGTTGGTCGTCGGGCTTCGCGGAATAAGGACGCGGATATAGTTCATGCGGCAGGCATAAAAAATCTATATCCTATACGGCTGAACAAGGGAAGACATAAGTTGTGGATTATACATATTGTACGGCATAAAATAAATTAAAAAATATATAAAAATTCCATATTATATGAAGAACGAAAAATCGCGGGATTACCGCGCTTTGTACCGTAGTAAAATAAATAAAAAGTATATAAAAAATCCATATCAAATCCGCATGAACGTGGTCATGATTAACAATAAGACGCCGCTTTTCATATATATTATATATCCGACAGCGAGGAGTTGCTTACATATGCACAAATATATAATAAAGGGCGGAAATCGACTGCGCGGCTCCGTCCGATTGAAAGCGGCGAAAAATTCCGTTCTCGCGCTAATCGCCGCGTCCGTGCTTACGGAGGACGACGTCGTTTTAAAAAACTGCCCCGATCTCACCGACATCGCGAACAAGCTGAAAATAATAAATGGCTTGGGCGCGAAGGCGCTCTACAACGGCGAGGATATTTTTATCAACGCGAAAAACGCTTTGAATACGAATATATCGAAAAAACTCGCCGAAAGCTTGCGATCGTCATTCGTGCTGTTGGGTCCTATGCTGTCGCGCTTTAAAAGGGCGCGGATTTATTTGCCGGGCGGCTGCGCGATCGGCGAAAGACCCGTCGATATACACCTTAGCGCGTTGCGAAGCTTGAACGTGAAAATCGCCGAAAATCAAAACGCCATAGTGTGCGATGCGTCCGAGATGCGCGGCGGCGACATAGTTTTCGGTTTTCCGAGCGTGGGGGCGACCCAAAATATTATGATGGCGGCCGTTTGCGCGGATGGTACGACGCGCATATCGAATGCCGCAAAAGAGCCGGAAATAACCGACCTCCAAAATCTTTTGAACGCTATGGGCGCGGACGTGAGCGGCGCGGGCACGTCCGTAATAACCGTTAAGGGCGTGAAAAAATTGTCGGGCGCGGCATACGCGCCCGTGCCCGACAGAATTGTCGCGGGCACGCTGGTCATAGCCGCCGCAGTCTGCGGAGGGGAATTGACAGTGCAAAATTGCCGCCCGTATCAGCTCGCGGCGTTATTCGGGGCGTTGAAAAACAATTATTGCGATATAGAATGCGGCTCGGATTACATAAAAATAAAGAGCGGCGGGCGGCTCGGCGCGCTGCCAGACATAGCGACCGATCCGTACCCGTCCTTTCCTACGGATTTACAGCCGCAAATAACCGCGCTTGCGGCGGTCTGCGACGGCGTTACGCGCATAACGGAAAGGATATTTGAAAACCGCTTTAATCACGCCGTCGAATTGGAAAAGATGGGCGCAAAAATATATATTGACGGCAGAACCGCGCTGATACGCGGCGTCGATAGACTTCGCGGCGCGGAAGTAACCGCGCATGACCTGCGCTGCGGAGCCGCCCTTGCCGTCGCCGCGCTGAAAGCCGATGGAATAAGCGTAGTGAATTACGCCGAACGTATCGACAGGGGCTATGAAAATTTTGAGGAAACTCTGAGGGAACTGGGCGCGGACATAGTCCGCGTAGCCGAATGTTCGAGAAAGCCGCTTAGGAAAATATTCGATAAATAGAGAGCCCTTTCCGAACTTATCTGGCGCGTATTTTCCTCACGTATTCCGGCAAAAAGCCTCGTCGCCCTAAGGCTTTCACCGCGCCCTTTTCAAAAAACTTTAACGATTCGGAGAGGAAATACGGAATATTCCGCAGGACGCTGCGTTTAGCAATATATAAACAGATTATGTATTATGAAAAATGTCATATTTCGTAATACATAATCTATTTATATATTATGAAAAATCTTAAATCCCGTAATACTTAAACGGATTATATATCTTTATTACGGCGTTCTGGCGGGTTGAGTTTTAAATTTACATAAAATTATTATTTTACTATTGCAAATTTGACGGAAACGTTATATAATATATACGCGTATGAAGGAAGCCGAAATATGGATAAGTTGACCGTAAGAAAGGCGGTTATTCCGGCCGCCGGATTTGGGACACGTTTTTTGCCGATTACAAAATCCGTGCCCAAAGAAATGTTGCCGATTGTAGATAAGCCCGCCGTTCAATATATCGTCGAGGAAGCGGTCGATTCGGGAATAAAGGAAATCCTGATAATCGCCAACCGCTTTAAAAGATGTATCGAGGATCATTTCGATAAAAATTACGAATTGGAAAATCTGCTGAAACGCTTCGACAGGACCGACGATCTGAAAACCGTTCTAATGAGTCATCTCGACGCCGAATTTACATACGTCCGGCAAAAGGAGATGAGAGGGTCGGGCGCGGCGGTGGGATTGGCGCGGAGCTTTGTGAAGGACGAGCCGTTCGCGGTGCTGTTCGCCGACGACGTGATTTATAACGCTAACAAGCCTTGCACAAGACAGCTGATAGAGGCTTACGAAAAAACGCGGCTGTCCGTTGTGGGCGTGCAGAGTGTGAGCGACAAAACCGCCTTAAAATGCGGCGTCATAAAAAAAGGCGCGGTCAAGGGGCGGTACACCGAGATAAAAGGTATAGTCGAGAAGCCGTCGGACATAAACGCTCTGCCGTCTAATCTTGCGAGTCTCGGGCGGTTTGTGCTGACGCCGGATATATTCGACGCGCTGGAGCGCACCGCGCTTAGAAATAACGAGGTATTTTTGACGGATGCTATAGATCTTGTCGCGAGAGAGGCTGGCGCGTATGCCTATGAATTTGAGGGCGAGAGATACGATATAGGCGACAGGGTTGGTTTTCTTATAGCCAACATCGAATACGGTTTGCGCGATAAACGCGCGGGCGGGGAACTGAAAAAATATCTGAGCGAGCTCAATCGCGGCGGCGGGGATAATTAAGGCGTGTTCACATAAAGCGTGAACGGCGCGTTTTTTGCGCTTGTTTACCCCCTTTCGCCGTTATCTCGTCTCGCAGTTAAACGCCTTGAAAGGCGCGGAAACAAAATAGAATCCCATCGTTTTCGTTTATGCGAATCGTATAATTCGGAATCCTTTTTTAATTACTGAAAACAGGCTCTTAAAACGGAGCGGAAGATACGCGGATAATCGGCGTGAAAACGGAAGTAATCCGGATATTGCCGGAAACGGAGCGGCATGTATGAATAAACGATGCGAAACGGCGGGAAAAGTAAATAACGAAAAACATACGGATAAACCGTTTCGCGGAAGCTCCGCGTCGGAGCTTGTCCGGCTGTCGTATTCGAAACTGAGATCATGCCGCGCCGTCGTAAGCGAAAAAATCTCAGTCGTTACCGTCGTCGGTTTGGCGTATATGATACTCGGCGCGCTTGCCGTTATCGGTTACGGCTGTCAATATCGATATCGCGGCGGCTCGTTTATCGCTTTGATTACCGGCGGTTTTATCTTGATTTTAGCGGGCGGCGTTTTGATTTTTCTCATTAAACGTTATACTAATATATCCGACGCGTATCTTTTGAGACGGAACGGTAAAAATATTGTCTTTTATATCAATAAAAAATATACGATTTATTACTGCGGCGGAAACGGGCTTGTTTGCGTGGACAACCGCCGCAATATTGAAAAAGAATATTTCCGCGACGATTTTATGAGCGCCAAATTGGGATACGGCCGTATGACGGGGAATATGGAAGCCTCGCCCGCGCGCGACGGCGGATATAAAATAAAAACGGCGCGCGTTGGGCGTATGACCTCGCGGCTTTCGGGTAAATCGGTCCTTTGGATAGACAAGGAATCGCTTCCGATTAAAATTCTGACGGCGGACGGATACGTATATAAATTTGTTTCGCTAAACGATCCGGATATGCGGATTTTTCTACCGAAAGAATTGCTTGAGGCGTGCGGGCGGCGGGGTATAGAACCGCCTAAGGACGAGAGTATCGCGTACCGCTGAACGGCGGGCGCCGCCGATTGAAATTCCTGCGGCGGACAGTCTGCTACCGCGCCGATAAGGATAAAACAGACTTACCGGTTACGGCGTTATGCGGATAAGTCTGATATCGATAAATATTTTTAATTTTAAAATGACGGAGGTACCATTATGAAAGAGTTGAAAGGCTCGAAAACCGAAGCAAATCTCTCCGCCGCTTTCGCGGGAGAAAGTATGGCGGCAATCAAATACCAATACTACGCGAGCCGCGCCAAAAAGGACGGCTATGAGCAGATTGCCGAAATTTTTAACGAAACGTCCCAAAATGAAAAGGAACACGCAAAGCTGTGGTTTAAGGCGCTGCACGGCGGCGGCGTACCCGAGACGGCGGTCAATTTGAAGGACGCGGCGAGCGGAGAAAACTACGAGTGGACGACTATGTATAAGGAATTTGCCGCGACGGCGAAAGAGGAGGGCTTTGACGATATAGCCAAGCTGTTCGCGGGCGTGGCGGCGGTCGAAAAAAATCATGAGAAAAGATACGAAAGTTTCTTCGCGAATATAGAAAATGGCGCGGTGTTTAAAAGAGAGGAAAAAAAGGCGTGGCATTGCAGAAATTGCGGTCACATCCATTACGGCGACGAAGCGCCGGAGCAATGCCCGGTCTGCTCGCACCCGAGGGCGTATTTTGAATTAAATCCCGCGAATTATTGATTTTCGGCGGTGAATTTTTTGGAAAAGGGCGCGGTGAAAGTCTGCTATGCGGCGGCAAACAGGCGCGACGGGCGGTGCGGCGTTTTTAAAGGATTTAAAGACACAAAACGCGGACGCGGCTTTTTGCTGAAACATGCGGGGATAAAGACGCGTATTTATGCGAAAAAGAATCCGCCGCTTACGGCGAAAATTCAGCGATTATATCCGCCGCAATCCCGATTTTAACGATTATATAACAAATCCCGCCCCCTTTTTTAAAGGAGCGGGATTTGTTATACAAAATTTTTTATAGAATATGGTGAAAATCTCGGTATATACGGGCGTGCGTTGACGCTATCACGACAGTCGTATTTTGTTTCCTTTCGCGTAAGGCTACGTTGTTTTTTCCGACGCGGCGGAGTCCGCGTTTTGTCGAAAACGCAGTCTTGCCTGACGCAAAAACCGTCTAAAACCAGGCTTCATTACGGATAAGGTCAACATAATCTCGAATAAGAAAGCGCCGCAAAAAACCGTAAGCGCGGCTATTATTATGTGGGTTTTATGACGGCCGTAACCTGACGCGTCTATTGTGTTGAAACAAAAATCATCTAAAAATTACATTATACGGCTTTACAAAAAGGGAAATTTATGCTATACTTATGAAGTATTTATATTTATTAATTACGTTTTATCGCATACTATTACCGCTGATAAGGTTGGTATTATAAAATATTGAGAGTTCCGAATTTTAGGGCGTGTTCACATAAAGCGTGAACGTCGTGTTTTTTGACTTTATTTTGACCCTTTTCGGCGTTGTCCCCCCCCCCCGCGTGGCGGCGCATAGTTAAACGCCTCGAGAGACACGGAACCCGCCTGAAATCCTCTCGTTTTCGTTACGCGAACACGCCGCATCTCCGGTTACAAATAAAAGTTTCGTATAGTGTCCGCAGTCCAAAAGCGAAAAGGTCTTAAACGAAAGGGAAGCGGAATATATCGCCGTTTGACGGCTTAGCCGAAAGCTCTCGAAAAACGCCTTAAAAACCGTGGAAATCCCTTAAAAGTATGACGTTTTAATCTATGGAAACGAGCTTTTGACCGCGTCTTGATTTAATTAAAATACAAAAATATCAAATTTTTTTGAAAGAGACGCGTGGGGATGTCTTTTTTCAACAAAAGGTTTCCCTCGCACTCTTAAAAAAGGGGAAAAATAATGCACACTAAGAGACCGCTCTCAAAGAGCGCGGCGGTTATGTTAGCCGCGGTTATCGGCATACTGACGTTTGCCTTGTTTCCGTATGTAGCATCGTTCCGAGATTCGTATTCGGGCGCGTCCGCGAACTCGAGCGCGTCTGCGGCGGAGAAGATTCTGGACTATGCCGAACGTCTGAACGCGTTGGTTACGGAATACAACGGCGGGAGCGTAAGCGGCTTTTACAAGCCTGACGTCGAGATAAAAAAGTCCGAAACGACGGAGGAAAGCGGCGGCGCGCATTATATAAGCGCGGCTTTCTTCGCGGAAAAGACGGAAAGCGGCGGCGTCAGCCTGGAGTTGAAGAACGACGGCGCTTACGCGGAGTTTAAAGCGGGCGGTTTTTATACGGAGCTTATAAGTTCGAACTCTCACGCGTATTTCAACGGCTCGCTGACCGTCTTGAAGGGCGGCGCTCCGCGCTTTTTAAACGGCGAACTGATAGTCCCTCTCGCGGACACGGCGGAGGCCTTGGGTTATTCGGTAACGGAGAAGGATGATTCGTTTTTGCTGTCCCGCGATTTTCAGACTATGCGTTTGCTTGTCGAGGCGTTCGACGGCGCGGATTTGGGTTACGCGGCGGCGAGAGCGGACGGCTATAAGAACTATGGAATAACCAACTATGCTTTGCAATACGCGAGCGAATACGACGCGAAGCAAGCTTACGACAGGCTGAGCGCGGATCCGAAAATAGTAAGCGTGACGCCCGATACTATCGTAACGCTGTCCGACGTCGAGAGCGCGGACGGCGAAGCGGAGAGCGGCGGCGAGTCGGTTTTCGAGCCGCAGGTAAGCTCGGATCCGTCCGCTTACGCCTACAAGACGTGGGGCGCGGCGGCAACTCAAATGGATTTTTTCAATTACAACAGATACCTTTACGCTACATACGCGCAGCTCCCTCAAATCACCGTCGCAGTAATCGACACGGGTTTGGATTATAACAACGCATTCTTTTCGGGACGCATAGCCGGCGGTAAGAGCTTTGTCAACAACGTCCCGTCGGACGACTATATGGACGCGAACGGACACGGTACGCACGTCGCGGGGACGGTGGTCGATCTGACGCTGCCCAACGTAAAGATCTATTCCGTAAAGGTTCTTGGCGACGACGGAACGGGGCTTGCCTCTTGGGGGCAGACCGGTTACGATTACGTCACGTCGATTGCCGCCACGCATAATATCAAGGTCATCAATATGAGCCTTTCCAGCAAAAACCGCGAAAGCGCCTCGTCCAAACCTTATAACGCGCGCATAGAGAACGCGCTTGCTCAAAAAGGCGTAGTAACGGTTGTCGCGGCGGGCAACGCGAACGATGACACCGAATACTACAGCCCGGCGAAGGTTCCCGCCGCCGTCACCGTCGCCGCAGTCAACAGCTCCAAATCGCGCGCGTCGTTTTCCAACTACGGAGACGAGGTTGACGTCGCGGCTCCGGGCGTATCCATATATTCGGCGTATTTAAATAACGCATGGCAGTCTCTTAACGGCACGTCTATGGCGTCGCCGCATGTCGCCGCGCTTTTTGCCGCCGTATTCGGCGACACTGACAGGGGCTATACAGCTCAGACTCTCATCGCTGCGGTGACGGACAACGCGCGTGACTTGGGCGCGGAGGGCTTCGACGTGAACTACGGCTGGGGCTTCGCCGTCGCGCCCACGCTTTGGGATTCGGGGGACGGTCCCGAGCCTCCTCCGGTAGACCCGCCGGAGCCGGTAGATACCGTTACCGTAACGACGAACACGCCGCACTATACCACGGGAACTCTCTCGCCTACGGGCACGCTGACGGTCGCGAGAGGCTCCGATCTGACCTTTACTTTCGAGCCGAACGACGGATATTATTTGTTTTCTTTTAAAGTAAACGATAGCGCCGTTCCGAAAGACGCTCTTCTTAACAATTCCTATACTTTGACAAATATTCAAGCCGATACTATGGTAAACGTGTCGTTCTCGTCCATTCAAACCTATAATTACTCGACGGAATCCTTGGGCAACGGTTCGGTCTCCCCTTTGAGCGGCTCCGTCGGAATAAGTCCTATGCTTGCCGATTACGTAACATTTATATTCACGCCCGACACGGGATATGAGCTCTCCGTAGTTCTGATAAACGGCGCGCCGATTCCGATTACCGATGTGGTAAACAACACCTACACCATGTCCCGGAACGGCTATAACCCGTCCGGCGTCAGTGTGCAAGGCTATTTCACAAAAGAGCGGACGACTATTTCGGCGGCTTTCTCGCCTATGACCTTCACGGTGGACGCGTCCGTTTCTAGCGGCGGCGCGGTTTTACTGTCGGCTTTTTACGACGACACGGAGGATAATAATTCCGGTGTTCCCCGGTCCGGTATGACGGGCGGCTCGAGCATAACCGTAAATTACGGGGGCGGAGTAACCGCCGAATTCATGCCCGACGGCGGTTATTATCTCTCGGGAGTGTCCGTCAACGGCAAAATCGTTCCGCTTGAAAATATCGTCGATAATAAATACACAATTCTGAACGTTGCGGAGGATATTGAAGTCGTCGCCGAATTTGCCGTTTTGACGTATAGGGTCACGGTTTCGGTAAACGGCGGGGGGGGCTCCGCGTCTCTCTCGGAGACGGGCGGGCT
>JAISOS010000064.1 GCA_031275485.1 Clostridiales bacterium | reverse complement strand
CCGCGAGGAAGCGGCGTCAGGCGCTTAATCATCGCATAGCGCTTATCCGTAAGTTCCATATCCCTATTCTACCATAAATGTACTTATTTTTGTCAATTTATGTGAACACGCCCTAATATGGAAAAGAACCTTTTGGTAGCTTACGGCAAAAAAATTAGCGTTTACTTTCAGGCGCAGTTCCGATTCATAACGGGCATATTAGAATAGACGCGCTTTTTTGCGGTTATTTTTCAAATTCGTTTCCGATTTACGCGACCGTTTCCGTCGTTGAGCGGGAGAATTCGGTGCGCGGACGGGCTTATTTTTACGGCTATTTTTTTCGGATTAGGCGTTTTTTAGCACTCAAATTATCCGACTGCTAATTTTTTTTTTATTTTTTTAGTGAAAAACGCTTGACGAAAATCTCAATATATCATATAATAAATTTAGCAATTAAACGGTCGGACTGCCAAAAGCTTTACGGCGGTTTTTATATATAATCGTTATGAAATATAATAGCGCAAGCCGAACGCCGCTTTTTTCGCCGCGAGCGGCGAAAAAAATTCAACGTTTATATTCGGAGGCGTTCGCGTAACGCGGCGGAAACGGCGGCCGCGCAAAGCGGCAAGCGGAAACGCGTTCGTTTTTTAAGGGCGGGAGGAGAGCGGATCATGGCGGATTTATCAAAGCGAAAAAAAGAAATTCTGCGCGCCGTAATCGACGATTTTATCGTTACGGCAAGTCCCGTCAGCAGTAAGGACGTCAAGGACAGGCATCTTGGCGGCGTGAGTTCGGCGACGATAAGGAGCGAGCTTGCCGCCCTGGAAGAGATGGGTTATCTAACTCAGCCGCATATATCGGCGGGACGCGTTCCGTCGAATGCCGCCTACAAGCTGTACGCGGGCGAGCTTATGCAAAATAAGCCGCTGACTAAGAGCGATATAAACGCCATAAAAAGGCAGTTTGACGACCGTCTCATAGATATGGAGGACGTCATAAAAAAGGCGGCGAGAGTCATCTCCGACATTACTAACTATACCTCCGTCGTGTTGCTTCACGACGACGATATATTTATAAGGAGCGTAAAATTAGTCGAGCTTATAGAGGACACCGCGCTGGTCGTCGTCGTGACTAACAAGCAGGTTTTAAAGGACAATTTTATTGTCCTGCCCAAGAATTTCCGCGGTTACGCGGACGTCGCGAACGAGCTTCTGAATTCGATTTTCGCCGGCAGAAATATAAACGATCTGTCGGATATCGACGGCGCGGCGGACGCGGAAATAGAGGGCTTCCGCGCGGTATTCGAAAACGTGCTGGAAATCATAAAATCGAACGTAAAGCCCGAAAATATTGTCACCGACGGCGAGTATAAAATTCTCGACTATCCCGACAACGATCGCGACAGCGCGAAAAAATTTATCAATACGATTCAGAAAAAAGACAAGCTGAACATGCTGATCGGCGACAGAGACGACATACAATTTTCCGTTAAAATCGGCAAAGACGAAGCGAGCGGTCTGGATAATTGCGCGGTGGTTTCGGCGAGATATACGTTGAACGGCGGGGAAATAGGGCGCGCGGGCGTTATAGGACCCGTCAGAATGGATTACGGCAGGGTGTATTCTGTGCTGAATTACGTGTGTAAAATGCTGGATAAAATGCTCAAATAAAGAGGTCGAGGCGGGGCGTATTTTATCGTATTGCGTTTGCAAAACCGCAGGATAAAATGCCGTGAAATCGGGAAACGGAAATGAAACTATACGGCGCGGCTTAGTATTGCGCGACGGGGAGTATATAAACGGATTCGGTATTTTCCGTCTCACGGCATTCGGCAATGCGCTTTGATCGGGAATAATTTTGTATAATTCGGTAAAAAGGAGGGAAATATGCCGAAAAAAAGAGAAGACGATAAGGAAAATCCGGAAATTGAAAAAACGGACGCGGAATTGAGACAAAACGCCGACGAAATCGAAACGCTGAAAAGCGAAATAGCCGCCAAAGAGGCGGAATACGCGGAATTAAAAAACAACTACCTCAGACTCGCCGCCGATTTCGATAATTACAAGAAGCGCAGCAACGAATTTAACGCGGCTTTAAGGGAAAGCGTTACCGCCGGAATTATAGAGGAATTTATTCCGCTTGCGGACAATTACGAGCTTGCGCTGAAATATTTGGACGAAAAGAGCGGGGCGGGCGTGCGAATGATATATAAGCGGCTGACGGATACGTTCGCCAAGTTCGGAGTCAAGGAAATGGAGGCTAAGGGCGAGCCGTTTGATCCGGCGCGCCACGAGGCGGCGGAAATCGCCGAGACGGAGGACGCGGAGTCCGGCACCGTCGCGGAGGTTTTGCAAAAGGGCTATACTATGGGCGGAAAGGTTTTGAGATGCGCGATGGTGAAAGTCGCGAAGTAGCGGAGATTACCGAATGTTTCGCCGTCCGGACGTACGAAATAGGAGGGATCGCCGAATATTTTGCCGCCAATAATGTTTAAACGTGTCTGATAAAGCGGACAAAACGGTAAAAATCCGTAATCCGAAAATAATCGCGGCGCGGAAAAACATACTAAACGGTATTGAGTATAAAAAATTGTTACGGAAATAGGGGAAACGCGTGAGAAAATACGGACGGAAGTTTTGAAAAGTAAGTTTGATTCCGCGTCTTTGGGAAGGGGCGCGGCAAAAAAAAAGATTTACCGCTCGTTCGTTTATATAAAAATTATAATGATAAAATTTTTTGGAAACGGGCGCGGAGGAAACCTTTTGCTTATAAAAGAGTTTCTCCGCAAAAATCCTTTCCTCTTAAAAAGAATATTTAAAACAAAAATCTATTATTCAAGGAGCGTAAAATTATGGGAAAAATTATAGGTATCGACTTAGGAACGACAAACTCCGTCGTCGCTATTATGGAGGGCGGAGAGGCGACGGTCATCGCTAACGCCGAGGGTTCGAGGACTACGCCGTCCGTCGTGGGCTTTAAAAAGGATGGGGAAAGGCTTGTCGGGCAAGTCGCGAAAAGGCAGGCGATAGCCAATCCCGACCATACCGTTTCGTCTATAAAAAGGGAGATGGGCACGAATTATAAGGTGAAAATAAACGATAAGACGTATACGCCGCCGGAAATTTCCGCTATGATTCTGACTAAATTGAAGGAAGACGCCGAAAAATATCTCGGGCAAAAGGTTACTCAGGCGGTCATAACCGTGCCGGCGTACTTCTCCGACAGCCAAAGACAGGCGACAAAGGACGCGGGAAGGATCGCGGGACTCGAGGTTTTGCGTATCATAAACGAGCCGACGGCCGCCGCGCTTGCCTACGGGCTGGACAAGGACGGCGCAAAAAACGAGAAAATCCTCGTTTACGACTTGGGCGGCGGCACATTCGACGTCAGCGTTTTGGAGTTGGGCGACGGCGTGTTCGAGGTGTTGGCGACGGGCGGCAATACGCGGCTGGGCGGCGACGATTTTGACAACAAGATAATAGAATATATCGTTTCGGAATTCAAGGCGAAAGAGGGCATAGACCTGTCAAAGGACAAAATGGCGATGCAGAGGGTAAAGGAGGCCGCCGAAAAAGCCAAAATAGAGCTTTCTGGCGTGTTGAAAACCAATATAAATCTGCCGTTTATCACGGCGGGTAGCGACGGTCCGCGCCATATCGATATGGATTTGTCGCGCGCGAAGTTTGATTCGCTGACGGCGGATCTCGTGCAAGCGACGATTAATCCCGTCAATCAGGCGTTGAAGGACGCAAAGCTCTCCGTAGGCGATATATCAAAGGTCATTCTTGTCGGCGGCTCGACGAGAATTCCGGCGGTCATAGACGCGGTGAAAAAGGTTACGGGGAAGGATCCGTTCAAGGGTATCAATCCGGACGAGTGCGTCGCTATCGGCGCGGCGATTCAGGCGGGCGTTTTGGGCGGCGAGATAAAGGACGTGTTGCTTTTGGACGTTACGCCGTTGTCACTCGGCATCGAAACCTTGGGCGGAGTTTGCACAAAGCTCATTCCGCGCAACACCACTATTCCGACTACCAAATCTCAGGTTTTCAGCACGGCGGCGAATAATCAAACATCCGTCGATATCCACGTATTGCAGGGCGAGCGTGAGTTCGCCAAGGACAATAAAACTCTCGGAACCTTCGAGCTTGTGGGCATACCGCCCGCGCCGAGAGGCGTTCCGCAAATCGAGGTTACTTTCGACATCGACGCGAACGGCATAGTCAGCGTCAAGGCGAAGGACAAGGGTACGGGTAAATCTCAAAGCATCACAATTACCGCGTCGTCGAACCTCTCCGAGAGCGATATAGATAAGGCGGTGAAAGACGCGGAGAAATATGCCGAGGAGGACAGGAAGCGCAAAGAATTAATCGACGCTAAAAACGACGCCGAGAACCTCATATTTACGATTGAAAAATTCGTAAAGGAAAGCGGCGACAAGCTGTCCGAGGAGGACAAGAAGAGCCTTGAGGACGCGGTTGCGGAGGCGAAGACCAAGACGGCGGCGGACGATATAGACGAAATTAAAAAGGCGCTCGAGGAACTGGGCAAGGTTTCGGATCCTATATTCACCAAGCTGTATCAGCAGGAGGCGGCGAACGCGGGGCAGGACGCAGGCGCGGGAACGGACGCGGCGGGCGGCGTGTCGCCGGACGGAACAATCAACGACGAGCCGGACATTAAATAATCGGAATTTTTTTTTTGGGGGGATGAGAGAATTTACGCGGGGAAAGCCTTGCGAATAAAATGTTTTCCCCGCGCCCCTTTCCAAAAACTTTGATTTTTTAAAACGGAACGGAGAAATTCCGGTTTATAGGCGACTGTAAATTGTTTTAAGATCAGAATAATTACGCGGCGTTGCGGCGATGTGAAATTGTTAAAAAATATAAATTGTCCCGAAAGTTTTTTGGGAAAGGGGGCGGATTGAAACCTTATGCGAACAAAAGGTTTCAACCCGCGAAACTCCTTTAAAAAGCACGTTAAAGAGGCGGTATGGCGGAAAAGGATTTTTATAAAATTCTCGGCGTGAGCAGAAGCGCGTCGGAGGACGAGATTAAGAGCGCGTACAGAAAGCTGGCGAAGCAGTATCACCCGGATCTTTATTCGGGCAAGTCCGTCGCGGAAAAAAAAGCCGCCGAGGACAAGTTCAAGGAAATTTCAAGGGCTTACGATTGTCTGAGCGACGCGAATAAGCGGACGCAATATGACCAAACGGGAAGCGACGAGGTTGGCGGCGGATCGGGCGGCGGTTTTTGGCGCGGCGGCGCGGGAACGGGCGGTTTCGAGGATATTTTTTCAAATATCTTCAGCTCTTTCGGCGGCGCGGCGCGGCAATATCAGAACGGAGCCGTCGACGGCGACGATATTTCGCTAAATCTCACGCTGACCTTTAAGGAGGCGGCTTTCGGTTGCTCGAAAGAAATTCCTATCACGCGTGTGGAAAACTGTCCGGACTGCGGCGGCACGGGCGCGAAAAACAGCGGCGCGGTCAAGACGTGCTCCAAATGCGGCGGCAGCGGCGTCATGCGTCATGTGATGAACACGCCGTTCGGTCAGATGGCTACGACAAAGACCTGCGACCAATGCGGCGGGCGCGGCAAGATCATCACCGACCCGTGCAAGACTTGCAGCGGCGGCGGCAGGGTGAAGAAACTGAGAACGCTGAACATTTCCGTGCCGGCCGGTATAGATAACGGACAGATTATGACCTATTATAACCAGGGCAGCGCGGGCGTGAACGGCGGCAGGAACGGGAACGTGATCGTCATAATCAACGTCAGACCGCACAAGTTGTTCGTCAGAAAGGGCTCGGATTTATACATCGACGTGCCTATCACGATGACGCAGGCGGCTTTGGGTTGCAAGATATATATACCCACATTGGAAGCGCCCGTGTCTTATACGATTGCGGAGGGTGCGCAGACGGGGCAGCAATTCAGAATTAAAGGCTACGGTTTAAAGCATTTCAAGAAAGAGTCGCGCGGCGATTTGTATGTGAAAATAATCGTGGAAATACCGAAAAATTTATCGTCTAAGGAAAAGGACGCGCTGAGAAGCTTGGAAAGTTCTCTCGGGCAGAGCCAATATCCGACGCAAAGAGCGTATTTGGAAAATATAAAGGAAATTTAATTATCGCAAAATATATTAGAAAAAACGCAAAAAACAATACGGTGTTTTTACTCGAAGTATTGCGAGAAACGCCGATTTACAAAATACTGTGCGGCTTGAAGTATTTTCCGTCCGTCGGAGCGACAAGGTTGCGGAACGATGCCGTAAGACTCTAATAAAAAACGGTGGCGAATATATGAAATGGACGGAGATTACGATCCGCGCCGCTCACGAGGCGGCGGACGCAGTGTCCGAAATATTTTTTTCTATGGGCTGTCAGGGCGTTTCGGTTATAGACAAGCGGGACGTAACCGACGTCTTAAAAAACGGACTCTATTGGGATTACGCTGACTCCGAATTGCTCGGAAACGCCGACGAAACCGTGAAAGTCGCGGGCTTTTTTCCTTTGGAGGAATATCTGCGGAGAGCCGTCGAACTGAGCGGAAAGCTCGAAAATTTGAGAGCGAATTTTCCTCAGTGCGGCTCGCTGGAAATCGCCGCTAAACAAATCGACGATTCGGACTGGGCGAATAATTGGAAAAAATATTATAAGCCGATTGTCGTGGGCAAAATCCGGATTATTCCCGAATGGCTGAAAAACGAGAGGAAGGACGGGCTTACGGCGCTTTTTCTTGAACCCGGAATGGCGTTCGGAACGGGCGAACACGAGACGACGAAAATGTGCTTGGAGCTTATGCAGAGCGTCGATTTGAAAGATAAAATTCTTTTCGACGTCGGTTGCGGAAGCGGCATTTTGGGTATTGCCGCGGCGGCGCTCGGCGCGTATGCGTTTATGACCGACATTGATCCCGCCGCAGTTTTTACGGCGAAAAAGAACGCGGAAAGAAACGGTGTGTCGGATAGAACGGAGATAAAACGGGCGGATTTATTGTCGGATTTCGGCGAGGAAAACCCGGAATCCAACTCCGCGAAAAATCGTGAGAGCAAAGGCGGAAACGACCGATTGCGGCAAACCGGAAAAGACGGCGCGGAAATTGAAATCGACGGAAAAGCGGAGGCAAACTCCGCGAATTTTAATATAGGAAATAACGCGGAAAAAAGCGCCGCGCCGCAAAGAACGGAAATAGGAAAGGCCGACGTTATAACCGCTAATTTGACCGCCGATATATTGATAAGATTTTCCCGCGCCGCGAAACGGCGGCTGAAAAAGGACGGCTCGCTGATAATATCCGGAATCATAAACGAACGTGAAAACGAAGTCGCCGTGCACTATGCGAAAAACGGATTTGAAATTACGGACAAAATAAGCGACGGGGATTGGCGCGCGATGAAATTAAAATTATCGGCGAAATAAAGGCGTATTTTTTTAATCTACGGCGGTATAGTATTATTAATCGCGCGGTAAATTAAAATTTTCGTTGTAAAAAATTGCCGCTTAGAGAAACGTAAACGGGAGTCGCCGCTTAAAATAAAGAACCGGATAAAAGGCAAAATAAACATTGCCGTTAAATAAAAAAAATCGGGAGGCGCCGCGGCTTATGAACGCGTTGATTGTGGACGGCACGAGAGACATTCTCTTGACTATTCTTGTGAAGGACGACGGAATTTATTCGCGTAAAAGTCTGCGGGCGGGCGGACGGCATTCCGCTCTGTTATTTGTCCATATCGACGAGCTTTTCGGCGAAGCGGAGCTTTCCGTGCGCGACATAGACTATTTTGCGGGCGTCGTAGGACCCGGCTCGTATACGGGGATAAGAATCGGCGCGTGCGCGCTCACGGCAATGGCGCGCGCGTTGTCGAAAAGGTTAGTTTCCATGGACGCCTTGGAGGTTTTGGCTTATTCTAAAGGCTTGCGCGGCGGCGGCAATTATATATGCCTCATAGACAACGGACACGATTATTACGCCTTGCAGGAACAAAACGGCGAAAAAAAATATTTCGTTCTGCCGAAAGAGCTTGCCGCGAATTATGAGAATAAATTTTTCCGCGATGAAAACGAGTATTATATAGACGGCATTGTCGGGCTTGTGCGCGATAAAATCGCGCGGGGAGAATACGGAAGCGAAATCCGCCCGTTTTATATGAAAAAATCTCAGGCGGAACAAAAGTTTTCGGGCGGATAAGCAGGGGGTATTTTTTTAGCGCCCCCCTTTCGTACTTTACGGCAGGAAATTCGACGTTTATCTTCGCTCAACGCCGATTCATGACGGCTATATTTAAGCGCGCTGACTTTTTTCAAGTTTGCGGGAGATTTAATAAGTTTGATATTCTTGCGATTTAAATTTAACAAAGCCTTTTAAAAAAATCCGCCGCGTAAGCGGCATAAAAATACGGCTTTAAAAATCGCCGCGAATAAAAAAATAATTACGGTTGAAATTAAAAAATGATAAGAAAAGCCGAATTTTCGGATATCGGGCGGCTTGCCGCCCTCGAAAGAGAAAATTTTTCCGACGCATGGAATGAAAATATGCTTTCGGACGAACTGAATAATCCGCATGCCGCCGTGTTCGTTTCGGATGCCGGTATGGACGGCGGTATAATTTCTTATGCTTGTCTGCGCGGTCCGGTATTGCGCCTCGGCGGTTGCCGCGACGCAAAACTTGAAAAGGTTGCGGAAAATAATTCTATTCGCACCGAATACTGCAAAGGCGGGGATTGCGGCGAAAAAATCAAGAAAAATACTCTTTGTTCCGTATGCGGCGAGGGCGAAATTCTTAGAATAGCCACCGATAACGCTTTTAGAAGGCATGGTTATGCCGAAGAAATGCTGTTTTTTATCATAGAATACCTAAAATCCGTCGGTGCGGGTACGGTATTTTTGGAAGTGCGTTTCGACAATACGGCGGCAAAAACTTTATATGAAAAACACGGCTTTAGAAAAATTGCCGAACGCAAGAAATATTACGGCGATGAAGCCGACGCGGACGTTTACAAACTGGAAACGTGGACGCCAATTTGCGAAAAAACGCGGATTTAAAAAAATTGCCGCATAAAAAAGAGAACCGAACAGTCCGTTTCGGTAGTGAATTATTACGGGTAGCTTGGCGGAAAGACCTTGCCGCTTGCGTATTTCTGTGTTGGACTACGGCGTTACGGCGTCTTTGTTTACGCGGCTAAGCGATTTTGCTTTAACTTTTTGAAATACTCTTTTGCGCCGCTCGCCTGTTCGGGCGAATTACAACGACTGTGAAGCGCGTGCGGCGGAGGATTAAAGCGCAAACCGACGGAAGGAAAGTAAGGCGACGCAAAAAATTGAAATAAAAGGTAGCCGAAACCATTTAATTGGGCGGGTAAGGCGGCGCGGGAGACCTCGCCGCCGTTTTATTTATGTTAGAGAAATTTTTTTTGCCTTTATCGTTTGAAGTAGGGGAAAAAGAGAAAGTTTGAATTATTTTTGATTTCTAAAGTCGCGTCTAAAAGTAGTTTTTATTTATTCAAATCAAAACGCTAAAAAATAAACGTGCGGACGTTCCAAAAGCAATACCGAAAACAACCCGAAAGCATAGAAAAAGACGGCTTCCAAAACGCGCGAAGCCGTCTGATTTTGACGAAATAACTATATCTATTAATAAAATACTAAAATGCCCCCGCCTTGGCAGATCGTTAAATTTGCATATAGATTGCCTGCGTACATAGGCAATCTTCGCTTGACACAAAATGAAAAGGACCCCAAGTTCTCCGCTTTCAAACGCAATTTGTAAAACTGCCGAACCAGATTCGGAAATCCGGTATACTCTCCGGAGCCTGCGATACGTTTAAGTGTTCTTTTTCCCACTCGCCTGTCGAGGATTGCCGCTACCTTTATGGTAAAGTTTTAACTATTCGGAGCATTATCTATTTTCATTTGACAAAACTCCTGAACGGCGCTTATAAAATCAACGCAGGCCTTATTGACAGCAATGCTATCACATATTTTTCGCTCACGTCCATACGGACGGCGATTTCGGTAGTATTCATACCGCTTGAGATAAAACGCCGTGCCACCGCCGTTATATTTTCGCCGACCTCAATAATGTGACCGTCAGGGTCGTAAAACCGCACGACACGCTGTCCCCATCGGTGTTCTTTCGGCGGATGAACAAGTTCTAAATCGCCGATATTTTCGAGAAACCCATCAAAGTCATACTCTTCAAAGTAAAGTTCGGAATCATTTCCTCTAAACGACACATAACGTCCGTCAATGAACTCTTTCCAAGTTTCGAGCGATTGAAGAGCCAAACCGCCCGTCATAGTAACATTCGCCCCGAAGTCTGTCACAACGTCCAAGCCGAGATACTTCTTGTAAAACGTTTTCGAGCGCTCCAAATCCGCTACGGCTATCAACGATTGCATATATTTCATCTACGTTTCCTCGCTTTCGGCTTAATAAGGTCGTGGCTGTTCCCAATCTGCCGCTGGATTTCCTCGTCCGGCACGTCCGCGCCTACGGTCAACGTGTTACAATGTTTTTTATTCATGCGGTAAGCCATAAGTCACGCCATAGAGAGCCTACCGCAGGAAGCCCGTTTAGAGCGGATCGCGTTTGAGGTTGTCGCATACCTTACCGTTCCGCTTTATATATCGGGGCAAAAGACTTTTTGTTGCCCCTGTTTCAAATGACCGTCCATGCGCCGAGGTCGGCGACTTTGTAAAACGGTACTCCTCGCAGGCGGCATAAGTATATTATTTGTGTGATAATAGCAGTATAACATACGGTAAAGTTAAAAGTCAATAAATATGATACGTTTTACCTTACAAATAGAATTCGCTTGGAGAGCAGTCATTCCGCAATGCCGAAACTGAACCGTTTGATAGCGGCGTATAAATTAAAAATTGACAAGCCTTACGGCGAGAAAACAACCGCAGAGGGTGACAATATTACACTGTAAAAAAATAATATATCTATGAATTTACAAATCAATCGCTGTCATCTATTTTGACTTTTAAGCCCGTTTCGATTAAACTATTAAGATAAGAATATTGTAAGATGTGAGTTATACGTTATTTTTTCTGGAACGGAGAGCGTGTCGCACTACTTTAAGAACGATTACAAGATTATCTCAAACGACATCTTGTATTGCGCTTCATATTTTGTCCGCCGCTACGGTGGAGGTCAACGAGATACCGAGGATTTGAAACGCTTAGGCTTGTTGGCATAACCGACCCGTTTACGTATCTCTTGAAACCGCCGACATTAACGCGGCAGAATTTCAGCGCGGCTTTTGCGGGAGAGAATATTCTCCTGCGGGCGAGGCGGGCAGAATGTGTTTTTCTGAGGAAACCGCGCGGCGAATTGATTTCATTCGCGAAACGATTGAGAAGTGGAAAACCGATAATTTTATTACCGGCATTTAGTATTAAACATCTGTTGGTTTGCCTTATTGAAAGCGTTCCGTTTGAATCCAACATTACCGGGACATACGGCGCGTTTCTTAAAACATGGGACAAGAAAGGCGTTCAAACACAAGATACAGACGAGCTTAAGCGTTGCCGAAAGAGCGGACAAGGTGAAATCCGCGATACCGAGTCTTACATGTATGTCGAATGCGGCGGACGCCGTCGGCAACTATCTAAGCCGTTTTGGTGGTATCACGCGCAGGAGATAAGATAACGTTTGAAAAATCGCGCGAATACGAAAAAGAACCTTCCAGCCGTTTACGATAAAATATTCAACGCTTATCTTTGCGCAATTCCGATTCGTAACGGCTATAATAAAAAAATACCGAAGTTTTTTGGATAGGGGCGCGGGAGACCTTGTGCAAAAAAAGTTTCCATCGCATATTTTCAGAATTCCGCCCATTAATATTTCTTACTGAAATTTGTCCATTCTCCGAAAAGCGTTCGCATATCGCCGTCCGCGTATTTATTAAACGCGTCAAGCATATCGTTTTTTCGCGCTATGCGGTATTTATTTTTTTTCGCGTAATAGCGCATAGCCTTGCGGAAATTTTCGTCGCCTAAGGTTTCGTAAACGTCGGCGAACAGCAGATGCCCTCGACTGTACGTTACGGCGACGTATTCGTAATTCGAGACGAAATCGCCCAAATACTTTTCCATAACGGGCGAGCCGCCTAAATCGCGTATAATCTCGTCAAAACGGCGGGATTCGCGCAGATTGAAATGCCGGTATTCGTTAGCTTTCAGCGTTCTGCCGTTTTTCGCGAAATATAATTCGACGGAAAATTCGGCGAGTCCCTCGTCCATCCACGCGTAATTCAGATTATCGTTTCCAATTATGCCGTACCACCACTGATGCGCGGTCTCGTGAACGATGACCGTGTCCTTATCGGCCTCTTTCAAATCGCGTGAAATCAGCGAGAGATTCGGGTATTCCATGCCGCCCGCCGCGAGGTAGGTTTCCGCGACGCAATAGGTTTTATACGGATATTTAAAATAGTAATCTCCGAAAAAATTCAGCGCGCTTTCCGTAGCCGCAAGCTTGGTTTCGGCGTTCTCCGCACCGCTTCCGGCTTCGGCGAAATATTTGAGCGTTACGCCGCCGCTTTTTACGGTTTTGACGACGAAACTTTCCGAAAGGACAAGCGCGAAATCGCGGATTTTTTTACCTTCGAATTTAAAAATTTTGCCGCCGTTCTCGGTTTTTTCGGATTTTAAATCTCCCGAATGCGCAACCTTGTAGTCTCCGTCCGTCCGTAATTCCACCTTAAAATCGGCGGTCTCGCTGTAAAACGGGTCGCCCGTCGGGAGGTACAGACACTCGGTGAACGCGCCGTTCTCGAATACGCAGACGGACGGAAAAAAATTTGTGAGATTTATAATTCCGCCGTAATAGCCCAGCCGCATATTGGTTTTCGGTAGCCGCAAATCGCAGGCTATCTCTATTTTTGCCGAAAGGCGATTTTTGAGAGGTTTACCGAGCGCGACGGTCAATACGTTTTTGTCCTTTCCGTTCACGGAATAGCTCAGCGCGTTACCGCCCGACCTCACGCTTTTGACCGTCGCTTCTCCGTAATTCATACCGTCGGGAAAGGATATTTTCAAGTCGCTCTCGAAATACGGTTTGACCGCCGCGCCCTCGCGGAAGGCGTTGGCGTACAGGTTGAATTTGATTTCGTTCAGCGTTGCGCCCGTATCGTTTTTGTAATTTACGGCGGTTACGGTTTGAAGCGTCATGCTCTCCGTGTCGAGGCTCGCCGATACGGCGTAATCCGTCCGCGTGTCCGTAATGAAAATTACGGCGGCGGCGGACAGTCCCGCGAATATGAAAACCGCGAGGGAAACTATTGCCGTTATTCTTTTTTTGTTTTCGTTTTTATTTCTGTTCATTGCTTTTTCCCCCGCCGTCCGCAGAATCTTTTTCCCGCCTTTTTTAAATAATATATTCGGCGTCGCGGCTTTTTAAAACTTTTTTACATAATCTGTCGGCGAATCGGAAATACTATTTGCAAAATCGGAAAAATCTTTTTTTAATAAGGAGTGATATGATGAAAAAACTTATGACCGTATTTTTTTTGACGCTGACCTGCTTCGGCTTCAACCCCGTGCTGAGGCTGTTCCAAAAGACGTTAAACGAGGAAAAAACCGTGTATGCCGCATTAAATAATTCGGCGATCGCGGAAATTGCGGCGAAACCGTTTGTCGCGGGAATCTTGAATAAGCCGTTTGATACGGCGCTCTCGAATAAATCGCTTGTCGCGGAAACTGCGGACGAGTCCGGAGACCCGCGCGGGGATCGCGAAACGGGACCCGAATGTAATCCCATGCCTAAGGCGCGTCCGAATAAAAAAACATTAAACGAAACATTTGCGGAAACCGCGTCAAGCGGATCGTTTAACGACGGCAAAATCACGGAAACCGCGTTAAACGAACTGAACGAATCGCGTCCTAAATGCGAGAATTGTCCCGAATGTAATCCCGAAAATAAGCCGCATACCGATAAAAAACCCTTAGACAAAACTTTCGCGGAAGCCGCGTCAAAGAGACAAAATTTTAAGACGCAAAGCGCGGTTTCAAATATTGCGGCCGTTGAGGCGGCGACCGCCGCTAAGCCGTTCGGAAACGCATATAAGAGCCTGAATGATTATCATATAGAATTTTTTGAGCGGAATATAATCAAAAAACCCGTCGTCACAAAGTATTCCAAAGAGGAAATCGAAAAAATGGCGGACGATTACGGAGTGGATTTCTATAAAATGCGCGTAATGCTGGTAGTTGAGGCGATATACGGCATGAACGGCGAGAAAAAAGACCTCGGCGCAATAAAAAAGATGTCTCTTCCCGCTCTCGCAAAGGTCATTTTCGAGACCAAAAATAAGTTTTTCGCCGCGCTTACTCCCGAGGAAAAAGCCAAGTACGACGCGGAATACCGCGAACAAAAAAATAAAACTAATTTGCAATACTCCGAAGGTAAGGGAGTTTGAGACGCATAGTCTTAAAAAAGAAAAGGAAAGGTTTTTTTTGTATGAAATATGCGCTTTATATTCTCATCGGGATTTCGGGCGGGATTTTGGGCGGAATGGGTATGGGCGGCGGAACGCTACTGATTCCGTTGCTGACTTTTTTTACCGATACGTCCCAGCACGCCGCGCAAGGCGTTAATCTCGCCGCCTTTATACCTATGGCGGTCGCCGCTCTCGTCGTTCATATAAAAAATAAGCTATTGGAAAAATCCGTAATCCCGCCTATGCTGATAGGCGCGGTCGTGACCTCGGCGGCGGGCGCGCTGTTGTCCCTGAAAACCGACGCGGCGATTCTGAAACGCTTCTTCGGCGTGTTCTTAATCGTTCTGGGCGCGGCGCGCCTGATTGCTTTCGCCATCAAAAAAATAAAAGTTAAACGCGGAAAAAAATGAGGAAAGGAAAGCCTTTTTGAAAGTACACTTTCAATTTTTACTTTTTTTTAGGTTTTTTATCGTTTTTTATTTGACAACTTAACGTCGAAAAATCCTCAAAATCGTAATTATACTCCTCCGAATATGCGGCTATACCGAACGCCCTCGCGCCGCTTAACAACGCGCCCGTTACCCCAACCGAGATCTCGGTCTAGTATGCGTTGTCAACCGTGTCCACGCCGTAAACGGGAGTGACAACAGGCGTTACAAATGCGCTCGTAACGGGGAACGATATCGTCGGAACGGAACTAAGATCTGCACGGCAATCGTCCCGATGCATAGCGGGGACTTGAAAAAAAGGCACGGAACAAGGCATCTTAAAAGAAGCGGGAATAAAAAAGTAAAGGATAAGGAAAAATATATTTATAGTCAGGTCAGGAGGGCGATTATGGTTTACAGAATATATCCGGCGGTGTTCGAGGCGGCGGAAGAGGGCGGTTACACGGTATATTTTCCGGACTTGTCCGGCTACTTTACGCAGGGCGAAACCGTCGAGGAGGCGCGCAAGTACGCGAGAGAGGCTTTGCGCTTATACCTTGACGATATGAAGCGAGACGCCGCGTCCGACGGAAGTAAGCAAAGTAAAACACGGCAAGGACAGCGATTTGGTTATGCTTGTGGAAGCCGACGGCAAAGACGATATTTTATATTACAAAAGTTCGGGAGTATCGAGAGCGTTCGAGGACGCGCTTGCGAAAAAGAAATATACAAAATATCAGGTGGCGAAAATATTAGGCGTGGATAAAGCGTATATCGGGCGAATTGCGAAAGGCGACCGTTCGCCGTCCGTCGATATGGCGAAGCGGATAGGTGCGTTATTGGGTTTAGATTAGCGCGTTTTTTACCCGAACAAAGAGGCGGCGAATTAAGAGCCGTTAAGGTAATTGAATATCAAAGGTTAGCAAAAGCGACGTTACAAAAAAAACGTCGCTTTTGCATTTCAGGAAAAAAATATATTTGTACGTTTTGGACAAGGATTTAACGTTTATCGGTATAATCGGGGAGATGAAGTCGCTTATGTGGACACAAAGGAAATACGCTTCGGGTTGATTCGCTATGTTGTTGCCGGCAACGCGTCAAAACATAAAAACGCTGAAAATCGGGCGGCTTATAATCCGCTTTTGAGTATATCGTCGGCGTTATTTGGTACAACATAAGCGAGCGGCGGGCTAATATACTCGAATCGATGAATTTATCGCTTGACGCAGACCTCTACTGCCGAAAACGCATGCGTAGGGCGGCGGCGAGGATTTAACATAAAATATGAGGCGACGACCGACTACCCGAAGCATACGCTTTTAATCGAGATTATGCTTGCCGACGGCAAGAACCAACGCCGAATGGAGATGGAACCGACGTTGCGCGGCACTCCGGCGATTACTTACTTCGGAATAAAGACCAAGAGGCGTATTGTGTTTTCATTTCTACATTTTTACACATAAACGTAATTAGTGATTTCGGGAGCAGAAAGCAAACGCCCTACTACGGCGGCGACAGCGCGGACTTTGTAGATGGCTTGAGAAAATACTGCCGTGCGCCACAAAAAAAGCTTAAAACGATAGTGCTACCGCAGGCATAACTTATTCGCACTTATACGAAATGTTCGCGTCCGCTTTTGGTGCGACCGACATGCCGAACCGGCGGCACGGGGTATATAGTAGCGTTCAATCGCGAAAACGGCGTGAATACGCCTATCCCAGCGAGCGTGTCCGACGACGGCGTCGTCACGGTTACGGCGGAAGCCTTTGACGGCGAAATGTTGTTATCGAGCGGTAGCGCGTGTAAATTTGCGGGCGGCGGGGGAAGCGCGGAGCACGCCGTATTAACCGAGGGCGAGGATATACGTTCGACGACGGCACGGGCGAGGACGCGTTAGGCGTTCCTACGATAACGTTTGCGGAATCTGCGGAAGTGCCGTTGTACGCCGTCCACATATGCGGACGGCTGACGAAAGACGGAGCGGACGACATACACGTCGCGGCTAATTTCACGTTGAAAGAAGTGCCGTTTACATAGACGAAAACATTTGTCTTACCAGACGGGGTAAAACGGTGCCCTAAAATGAAAATAGGGTAAAATAGTAACCGAAAAACGCCGATTTGAGCGAAAATAGGGTAAAATAGTGCTCTCCCACAAACCTTTGAACGTAGTAAAACTATAGCGATATGATTTACCGTATCGGAGGAACTATATGATTGACGATGAAGCCCCGGGCATAAAAGCCGAGAGGCAAAGAGAAAAAGCGCGAAAGCGGCATATCACGGCTACGGGCATAGACGTGGAATGTTTGCCGGGGCGCGAACGCAAAGATTTTTTTAGGGACGACTCGCCCAAAAACGTCGTTATATATGTGCGTGTCTCGACGCAAACGAACACCTTTTTACAGCTATATCACGGAGCGATTTCCGTATATAAAGCCGCCTAAAACGGACATTTTGCAGACAAAGAGCAAGACGGACGATAATTTAACGAGGGAAGAGGCGTTACTCGGGTTTTGCGCGATACCGCGAACGCGGGGCGAAATAGCCGACTTCTTACAAATATCACGGAATTGCTACCAATGGATAGCGGACAAATATACAACTCCGCTCGTGGCGTGCGGTAAGCTGAAGATGACGTTGCCGAACCAAGAAATGAGCAAAAACCAAAGGTTCGTAGCCGCGACGGCGGCGGGCTCAATTCCGACGGACGAGGCAATCCTTGAATTCTGCGCCGAGCCGAAGAGCCGCGCCGAGATAAACGAACACTTCGGTTTATCGAGTTGGGACTCGTGGACGCACATACCGCCGCTTGTCGACAGAGGCAGATTGCATTTAACGATCCCGAGCATAGGATCGTCAAGCCGACGGCAAAAATACACGACGCGGGAAATCGACGCGCCCATGCTCACGGCTGAAACGCTAAAAGCGTTCTGCGCGATACCGCGAAGCCGAGCGGAAATCGCCGAACACTTTAACCTCGAAATACAATTCGCACGGCGGTAGCGGCACAAGCGAGAACGGGCGTAATTCAAATGACTATCCCGAGCAAGCCCGACTGCCCGCGCCAACGCTTCATAAACGGCACGGTTTAAGCCGTGTGCGGTTTTACGATACAGACGGAAAAGAATACGAACAAGCACAGAACATGCGCCACGGGGCAAACCTCGGCGCGTGTTTTGCGTTTAGACGGCGCGGCGGGTTTCCGTTATACGCGTACTGCGAAAAATCCTTTCGCCGTGGTAAAATATATAAGCAAAATATATGGCGACTCAAAGTAAAAGACTGCGGCGTGTTTTTACAATTCGGACACAAGGCGGACACGCAAATATAGTTGTGTTTTTCGTTTTGTTGTGTTATAATGATGATATATCGACGGCAAGGTGAGAATTTGGAAATTTTCACTATGGAGGAATCTATGGATTTTGCAGATAAGCTGAGGTTTGTACGCGACAAGCTCTTAATGAGCCAAGAAATGCTTGCGCATGAGTTAGGCATTAGTTTTGGGACGTGCAATCGCTTGGAAAACAGAAAGACTGAGCCGAGCTTGCCTACACGGCGGAGCTTTATGGAATTTTGTGATAAGCGGGGAATCAAGTTTCCCGACGAGGTGAAATGATATGGCAAATATATTTTCTTTTTTGAAAGCCGAAACGACGGAGCACGACTTCAAAGAGTTTTTGGAGGTCAATAAACCGAAAAGCTGGTTGAAGTCGGTCAGCGCGTTCGCAAACGGGCTCGGCGGAAGCATTTACTTCGGCGTTAAGGATAACGGCGAGGTTGCGGGCTTGGCGGATATTAAAACCGACTCGGAAAAGATAAGCGAGTTTATAAAAGTACGGATAGAGCCGAGCGTTACGGTCGTGCTTGAAACCATAAACGCGGAAGGGAAAGACGTTTTGCATTTGCGCGTTCCGAGCGGGGCGAGTACGCCGTACCATTACGTTGGCGACGGTGGAAAAGAGGCGTACTATCGCATGGGCAATGAATCCGTACCCGCGACGCAAAACATTCTAATGGAGCTGACGCTGAAAGGCACGCACCAGTCGTTCGACGCGCTGAACTCGAACAAGGCGTTTGCCGATTATAGCTTTACGCAGTTCGAGGCGACATACAGAGAGAAAGCAGGCTCGCGCATAGAACGCCCGCGCGATTATATTTCTTTCGGGCTATTGTTTGACGACAAGAATTTGACATATGCGGGCGCAATGCTCGCCGACCAACATTTAGTTTTTAATTCGCGCATTTTCTGCACCCGTTGGACGGGACTGACGAAAACGTCGAGGTTCGAGGCGAAAGACGATGCCGAATACGAGGGCAATATTATAAAACTGCTCAACGAGGGGCTCGGCTTCGTCAGGCGCAATTCCGCCGTTATGTGGCGCAAAACGCCGAACTGGCGCGAGGAATTCCCCGACTATCCGTCCGAATCGGTCAAGGAGGCGTTAGTCAACGCTATCGTGCACCGCGAGTACATTATCAAAGGCTCGGAAATTCACATCGATATGTATGACGACCGCACCGAAATCGTTTCACCCGGCGCAATGGTCGACGGGCGGCGTATACAGGATTTAGATATAAGCAACGTCGCGTCTACCCGCCGAAACCCGACCCTTTGCGATATTTTCAGCCGTATGCATTTCATGGAGCGCAGAGGAAGCGGTTTAACAAAAATATGCGCCGGTTATCCCGCCGATAAAAAGCCGACGTTTTACTCCACGCCGCAGTCGTTTATCGTAACGCTTCCGAACCTAAACTACGGAAAAAAGATAACGGCGGACGGTGAGCTGATAGATGCGCCCAACGAAAACGTCGTCGGTGAAACGTCGGGAAAACATCGGGGAAACGTCGGAGAAACAACCAAGACGCAACGCCGCATTCTTGAACTTATAACCGCAAACAACGATGTCACGGCAGACGAACTCGCCGAGGCGATAGGCGTTACCGTTAGGTCGATTGAACGCAATATTCAGCAACTGCGCGAGGGCGGCTTCATTGACCGCAGAGGCGGCACCAAGGGCGGCGCGTGGCGAATAATTAAAAATCAAGGTTAAATATAGAGGGCAGTGATAATGTATTTTAGCGATATATTTGAAATCGACAATGAAGTCCTTAGTGAATACGGGGCGTTCAATATAAGCCTAATAAATGACTTACCGTTATTTATTGACCCTTTTTTGCTATTCAACAGCGAGAGCGAAACATACAAATCACTGCACTCTGAAATAATCAAATATTTGGTATTTCTTAGAGATAACGTAACAGGGCGAAATATAAGCAATGGAATGTTAGATGCGTGGTTTAGGTTTCCCGAAGTCAAGCAGGCGTGGCTTGGGTTTAGTTTAGTGGGAAATTCGGGACGCGGCTTAGGTCGCGATTTTGCGGTGGCACTTAGCAGTTCGTTAAGAGATATTTTTAGTCAATTTGGTAACGAACAAATAACGCAAGGCACCCATTTGGAAAAACTATGTCTAATAAAAGAGGGCGTTGGAAAAGATTGCATTAGCGACTTTGTCGCCAATTTAATCAAAGGATATTTGGCGGAATACACACAAAAATTTGCGGCTGATAATATAGATGCAAGGCATTGTAGAAAATGTAGTATTGATAAAGCGGTGTTTAATTACACGACAAAAGCGTGGGAAGCACGGCAATACGTTTTGCCTTTTTTCAGCGCGACTATGTATTGTTAACTCCAATGGACATTCTACGCTACGAGGATACGTGGATAAATAGAAAAGACTTAATATCTAATTTTGAACGGCTTTTGCCGGCAGTGGAAAATGATGCCTTGCGCTTTCAAATAAACGAATATTTTGATAGCTTTCTTACTCACGACCCTAAAAAAGAACCGCCAAAGGGAGAAAAAGAGCTCGCGGCAAGTCGCACAATTATCGCATATCCGCAAATCATCGACTATTATATTCTAAACAAAGAGGAACATGGCGACGAGGTTATCGCGGCAAATATAGACGAAACAAGCGCCGTTAATGCGATTTTTATCGAGCAGGTTCCGCAATTAGTTGAACTATTAAAACCTACGGCGTTTTACAGCAAGGCGCAAAATACATACCGTGATGCATTAGATAGGGTTCTGTATCTAAAACAAGTTATTGAAAATAACGATGGGTATAAAGTGTTTTACTATAAAGGGAATCCCATAAAGAGAGAAAGCGACTTACACGTTATGTTTAGGCTTGTTTGTTATAACGATAAATATGACGTGAACAGCGAAGTGAACAACGGACGTGGACCCGTAGATTATAAAATATCAGATGGGGCTAATGATAAAACACTAATTGAGTTTAAGTTAGCAAGCAGTAAAAGTTTGCGTCGTAATCTGCAAAATCAAATGGAAATATATGCGGCGGCAAACCAAACAAAACTTCAAATAAAAGTCATTTTGTATTTTTCGCAAAAAGAGTACGACAACGTAAGCAAACTACTTGAAGAAATGAAACTACAAGGGGAAGAAAACATTGTTTTGATTGACGCACGAAACGACAATAAGCCGTCGGCATCAGTTGCAACGAAATTATAGGAGAACACAATGGCAAAAGCAGTTAAAGACGAAAAACGAATAGAGGAAGCCCTATGGGAGTCCGCTAACAAGCTACGCGGGTCGGTTGAGCCAAGCGAGTATAAGCACGTCGTTTTGAGTCTCATATTTTTGAAATACGCAAGCGACAGGTTCGAGGAAAAGCGCAAAGAGATTATCGCAAGCGGCAGAGAACGCTTCGCGGAGAACGTGGCGTTTTATACGGCGGACAATATTTTTTATTTGCCGCCCGAATCGCGATGGGCGTTCATTATGGAGAATGCGAAGCAAAACGACATCGCGCTCAAAATAGATACCGCGCTTTTTAACATAGAAAAGAATAATCCCGCTTTGCGCGGTGCGTTGCCCGAGGGATTATAGTTACCGCACTTTAATGGAAACGAAAGAGTGCGTGCTTGCCATACCGACGGCGGAAATGCTTGAAACCGTTGTGAAAATCGGCAACTGCTCCGGCGCGGACACGGAC
>JAISOS010000033.1 GCA_031275485.1 Clostridiales bacterium | reverse complement strand
GCCTCGGTTAGAGCAAGCAACATAAGCTCAAACGTCCCCTTTTTCACCCCGAATAACCTTTGCTACTCTTCTTCTCGTAGTCTTTTTATGCATCCCTCATTTGTTCCCATGCACTTATTTACAATATCGGTGGTTATTGAACAAGTCTAATGTGAAAACTATAGAATTTTATAACGTCGAAGTTTTTTGGAAAGGGGCGCGGGGGAAAGCCTTTTGTAAACAAAAGGCTTTCCCCCGCGTAAACTTAAAAAATATAAAAAATATTAAGAAAATAATCGTTCAGCGTTGTTGGTGATATTTGGTTTTCACGAGCATCGCCGTCAGGGTTTCGGGCAGAAGTTTGTCGGCGGCGGCGAGCGCCTTGTTTTTTAAGCCAACCGCGTCGGTATGCGGAGGATTTTCGCTCTCGGCGGCGGCAAGCAGCGCGGCGGCGACCTTTACGGGCGGCATACCGTTCCGTTCGTCGTCGGCGAGCGCGGCGTTGGCTTTCGATATCTGTTTTTCATATATGCCCGCGAGGGCGGGCGGATAAATCTTGCGCTTGCGTGTGAAGCCCGTCGCCGTCCCGCCCGGCATTAGCGCGGAAACTTTTATACCGTAAGGCTCCACTTCTATAGCGAGGCTTTTTACGAACATATTGAGAGCCGCCTTACTCGCGCTGTAAAAGCAGTCGAAAGCTATCGGGAATATGCCGCCCATAGAGCTTACGGCGATTATTTTGCCGCCGCCCGCCGCCCGCATATGAGGAATTACGTTTTTTGCGGCGCGCGCAAAGCCGAAAAAATTCACCTCGAAAAGGTATCTGTAATCACTTTCCGCCGTGTGTTCCAAAGGTGCGGACAGCGAGAAGCCCGCGGAATAAATCAGCGTGTCTATGCGCCCCTCGCGCGCGATGATTTCGTTTACCGCCGCATCTACCGTCGTCGGCTCGGCGGCATCAAGAGTTATATTTCTCACGCCGTCCGCGTAGCAAGGCGTGCGCGAGCCGTTATATACCGCGTAGCCCTTTTCGAGAAAAAGCTCCGCCGTATGCTTACCGATTCCGTCCGACGCGCCTATAATGAACAATATTTTTCGCGCGGTTTGCGACGCGCGGGATTCGTCGTCGGAACCATGTCCGTATATTATACCGCTTGCGTCCGCAGTATCGGAATTTGTATTAATGTCAGTATTGCCGTTATCAGCGTTTGAGCCGGTCTTATCCGAGTTTGCGTTAATATCGCCGCCGTCTGAGTTTTTCGCTTTTTTCCCGAATTTACCGGAGTCGGCGAAATCCTCGTCTTCATCCGTATCGTAATAGACCGCCGCCTCGAAACTCCGCGCGTCGGGGCTTTCCGAGCCGTAAAAAAATTCGGCGTCTTCGCGCGGCGGAAGATCGGCTTCCGTCCACGGATTCGGCGAGCTTGCGGCGAACGAATAGACGGTATTTCGGCTTTTCGCGGAGCCGCCGTCAAAATTCTCGGAACTTGCGTTTTCACGCGGTAAAAAACCGCCGTTTTCCGCCGGTTCGGCGGCGGCTTTTCCGAGGGCGTTGTCGAAGCCCGAGCCCGCGTCAAGAACGGATTCGTCGTTTTCGTATGCCGACGCGGCGGACGCGGGGGAATAGACGCTGTCGCGGGAGAAACCCGAGCCGGAATCGAATACCGCCGCCGAATCGTCGGACGGGTTGAACATAGCGTCGTTTTCGCCGCCGCGCGCCGATTTTTTTCGGAATTTCAAAACCGCGTCGTTTTGGGCGTTATCAAAGCCTTGAGAATTGATATTTTTGCCGTAATCATAAAAATTTTTCATAATGCTTTTAGTATGCCGAAAAAAACCGGTATTATTTATATGAAAATAAAAAACACGAAAAATAAAAGAGTAATCATTTTTAAGTAAAATAAAAAGGAGTTTCAACCGACACTTGATTATCATGTCCTCGTGCCGTGGCTCCCGCCGTAAAAGCGCGGCGCGCCTATGACCGTTATGAATCGGAATCGCGCGGTTTTAATGCCGATTTTTTCGCCGTAAAGCGAAAAAAAGAACCGTTTTCCGCATTGCCGAATACTGGGAAGAACCTTTTCCGTTTAGGCGAAAAATCAACGACCGTATTCTCTCGCTTTAAATCCGTAAGGGCTGTAAAATATAGAAGTTTTTTAGAAAGGGGCGCGGGGGAAACCTTTTGTTCACGAAAGGTTTCCCCCGCGTAGAATAAAAAAATAAAAAAATTCGGAGAAATTATGTTATGTCGGACATTTATACGTCGGTTACGCCGAACCGCAGACAAAAGCTCGCGCAAGAGATCGGCTTTTACGCGTTCGTGCATTTTTCGGTGAACACCTTCACGGGCAGAGAATGGGGCACGGGTAGAGAAAATCCCGCCGTATTCAATCCGAAAAGGCTCGACGCGGAGCAATGGTGCCGCGCAATAAAGGCTGCGGAAATGAAGGGAGTCGTCCTTACCGCCAAGCATCACGACGGCTTTTGTCTTTGGCGGACGGAGACCACGGAGCATTGCGTAAAAAACTCGCCGTATAAGAACGGCGGCGGCGACGTTGTCGCGGAGCTTAGCGCGGCGTGCGAAAAATACGGCTTGAAATTCGGGATATATCTCTCGCCGTGGGACAGGAACTGCCCTCTTTACGGCGCCGATAAATATACGGATTTCTATATACGGCAGCTGACGGAGCTGCTGACGGGGTACGGCAAAATTTTTATGCTGTGGATAGACGGCGCTTGCGGCGCGGCGCTCGACGGCAAGCCCGAACAGGAATACGATTTCGAGCGGATTTACGCGACCGCCCTCAAATATCAGCCCGATATCATTCTTTCAAATTGCGCGCCGGACGTGAGGTGGGTGGGCAACGAAAAGGGGCGGGCGAGAGAGTCCGAATGGAACGTCGTGCCCGAATTCGATTTCGGCAAACAAAACTTCAAAAAAACGCAAGCCTTAAAGAGGTGCGAGGACGTTTTGAGAGAGGATATGGGCAGTCGTGAATTTTTGAGCGGCTTTGACAAATTTATCTGGTATCCCGCCGAAGCGGACGTGTCGATAAGACCCGGCTGGTTCTATCATCCGCGGCAAAATTTCGCGGTCAAAAAAACGGACGAGCTTATGCGCGTCTATTACGGCACGGCGGGCGGTAACTGCCTTTTGCTGCTCAATATACCGCCCGACAGAAACGGGCTTTTTCACAAAAAAGACGTGAAAAGATTGGAGGAAATCGGCGGGTGGATAAGGCGCGAAAACGCTCTGGAAATTAAGTTGAAATCCGCAGAATACGCCGGCGGGGCAAAGGACGGTTCCGGTGCGGAAAACCTCCTTTGCGGCGGCGTCTTTTCACCCGAAAAGCCCGCCGATTCATACGAATTGACGCTCCGATTCGACCGCCGAGCGATAGATCGCGCGAGAATAGCCGAGGACACGGATTTTTCGCAACGCGTGGAAAAATTCGAGATATCGACGATAAAGGACGGAATGAAAAAAAAGTTGTTTTCCGGTACGGTCATAGGCTTTAACAAAATTGCGATATTCGAGGAAACCGAGACCGACAACCTTATAATCGACGTCACTCGGTGCCGCGGCGAGCCGTATTTAAAAACCGTAAAGGTTTACGGCGCGGGCGCTTGGCGCGACGTTCGTAAACCGTTTAGAAGGATGTTTCCGTATAAAAAATTATAAAGTTTTTCGGAAGCGGCGTCGGGCGTTATTTGCATAATTATATTGCCGAAGTTTTTTATAAACGGGCGATAGCGGGGAAGCCTTTTGTGAACAAAAGGCTTCCCCGCATGATTTTAAAAAACAAAAAATCAACTTTACGACGGTTATATGGCGAACGAACTTTTAAACTACACGGAGCGTAATTTAAAAGACCGAGTTATCGCGGCTTTAAAATATAAAGCGTTTTAAAGTTCTTCGCTGTGACGGCGTTAAAAGGCGGGTATCTCCGTCCGATTTGAAACCGGCTTAAAATTTCTCCCGAATTACGCGGCGTGTGATTTAAAAGTTTAGCCGGTATAAAAGCGCCAGTATACCGCGGATAAAAATTTGCTTGTTTTTTTTAAAATTTTATGTTATAATTATAAATAAATTTCAAAAAGACGAATTCGTATAACCCCCCGGGGTCGGATTTTCGCGGCGAATAAAATAGACTTACGGGGTGTTATTTTTTATCGCGTTATCGCGAAAATTCGCAATCTCTCCGAAAAACAAAAAAACGCCGTTAAAAACAAAAACGAATTTTTATAAAAAAAATAAAAAACCGTCGCCGCCGACGTGAAAAAAAGAAAAAAAGAGAGGGACTTTATTATGTTTATCAATCCGAAAAGAACGCTTGCCGCGTTGCCGTTTTTGCCTAAGCTAATGAAGCTGAAACAGCTTATTTATAAGCCCGTAGCGGAGCTTAGCGCGGAATATTTCGCGACGGACGAGCCCGTGCCTTACGCGAACATAGACGAATGCAAATTCGCGCCCATAAAAAAGGGCGAGCCGTGGGGCGGCTTATTCAAATGCGCGTGGTTCCGCGTCTCGGGAAAGGTTCCCGATAACTGTGTCGGCAAGCACATAACCGCCGTCGTAGACATAGGCGGCGAGGGCTGTATTTTCGAGAACGGCGCGCCCGTGCAGGGACTGACGCACAAGACGGCGGGCATAGATATGTTGCAGCCGCTGATAGCCAAAAAGACCGTGGAAATAACCGAGTCGTCCGTTGGCGGCGAGACGGTGTCTTTGCTAATAGACGCGGGCGACAACGGGCGCGACGGCAGATTCGACGGCAAGGCGAAGCTTATGCGCGCCGAACTTTGCGAGACGGACGATTTCGCTAAGGAATTCTATTACGACTACGTTACGGTCTTTATGCTCTGCATATCTTTAAACGACGGGAACGCGGAACGCGGGAGGCTGAAAAAGGTGTTGGACGCCGCGTACAGGGCGGCAGTGTCGGGCGGCGAGGCGGGCGTTGTGGAGGCGAAAGCTCTCGTGTCCGCAGAGCTTGAGAAAAAGAGCGATTTGAAGAGGTTTACGCTCTACGCCGTGGGACACGCCCATCTCGATCTTATATGGCTGTGGCCTCTTCGCGAGACAAAGAGAAAATCGGCGCGTACATACGCCTCCGCTTTGAAAAATTTTGAAAAATACGGCGGCTATGTTTTCGGATCGAGTCAGCCTCAGCAATTCGAGTGGATGAAGGATAATCACCCCGAATTGTACGGGAGAATAAAGCGGGCGGTAAAAGACGGAAGGATAGAATTGCAGGGCGGTATGTGGACGGAGCCGGACGTAAATATGACGTCGGGCGAATCGCTTATACGTCAGGTTTATTACGGCAAAAAGTTTTTTAAGGAGGACTTTGGAACGGACGTAAGGACGCTTTGGCTGGGAGACACGTTCGGCTTTTCGGCGCAGTTGCCGCAAATAGCCAAAAAGACCGGATTGGACTATTTTATGACGATAAAAATGACTTGGAACGAGCAGACCGAATTTCCTTACAATTCTTTCGTATGGGAGGCTTTGGACGGCAGCGCGGTGCTTGCGCACATACCGCCCGAGGGGACTTACAACAGCGACGCGAGTCCCGAAGCGTTTTTGCAAGCGTTTTTCAAATACAAGGAAAAAGACAGGGCGCCCGTCGCTTTGCTCCCTTACGGCATAGGCGACGGCGGCGGCGGACCGAACGAGATACATCTGGAGTTTATGAAAAGACTGACGAAGGACGGCGGCGTAAAGGGGCTACCGCCGATAAAGGAGAGCGCGGCGTTGACGTTTTTCAAGGAACTTGAGAAATACGAGGTCTCGCTTAATCATTATAAGGGCGAGTTGTATTTGGAAAAGCATCAGGGGACGCTCACCACGCAGGCGAAAAATAAGCTTGCGAACAGACGCGCCGAGACCGCCTTTCATAACGTCGAATTTTTGGCGGCGACCGCCGCCGCTCGGGGATACTCCGTGTCGGAGTTGCGTCCGCGTTTGGACGTGCTTTGGAAGGAGGTTCTGCTCTATCAGTTCCACGACGTGCTACCCGGTTCGTCCATAAACCGCGTCTACAAGGAGACGGCGGAACGTTACAAGGAGATTTTCGCAGGGCTTTCCGACATACGCGAGGAGTTGCTGAGCTATATCGCGGAGAACGCCGGCGAGGATAACGGCGATGCCGGTAAGCTTACCGGATTCGACAAATTCGTTACGTCGGTCAAAGTTGCGGATTTTGCCGATTCGGAGCGTTCGGATAACGGGAGAAACGCAGAATTATCGGGAGGCGGAAGTGGGCAAGATAAAAATTGTGCAGTGTTGTCCGACGGCGAAAATAAGCGGAACGCGGAAAGGGAAGACGCGCTCTACGCAGTCAACGCCGCGCCGTTTATCATGGACGAATATATAAAGCACGAAGGGAAGTGGTACAAGGCGGAGATTATGCCTTACGCCTCCGCGGAATTAAAGCCCGTGCCGCGCGTGCCCGAGACCGCTCTGAAATTCTACGGCAAGTCGGAGGAAAGCGTGATAGAAAACTCCGAATTGGAGGTGCGCTTTTCGGGTGCGGGCTATATTTCGTCGGTGCGCGGCAAGCGGAATGGCATAGAGTACGCGAACAAAATGTTCAACAGACTGGTAATTTATACTGACAGCAGAAAGTTTTACGACGCATGGGATATAGATATCAAATATCCGGAAAAAGCTAAATATTATCTCGACGAGAGAAAAGCGAAAAGCTATATCGACGGCGCGGCGGTCGTAAGGGAATCCGAGTATAAATTCGGCGCGGCGCGCATACGCCAGCGCGTCGTGCTGAAAAAAGACGCGGACTATATTCTCTTCGAGACGGAGGCGGATTGGAGCGCGTCGCACAAAATGCTGAGAGCGGATTTTTATCCGTCGGCGTTTTCGGACAAGGCGCGGTTCGACGTGCAATTCGGGAATATCGAGCGTAATACGGGTACGGTAGCGGAGCGCGACTACGCGCAGTTCGAGGTTTGCGCGCACAAATGGACGGATGTGTCCGACGCGAAAAAGGGCTTCGGCGTATCGCTGTTAAACGATTGCAAATACGGACACAGGGTAAAAAACGGGCTCATCAGCCTGAACCTTTTGCGTTCGCCGAAATATCCGGATAGAAAAGCCGACATAGGCAGGCACAATTTCACCTACGCGCTCTACCCTCACGAGGGCGGCGCGTTCGACGGAAAAACGGTCGAGCTGGGTTATTTTTTGAATAATCCGCCGATTGTTACGGAAAAGGCGGTCAAAATTGATACGGCCGTTCTCGCCGGTCGCAAAAATATCGTCGTAGAAACCGTCAAGCCGTCTTTCGACGGCACGAAAACCGTGCTTAGATTGTTCGAGAATAGCGGCGCGGGCGTAACGGCGGGCATAAAAACGGGCTTCGCCTATAAAAAAGCATACGAAACCGATATGCTTGAGAACACGGTCTACGGCGAGCTGAATCTTGACGCGGTGGAATTTAAGCCTTACGAGATCAAAACTATCGTGTTAGAATGAAATTGATTTGCGTTTTGCGCCGTAATTTGCGTTCGGCAGGGCGAAACGGCTTCGAGTTACGGGTGTTTACGGCGTATGCCTTTTTTGCGAAAACGGCGTTATTAAAATTAAAAAAACGCAATTTTTGAAATTAAGAACCGTATTTGCCTAAAAAGCGTATTATTTAAAATGCGGAGAAATTGCGTTTATACAAATATACAAAACGTATTATTTTCAATGTGTGAAAAGCGGTGATTTGGTCTAAAAGGACGTATTTAAAAACGCGAAAAGACGGCGGCTTTAGCGACAGAAGCGTTGTAAAAACACGTAAAAAACGGTAAATTCGCCTAAAAAACGTATCGGAAAAACGCGCGGTAAAGCGGTGATTTTACCCAAAAAACTCATCGAAAAACACGTAAAAAAGCGGCGGTTTTAGTGACAAGACATATTAAAAAACACGTAAAAAACGGTAAATTCGCCTAAAAAGCGTATCGAAAAAACGCGCGGTAAAGCGGTGATTTTACCCAAAAAACTCATCGAAAAACATGTGAAAAAGCGGCGTTTTTAGCGAAAAAAGCGTTGTAGAAAATACGGAAAAACCGTAATTATCTAAAAGGCGAAGTTTTAATTTATTAAAAAACACGCTAAGAAGCATATTATTTAAATTAAAAAACAGCATTATTGCGAGGAAGCCGGAATATGATTATTTCTCTCAGCGGACAATTGGGGAGCGGCAAAAGTACGCTTTGCGCTTATTTCAAGGAACAAAAGGGCTTTGAAATTTTTTCGACCGGAACGATTCACAGAAGACTTGCAAAAGAAATGAATCTTTCGACTTTGGAATTTAACGCGTTGCTTGCGAAAGATAAAAATACAGATCTGTTGATAGACGGCGAGATGAAAAAATACGCGCGTGAAAATTCGGGACGCGATATAGTTTTCGATTCGCGGCTGGCGTGGCATTTTATAAAGGAATCTTTCAAGGTGTTCCTTTTAGTCGCGCCTGCGGCGGCGGCGCGGCGTGTCTTTTCAAACAGAGTTTCGGAGGAAGAAAAATACTCGTCCTTGGAGGACGCGGCGGGCGGGCTGATAAGGCGACGGGCGATCGAAACCGAACGATTCAATGAGTTCTACGGCGTCGATTGCGACGACTATGAAAATTATGATTTGATCGTCGATACGTCGGACGCGGACACCGAAACGGCGGCGAAAATAATTCTTTCGGCATACGCGGCGTTCTCGGCGAAACGGCCGTTTGTCAAATACCGCGTTTCGCCGAAAAATGTATATCCGACAAGGAAATTTTCGGAAATCGGGAGAGACTTGACCAAGCCCATAAAACTCGCGAGAGCGGGCGGCGCGTTGTTTATAACCGAGGGACATAAAACCGTCGCGGAAGCGATAGCGGGGAACGAAAAAATCATTTGCGCGGAGGCTTCGGATAAACGGAGCGGAGAGGCGGTTTGTAAAACGCTCGGCACGGGGGCGCAAAGGGAAATAATCGCGGATTGGGAGGATAAAAACGGCTTTGTTTTCGGATATTATCTCGAATAGCGTACAGGTAAGACTTGACAGGATTTTCGTTTACAATTTTAGCGGCTTCCATGTCTTAAACTGCCGAAAACGCTCCCATGGCGGCGAGGCGCGCTTATTTCGGCGGTATTTTTTCGTTTAGTTCGTTTGATCGGGAATTTTGGGAATTTTCGGTAATAAAACGATCGAAGACGTTCTCCGCGCGGCGGGGCGGCAAGGCGCGCTTATTTCGGCTTAGTAAGCCTCTTGAAGTTTCCGATAGGGATATAAGGTAAGGATATGCGTAGGCGCCGCGTTAAGTTTTGACGGCGTAGGCATATAATCGAGGCGGTATATAACGCCGGGCATAATAAAGCGTTCGTCGGTTGTAAATGCTTAACTTGGGTAATATGCTTATACCCGTCCGTATGCCTTTGAAACGCTGTTTCGCGCGTGTGTGAGGTTAGGCAACGGTAATGTTGTTTTTCGCGTTTATTATTATGGTTTGTTATTGCGGGCAACGCTTTTTTGCTTTCGCGATATTCGATTTTTGAAAAACTTCTTTGATTAAAAGTTTTTTGCCCGAAAGGGAATATCCCGACGGCTTAAATTGCGGGTAGTTTATCCGGTATGCACAAAATACGGAGGTCTTTTGGAAAGGGGCGCGGGGGAAAGTCTTTTATTCAGAAAAGGTTTTCTCCGCCGTCATGGATTGCCCGCTTTTTTGTGGCGCGACCGTTTCCGGAAAGGGATATCGGTTAGTTTTCGCTACGGACGGTCCGACCGAACGCGTTTTAAATGAGGAGGTCTTTTGGAAGGGGGCTTTCCCCCGCGTAAATTAAAAAAAGAATAAAAGAATAAAAAATCTCAATCTCACGGAAAAAGGAGGGCATAAAAATGACCAACACCACATACACCGCAGCGTATCAAGAATTTCTGGACGACGTAATGCCGAAAATAAAGAGACTCGCCGAGCTTGCGCGCGAGAGTACGGAGATAGACAATTCGTGGTATTACAAATTCGACGTAAAGAGAGGTTTGCGCGACCTGGAGGGCAACGGCGTACTTGCGGGGCTTACCGATATTTCGGACATAAAGGCGTTCGAGACCGACGCGGATGGCAAAAAACATCCTTGCGACGGCATTTTGCGGTACAGAGGAATCGATATAAAGAATATCGTGACCGGCTTTATGAGCGAGGAACGGTTCGGGTTTGAGGAGGTGGCGTATCTTCTGCTGTTCGGCAACCCGCCGACAAAAAAACAGCTGAAAATGTTCAAAGAGATTCTCGCGGGATTCAGAATACTGCCCGAGTCGTTCGTGCGCGACGTCATAATGAAAGCGCCGTCTAAAGATCTCATGAACGGCATAGCCAGAAGCGTGCTGACGCTCTATTCCTACGACGACAATCCCGACGACATTTCCATTTCCAACGTGCTAAGGCAGAGTCTGCAACTGATAGCGCAATTCCCGTTGCTGTCCGTCTATTCGTATTGGGCGCATAAGCATTATCATGATTTTGACAGTCTGATAATCCATCATCCGGCGCCCGAGCTTTCGACGGCGGAGACGATATTGCACACTCTCCGTCCGGACAGCAAGTATTCGGAGATAGAGGCGAAAATTCTAGACCTTATGCTCGTATTGCACGCCGAGCATGGCGGCGGTAACAACTCCACCTTTACGACGCACGTCGTGTCATCCTCCGGCTCGGATACATATTCTTCCGTGGCGGCGGCGATGGGTTCTTTGAAGGGACCGCGGCACGGCGGCGCGAATATCAAGGTCGTCCAGATGTTCGACGATATGAAGAAAAATATAAAGGACGGAAGCGACGCGAGCGTAAGCGAATATTTGAGTAAGCTGCTGGAAAAGGAGGCGTTCGACAGGTCGGGACTGATTTACGGCATGGGACACGCCGTCTATTCGCTCTCGGATCCGCGCGCGGTCATTCTGAAACGGCATATTGAGGAGTTCTCCGAGGCGAAAGGGTTTGGCGAGGAGTACGAACTCTACGACAAGGTCGCGAGACTCGCGCCCGAAATTATCGGCGAAAAAAGACATATATATAAGGGCGTCGCTCCTAACGTAGACTTCTATTCCGGCTTTGTCAATTCAACGCTCGGCATGCCGAGCGAACTGTTTACGCCGATTTTCGCCATAGCGCGTATCGTCGGCTGGTCTGCGCACAGAATCGAGGAGCTGTCGAATAACGGCAAGATTATACGCCCGAATTATAAATGCATAGGCGAATATAAGGAATACGTTCCTTTAGATAAAAGATAGTTTTTTTGTTTAAAAAAAATTAAGCGGGGGAAACATTTTGTGAACAAAAGGTTTCCCCCGCACCCCTTTCCAAAAAACTGCAAACAAAATATTTCATATTTGAGAGGAAATCCGCGCCCCGTCAGCCGTCCCATTTTGAAATGGCGGCGACCGTTTACGGGCGTGGCAATATCGGCGGTAATTGGATTTGAAAAAGTCTCGTTCCGCAAATAATACGTCATTTTGTGAAAAAAACGTCTTTTTAAAGACGTTTTTTTCAAAAGAGACGCCTTTTTACCGAAAAATCCGTCGCGCCGCTTCTTTATATTAAAAAAACAAGACCGCGCCGCTTTTTTGTATTTCACAAAAAACGTAACTGAGCCGCTTTATTTGAACGTAATCATGTAACGCATGGAAGTTTTTTAGAAAGGAGCGCGGGCGGGCATTTTGTATCCTCCCCCTCGTAAATTTAAAAAAACGTTTATTCCTCTAAAAAACGCGTCGTAAATTTTTTTCGGCGTCATATAATTTTATATGAAAAAAATTTTACGGTTTTTTTTTGATTCCGCGCCGTCTGGCAATCCGAATTCGGAAAAAACGCCGCCTTTCAATTTTGCGTTGGCGGGTAATCCGAATTCGGGAAAAACCTCGTTTTTTAACGCGCTGACGGGCGAGAATCGATATGTCGGAAACTGGCCGGGCGTAACGGTAGAAAAGCGAACGGGCTCGCCCAAGGGCGAAGGAGGAAAGGGGCTTTTAATCACCGACCTGCCGGGATTGTACTCGCTTTACGCTTATACTCAGGAGGAGAATATTTCCAGGGATTTTATTCTTTCCGACGAGTGCCGCGCCGTGATTAATATAATAGACGGAGTGAATATCGAGCGCGGACTCTATTTGACCTTGCAACTAATAGAGACGGGCAAGCCCGTTATAGTCGCCGTCAATATGGCGGACGTTTTGGAAAAGCGCGGAATTTTTATCGATTTTTCTAAACTGTCCGACGGACTGGGCATACCCGTCGCGCCGATTTCGGCGGCAAAGGGAACGGGTATGAAAAGGCTTTTGGGCATAGCGCGCGGTACGGCGGAAAATCCATGTTTTCACGGCTCCGGAACGATGAAAATCGGTGAAGAAAATCCGCGTTTTTACGACCCTAAAACAACGGAAAATCCGCGCTTCTATACCGCCGAATTTGAGGAGATCATTTCGGATGCGGAAAGGCTTTTTCGCGGCGAAAAAGCCTTTCCGCGTTACGAGGCGTTAAGGCTTTTTGACACGGGCGAATGCGGCTTGATTGATGAAAAGGCGCGGCTGTACGCAGTTACGACGCGCGCCGAGCGGTACGCCAAAGGTATAGGACAGCCTTTGGATATGTGCGCGGCGAATCAGAAATATCTCTTTATCGAATCGCTCCTAAGCGAAGTGCGGACGTTCCGCGACGGCAAAGAGAGAAAAAAAAACGCGCGCGAATACGGAGGAAACGCTGAGATAGGCAGTAAATACGCCGATGCGGAATGTAATAAAAAAAGCGGAAAAAACGTAAACGGCAAAGCCGGCGTTTGCGTGCGGCGGCTAAATCCGGACGCGCTTTTTACGCATAAATTCCTTGCCGTTCCGATTTTTTTCGGCATAATGCTCGCGGTGTTTTTCTTCGCGTTCGGCGCGCCGGGGCAGACGCTCAAGGCTGCGTTCGACCGGCTCTACGGGCGTTTCGTAACCGGCGCGGCGGCGTCCCTGCTGCCGCGTATCGGCGTAAGCGATTTTTTGTATCGCTTGATTTGCGAGGGCGTACTCCCGGGCGTGGGCGCGGCGCTCGGCTTTCTGCCTGAAATCGCGCTGCTATTCGTCGCGCTCTCCCTTTTGGAGGATTCGGGATATATGGCGCGCGCGGCGTTCATATTCGACAAAATTCTGAGAAAATTCGGGCTGTCCGGCAGATCGGTAATACCCATGTTGATGGGCTTCGGTTGCAGTGTGCCCGCGCTTGTCGCCGCGCGCGCGCTTGAAAACGACGGACAGCGGAAACTGACCATGGCGGTCGTGCCCTTTATGTCGTGTGGGGCGCGTTTGCCCGTATACGCCGTGATAGCGGACGCGTTTTTTCCGAATCACGCGCCGGCAGTAATTTTTTTGCTCTACATACTCGGCGTAGCCGCCGCGCTCGCCGCTCTGCTTATAAAAAAATTCATAACTAAGGACGCGCAAGCCGGTTTCATTATGGAATTACCCGAGTACCGCTTGCCCTCGCTGAAAAATATGGGATTGAGCGTAGGCGAACGGCTGAAGGAGTTTGTCCTGAAAGCCGGAACGGTCATCGCGGCGGCCTCCGCCGCAGTCTGGATTATGCAAAATTTCACACCCGCGTTGAGTGCGGCGGCGAACGCCGACGAGAGCATATTGGCGCATATCGGAAAGGCGGCGGTCTTTATTTTCCGCCCGTTAGGCTTCGGCGATTGGCGCGCCGTCACGGCTTTGCTCGCGGGCGTTACCGCAAAGGAGGCGGTCGCGGGAACATTAGAGATCCTCTTTAAACCATCGTTGAATCCCTCCGCCCTGAACGACGCGTTCTCGGTTGCGTCGGCGTGTTCGTTTTTGATTTTTACGCTGTTGTATACGCCGTGCGTCGCCGCGCTGGCAACACAAAAAAAGGAAATGCAATCGAATAAATATTTCGCCGCCGCCGTAGCTTATCAGTTGACCATAGCATGGCTCGCCGCGTTTGCCGGATACAGGCTGTTTAGCTTGATTTTTTAGGCCGGCTATAAAAAAGTCGGGCGAAAAGAGAGGTTTTTAGAAGGAGAGTTCCCCTTTTTTAAATTATAGGGTTATGAATTTTCGCGGCGGATAAGCCTGCGCCGGATATCATTTTTATTACAAAAACCCGTAACATCCGTATTTTAAAAAAATGGGAGAAAAAATGAGGTTTATAGATTTCGTAATCGTATCGGTTTCGCTTTGCGCGTTTAAAATTTTCGGCATTTTGATAAAATGGCGCGAACCCTTCGGAAACGAACGCGAAAGGCGCAACTGCGGTGATTGTGGTTGCGATACCTGTGCCGCCGCCGAGTTCTGCGGGATAAGGAAAAAATAGGATAATTTTATTTATCGTACCCGAAAGAGATTTTTTAAGAAAAGTAAGCTTTCCGTCGCTCGCGTTTTCAGCGGTTGCGGGGCGAGATATGCGAGGCCGGGTCTACGAATTCGAGAAACGAGAAGTCGGGCGGAGCGGTATAATTTTTACAGCCGAAAGGCGTACACACATTCGTATCGGCAGACTCGGGGTAACGCCGTCCGCAAAAGCCTCTCCTTACCGGATTCGGCGGCAAACAGCCGACATTTTCGCGCCCGGAGCCGCGCCGCGCCGAGGATTCCGCCGCCGAATAGCCGTATTGCTGGAACGGGTTAAACGTTTCTTTAAACGGAGCGCGCATGCCGGATCCTCCTCTCGCGTTATCATATACCGCCGTACCGTACGTATTACCGTCGTTATTTATACCGTACGCGGATTGCTCGCCGATAGGGCGCGGGGTTCGACGCGAATAATCCGGCTGCCGGTTTTCGTTAGATTCTCCGCTAAAAGGAATACGTTCGCCGCGCTTTCGCGCCCCGCTGAAAGGGTATGCGTATAATTCGGTTGCCGCTCCTTGTCAAATAATTCGCGTAAGAATCCAAACTGCATAGGTATGTCGGCGGCAAGTCTCCCCGTTACCCGGTTATCGGGCGTACCCGTTTTGGTTTCGCGGCTCAAACGCAGCGTGATTTCATCGTTTTTTATAAAAGGAAAAATCATACCGAGCCTAACCGCCGTGAAAAAATTGACCGTTTTTTTATAACCCGAATTCACGGATGAAAACGTCCGATTTGAGGGGGACTTTTGCGGCGCTCAAGGCGTTTTTCCTATTACCGTCTGAACCGGCAACAAGAAAAAAACGATGAAAGATCCGTAAAAGCCGCGCGTTTTCATTTATGAATACGTATTGTAATCTTCCGTAGGAGAACAATGCGTTCCTTAAACAGTATATGACGAAAGGCGCATAAAGTTTCGGTATGCGGAATAGGCGAAATAAATTTTGCGCACGGAACAAACGGAAGGAAAAAATTAAGGTTTCAACGCGCTTAAGCGGGCGGAACAAATGAAAAAATTTGACATATCGGTATAGAACATTAAGAATTTTTATTACATATATTAAAATATAAGGCGCTTCTCAAAAATTCCGACAAAAGGGTTGATATTTAGAGGCGTCCACACAAACAATGCGGCGGCGGTAACGGCGATGGACTACAATTTTGTTATAGATATGCGCGGCGACAGGCGGTACGAATATATCGCGAAACGCCTTATAAATTTGGGATACGAAGTGTTCCCCTACGGCGGCGGGGGGGGTAAAAATACGGTGGACGGGGTGGATTTAACAGATTCCGCTTCTGTCGGTTTCGGGAGTTCCGTAAACGGGATAAATTCTAAGAATTTCATAGCGGGAAACGAAATAAACGCGGCAAATCCCGAGAATTTCTCAACGGAAAACGCGGTAAACGCGGCAAATTATAAAAATTTCGGAGATGCGGCCGATTTTAGAAATCACGGAAATTCCGTAGCGGACGTCGCGGACGTCGTTTATATTTTTCCGCCGTCCCTGCGCCTAATCGATTCGGAGGCGGAAAGACTGATTGACGGCGCGACGGTTTTCGCCTTTACCCAAAACGCTTCGACCGCCGATATTTTGTCGAAAAAACGCATAAAATTCGTCAACGTATTCGACGAGGAGGGTTTCGCTTGCAAAAACGCGATGATAACTGCGGACGGCGCGCTTATGCTCGTCGCCGAAAATACGGAAATCGTATTTGCCGATATGAAAATCCTTATAATCGGCTTCGGCAGAGTCGGAAAGGCGCTCGCAAAGAGCTTTAAGGCTCTCTCTTGTAAGGTGGACGTTTTGACTTTCGACGGAAGCGAGTACGCCGCCGCGCCTCTGCTCTCCGACGGGCAATACCGCTCGTTCGGGGATTTGCGCTTTGACGAATACGACGCGGCGATAAACACCGTTCCGGCGCGGCTGATAAACAAGCATATCGCGGCGCGCTTTAAAGAGGATGTGTTTTTGCTGGAATTGGCGTCCGAGCCCGGCGGCTTCGACCGTGAGGCGTTAAAAAAAAGCGGCGTGAATTTTGTGCGGGCGACGGGGTTGCCCGCGAAAGCCGCACCCGTTTCGGCGGGGAAAATTCTCTTGGAAAGCATAGCGGCGCATTTAAATATACGGGTCTGAAAGGCGGTGCGAAAGCGCGCGTTATCAAGGTAAAAACGGCGGTATAGAAGCGCGCGTTATCGCAGCGATAACGGCGCGTAAAAATTTACGCGGAGCCGTTCGCGGAAAACCGCCTGAAATCGCGGGATCCTCCGCAAAGGAATACGAAAAATGAAAAAATTAGGATTTGCCGTAACGGGGTCTTTTTGCACGTTTAACGGCATTTTGGCAGAATTGGAAAAAATCAAGGACGAATACGATATAACGCCTATTTTGTCCGCCAACGCCGCGAATACGGACACACGGTTTTTTGAGGCTAAGACTTTTAGGGAAAAAATCGAGCAAATTACGCGGAAAAAAATTATTTCTACGATTGCCGAAGCGGAGCCGATAGGTCCCAAAAAACTTCTCGACATACTTGTCATCGCGCCGTGTACCGGGAATACCGTCGCAAAACTCGCGAACGGCGTCGCGGATACGTCGGTTACGCTTGCGGCGAAAGCGCACCTTAGAAACGGCGGCCCGCTCGTTATAGCCGTGTCGACGAACGACGGGCTCGGGAACAACGCGAAAAATATCGGCGCGCTTATGGCGATGAAAAATATCTATTTCGTGCCGTTTGGGCAGGATGACCATATCGGTAAAGCTAATTCACTGACCGCCGATTTCGGCAAAATAAAGGACAGTGCGGAGGCGGCGCTTGCGGGCAGACAAATACAGCCGGTTCTTTTAAATTTAAGAAATTTCTTTTGAAACCGCGAATATAGTTTTTGGAGATTAAAAAAACATATCGCATAATTTACTCCTTTAAAAGTTTTTATTTTAGCTAATAAAACACTTGACTTTGCAGCCGCGCCGTGATATAATCTCACTAATAGAAATATCTTTAAAAACGGTACGGCGAGACCGGCAAGATATTACAAAAGACGGGCGCGTTTGACGCTTGCGGCGCGGAAGCGCCGTGGAGCGGGGTGTGGCTAACGGTATCAAATTGCCGTTATGCGGGGTTCTGCACGCTAGTTTTAGAATCAAATTTGTCAATTTCCCGTCGTTCTGAAAATAGAGACGGGATTTTTTTATATAAAACAACGACCTTAAATGGTAAATTGCGGACGGAAATAAAAGCGCGAGCCGCGCCGCTTTCGTCGGGGGAGAGGATGATAAAAGTATATGGAGGGCAAAATTATGCGCCTTAAAGCAAAAATTATGGACGGGGCGGGGATAACCCGCGCGTTGCGCCGAATCGCTTACGAAATTATAGAGAGAAACTCGGATCTTTCGGCAGTCGCTCTTGTCGGAGTCAGGACGCGCGGCGTGCCGCTTGCAAAACGGCTGGCGGCGTTTATCGGGGAGGTCGCGGGAGAGACCGTCGCCGTCGGTATTTTGGACATCACGCTCTACCGCGACGACCTCGGCGTCGTCAATGAGCACCCCATAATCAACAGCAGTGAAATACCGTTCGGCGTTATAGGCAAGACGGTTATAATCGTGGACGACGTGCTTTTCACGGGGCGGACGGTTCGGGCGGCGATAGACGCGGTTATGGAATACGGCAGACCTGACAAAATACAGCTCGCCGTACTTATTGACCGCGGGCACAGGGAACTGCCCGTGCGCGCCGACTATACGGGGAAAAATGCGCCTACGGCGAAGACCGAAAAAATTACCGTTAATCTTACGGAAACGGACGGTTTCGACGGCGCGGAGCTTTACGGTGCGGATTCGGAATAAAAAGCGCGTAAAAAGACGGTTTTGCGCCGCGGAAAATACGGATTTAACGCGGTGAAAAGCGATAGAAAACCGCGCTTCCGCACCGTAAAAAAATATAAAAACAACCGCGAAAAAAGATGATAAATTACGCTTAACGGGGGGCTTTATAAATGAAGGATTTGGTGGGCTTGCGGGAAACCGAAACCGCAGACATAGAGAATATTTTGTCCGTCGCGGCGGAGATGAAAAAAATTCTTAATCAAAACGTCAAAAAGACGAATCATTTGAGCAATAAGAGCGTCGCGACGCTGTTTTACGAGAACAGCACGCGCACAAAAACCAGCTTCGAGATAGCCGCGAAATTTATGGGGGCGGCTCTAAGCGGCATATCCGCCGCCCAATCCAGCGTTCAAAAGGGCGAATCGCTGATAGATACCGGAAAGACCCTCGACGCGCTTTGCACCGACGTTATAATCATACGGCATAACGCGTCGGGCGCGCCGCACTTTTTGGCGAAAAATGTCAAGGCGTCCGTCATAAACGGCGGCGACGGTATGAACGAGCATCCGACGCAGGCGCTGCTCGACATGTTTACCGTGAGGGAGGAGAAGGGCGCGCTGAAAGACCTGAACGTTACGATTATAGGCGACGTTAAACACAGCCGCGTCGCGCGTAGCAATATCTGGGGAATGGGCAGGCTCGGCGCGAATATTACCCTTTGCGCGCCGGATACGCTTCTGCCTAAGGATATAGCGCGGACGTCCGTCCGCGTGACTACCGACGCGGACGAGGCGGTGAGAGGCGCGGACGTAGTTATTGGGCTGAGGTTGCAATTGGAGCGTATGAAATCGGGGCTTATCCCGAGTATAAACGAATATAACGAGTTGTTCGGGCTGAGCGAAAGGCGTATGGCTTTGGCGGATAAGGACGCTATGCTCCTGCATCCGGGACCGATCAACCGCGGCGCGGAAATCGACGGCGGCGCGGCGGACGCGCCTTACAGCTTTATAGAGAGGCAGGTTACGAACGGCGTTGCGGTCAGGATGGCGCTGCTGTTTCTGCTTACGAGGGGCTGAGCGGGAGCGCGAAAGAGGAGGTACGGCGCGCCGCCGCGCAAAAACGTAAGAAAAACGACGGATTTATGCCGCAAAAAGTGAAAAAACAATGGTTTATGTGTCGCAAAAGCGCAAAAAAGCCGCGTTTTTCATACCGCAAAAAGCGCGAAAAATTATGATTCAAGCTATGTAAAAAATACGGAAAACAAGGAGTTTCGGCTTTGCAAAAGGCGCGTAAAACGAAAGATTTTATATCGCGAAAAAACACTGAAAAAGAAGGTTTTATACGGCTTGTATAGGGTAAAAAATACTGAAAAACGACGGTTTATGTAATGGAAGGCGTAAAAAAATAAGCGGAAACGATATAAAAAATAGTGAAATCAATATGAAAAAATAAAGGAAACAATTATGCGTTTACACATTCAAGACGGGTTCGTCGTAAGGGACGATTCGATTGTGAAAGAGGATATTTTTATAGATAACGGCAGAGCCGTCCGCCCCGACGCGGATTTTCGCGCCGACGAGATTATAGACGCGCGCGGGCTGTACGTTATGCGCGGGTTTATCGATATGCACACGCATTTGAGGGAGCCGGGTTTCGAGTATAAGGAGGACGTCGCTTCGGGCACCGCCGCAGCCCTTAAAGGCGGTTTTACCGCCGTCTGCTGTATGCCGAACACAAATCCGCCCGCGGATAATCCCGCCGTTATAGCCTATATAAAGGAGCGTGCCGCCGCCGCCGATAATTGTCGGGTCTATCCGATAGGGACGATTACCAAAGGACAGAAGGGCGGCGAAATTACGGAAATGTACCGCTTAAAACAAGCCGGAGCGGTCGCGCTCAGCGACGACGGCTATCCGGTCGAAAGCGGCGGCGTAATGCGGCTCGCGCTCGAATACGCGAAAACCGTAGGCATACCTCTGATTTGCCACGAGGAGGATACCGACATAGCGGCGGCGGGAGTCGTCAACGAGGGCTACAGCGCGACGGTTTCGGGTCTGCGCGGAATTTCGAGAGCCGCCGAGGAAGTTATGATTGCCCGCGACGTCATACTCGCCGAGAGTTTGGACGCAAGCGTGCATATCGCGCATGTAAGCACGAAAGGCGGGCTTGAAATCATAAGAAACGCCAAAAAGCGGGGCGTTAAAGTTACCTGCGAAACTTGCCCTCATTATTTCGCCGCGAACGACGGGCTGATTTTGTCTTTCGATACGAACACGAAGGTCAATCCGCCGCTTCGCGGCGAGGATGATAGACTCGCGGTCATAGCCGCGATAAAGGACGGTACGGTGGACGCTATCGTCACCGACCACGCGCCGCATCATATCAACGACAAATTTGTCGAGTATAATTACGCCGCGAACGGCATAAGCGGACTTGAAACCGCCTTTCAGCTCGCCAATACTTTCCTTGTGAAAAAGAGCGGGGCGAGTCTTTCCGCGCTATCGAAGTTGATGAGCGCGAATCCCGCGAGGATTTTGGGGCTGGACAAAAAGCCCGAGTACGCCGAGGCGGATTTTACGGTCGTCGATACGGAAACGCCGTCGAAAATCGACGTAAAAAGCTTTGTCAGCAAGGGGAAAAATTCGCCGTTCGACGGGTGGGACGTGTACGGGAGCGTGCGGTACACTATCGTCGGCGGCAGAGTAAAGTACGGAAGCGGCGGGAAATGAAAAGACAAACTACGAGCGATACGGAAGTTCGACAAAGAACGGGCAAAGCGCGGTGCGCGATATAATAAACGACGGGCGATATGCGGTATGAATAAACGAAAAACGAGATGGTAACGCGTCGATATTCAACGCGAAACGGCGGTAAGCGATACGATATACGCCGTAAAAATATAAATTAATACGCGGTAAATAAAAAAGCGGAGCGAATATAAAAATGATAGTGGACAGACTGATAGACGAAATAAAAAAGAAAGCCAATCCGACGGCTCTCGGGCTGGATACCTGCGCGGAATATTTGCCCGACGGATTGAGAGATAAAATTACGGATTTCAGGAGCGCGGCGCGCGCGGTTTTGGAATTTAATAAGAACGTTTTAGACGCGACGGCGGATTTGGTGCCCGCCGTGAAATTGCAGGCGGCGTATTACGAAATGTACGGCGGCTACGGCATGGACGCTTTTAGGGACACCATGGAATACGCGAAACAAAACGGGCTTATAACTATCGCGGACGTCAAAAGAAACGACATAGCAAGCACCGCCGCCGCCTATTCCAAGGCGTATTTGTCGCGGTCGGATATAGGCGTAGCCGCCTACGGATTCGACTTTATAACCGTTAATCCTTATCTCGGCAGCGACGGTATCGAACCGTTTTTGGAGGACTGTAAGGAGCGCGACAGAGGGCTTTTTGTCCTCGTCAAAACCTCTAATGAAAGCTCGTCCGAATTGCAAAACCGCGCGCTTGCGGACGGGCGGACGGTGTACGAATTAGTGAGCGATTACGTAGCGGAATGGGGAAAAGATTTGGTCGGACATTACGGCTTTTCCGCCGTCGGCGCGGTCGTGGGCGCGACGCAAAAAGAGGAGCTTGCCGCCCTCAGAAAAAGACACGGCAAAATGTTTTTTTTGATTCCGGGCTACGGCGCGCAGGGCGGCTCGGCGGATGCGCTCGCGGCGGCGTTTGACGACGGCGCGGGAGCTGTCGTCAACAACTCGAGAGGTATTATCCGCGCGCATAAAAAATTCCCCGGATTGAAGTATTGCGACGCGGCGAGAAAGGCGGCGATTCTAATGAAAGAGGATCTCGCGCGGATTTTTTGAAAGAGTTTTTCTTTTTGAAAATTATGCGGGAGATGAGACCTTTTGTTCGCAAAAGGTTTCATCCGCGTCCTCTTCCGAAAAACTTTAATATAAAGAAAAACATTTCAAATGCGATAAAAGCCCGAACGTCTTTCCGGCGAAAGTTTTCCCGCAAATAATTATATTGCAAAAATTGCAAAAAACTTATAGACGCAAATTAAGGGATATTAGTATTGAAAGATTATCGGGCGCCGCTTTGGGCGGAACTCCGATACGGTCGGGCGATTGTCCGAAAATATAAGCCGCGCGAGTATGGCCGAACCGCCGGCAGTTTGTCTTTCCGTGGCTTTGTCCGGCGACCTTGCCGACGTAAACTTGCAACCGCAATCCTTAGCCGAATACCGCTCGTTATCGTTTGACATTTTCCTCGGAATTTAATACAATATCGATATGGTTTTAAAGAGCATAGAAATAAACGCCGAAAAAATCGCGCGGTTAAAGGAAATCGAGCTGTTTTTGTTCGATTTGGACGGAACGATATACGTCGGCGACAGGCTTATAGACGGCGCTGCGGAGGTCTTGAATACGGTGCGGCGCGCGGGTAAAAGGGTTTGCTTTTTGACGAACAATTCGTCCAAGCCGCGCCGCGAATACCTGTACAAGCTGAACAAAATGGGGCTTGGCGCTACGGACGGCGAGTTGTACACCTCGGCGCAGGCGACCTACGAATATTTGGAGCGAGAGCATCGCGGCAAAAGGATTTGGCTTGCCGCGACCGACGGGGTCAAGGAAGATTTCGCTTCTTTCGGAATTAAAATAGTCGATGACGAGCCTGACGCGGCGGTTCTGGCTTTCGACACCTCCGCGACTTACGATAAGCTGAATAAGTTCTGCCGTTTTTTATTTAAAGGAGCGTTTTATGTCGCGACGCACGCCGATTTGAATTGTCCGCATACCGTTTCGCCGATGCCCGACGCGGGCTCGTTCATAGAATTCGCGCGCGCGGCGACGGGACGCGTTCCGGACGTCGTGTGCGGCAAGCCTTACGCGCCTGCGGCGAAGGGCATAACGCTGAAATACGGAGTCGAGCCGCGCCGTATAGCTATGGTCGGCGACAGACTTTATACGGACATAAGATTCGGTAACAATTTCAAATTTTTATCAATACTTGTACTGACCGGAGAGGCGACGGAGGAAACACTGAGAACCTCGCGCGACAAGCCTGATTTGACGCTCGGTTCGGTCGCGGATTTGACCGAAATGTTGCGGCGTAGCTAAATCGGAATGTTATAGTAATATTAATTGAAAAAAATTCGGCTGCGGCGTCCGGTTTAGACGAGTCTGTAAAACGTCGGAGTTTTTGAGAAAGGGGAGCGGACGAAAATTTTTTATTCACGAAAGATTTCCCCCGCATAATACTTTCACTCTCTAAAAAGGAAAATTATGATAAAAAAGACGGTTTTGTATGAAAAGCTACTCGGCGAAGGCGGAAAATTTGTGGAATTCGGCGGCTTTTATATGCCCGTGCAATTTCGCGGCGGCATTCTGAGCGAACACAGGGCGGTTCGCGAGACCGCCGGAATATTCGACGTTTCGCATATGGGCGAGTTTATTTTAGAGGGCGCGGAGGCTGAGCGGGACGTCGGCAATCTTTTCACAAACGAATTCGCCGATATGCCGAAAAACAAGGTCAGATACACGCTTATGTGCAACGAAGACGGCGGCGTTGCGGACGATCTTTTGGTATACAAGGCGGACGATCGCAAATATTATATCGTCGTTAACGCGTCGAATACGGACAAAGACCGCGAGCTTATAAAATCGCGTCTAAAATACGGGAGCGTTCTGAGGGATGTGTCGGACGAAATTTCTATGATAGCCGTGCAAGGGCCGCGCGCGGAGGCTCTTTTGGGCGGGCTTTTTTCGGAATTGCCGAAAGGCTTTTATACTTTCGTTTTTTCGGAATTTTCGGGAGAACGCGCCGTAATATCGCGGACGGGCTATACGGGCGAGGACGGCTTTGAAATCTACGCGCCCAACTCCGTTGCCATCGGGCTTTTGGAAAGAATTTTGGAGGTGTCCGGAAAGTACGGCGCGGTTTTGGCGGGGCTCGGCGCGCGCGACACGCTGAGACTTGAGAGCGCGATGCCGCTCTACGGACACGAAATGAACGAAGGGACGCTTGCGACGGAGATAGGGCTTAACGCGTATATAAAGCTCGGAAAGAGGGAATTCGTCGGGCGGGACGCGCTCGTATCCTCGCCGCCCGGGTTTCGGCGTGTCGGTTTGAAAATTACGGACAGAGGCGTCGCCCGCGAGGGATATCCGGTATATCGGGACGGCAAAAATATAGGATACGTTACTTCCGGCACAATGTCGCCAACTTTGGGCTATCCTGTCGCTATGGCGCGGCTCTCAATCGGCGCGGAGCTTGGCGGCGGCTTGACGGTGGAGGCGCGGGGCCGAACGCTTGCCGCCGAGATCGTCGGAATGCCGTTTTATAAGAGATAAAAAACGCGCTTTTTCTTATGCGCGGCGGATTTATGTGATATAAATAAAATGAGTCGCAACGCAAAAAACGTTTTTTGTGACGCGAAAGAACGCTTATCGTAACGCGGCAAAAACGATAATACATATCCGCAAAAATATATAACCGTTACGAATCGGAATCGCGAAAGGCTTGCGAGGTCTTTTTTCGCCGTAAGAGGTAAAAAGAACCGTTTTTCGTATTGTCCGAATATGTGGGAGAACCTCTTAGCTCATTGCGGTAAAAAATTGGCGGTTATATTCGCGCGGTTCCAATTTAGAACCGCTATAAAAATACGGTTATCCGGAGGGAAAAATGAGAAAGGAATTGAGATTTTCGGCGACGCACGAATGGGTTGAAACCGACGGCGGTATCGCCGCGGTCGGAGTAACGGACTACGCCGCAGAACAGATGGGCGATATAGTTTTCGTCGAGTTGCCGGAAAAGGGCGCGAAAATATTCGCCGGCAAGCCGTTCGCGAACATAGAGTCGGTGAAAGCGGTGTCCGAGATTTTCAGTCCCGTGACGGGCATAGTCGCGGATATAAACGAAACGCTTCTCGACGCGCCCGAGGCGATTAACGCGGACGCGCAAAACGTTTTCATAGTCAAGGTCAAGGCGGAGAGTTACGCGGACGGACTTATGAGCGCGGACGAATACGAAAAACTGAAAAAATAATTTTACTTTTTTGAGGGTTGCGCGGGGAAAATCTTTTGTTAACGCAAGGGTTTTCCACCCGCGCCTCTTTTCAAAAAAACCCGACGTATTTATCGTCCGGAATAGGCTTAAAGCGCCGATACGCATAGTTGTGGACGGCGGTCTTTAACGGTTCGTTCATGCCCGACCAAGCGGGGCTTACTTGCCGTAATTTCAAAAAACAAGGCCTTATCGGCTGAAAAATCTTTCGCAAGCCCCGCCTTTTCTACCGTGAATACAAACTTCAATCGGCTTTACGTGGTGAAGGCATACCGTCGAAAGTTTTTTGGGAAACACCGTATCGGTGCTAAAAGAAGAGGTAATTCCGAATAATCCGATATACCGCCAAAGGTTTTTTAAGAAAAAAACTTTGTATACGGAGTAAATTACACAAAGTTTTTGAAAAAAGAACTTTGTATTGTGACGGCATAAATTGCTTGAAGTTTTTGGCAAAAGGCGCGCGGTAAACTTTTTTAAAAAGGTTTACCGCGCGCAAATCAAATAAAAAAGGACGGGAGGAAATATGAGATACACGCCTCATACGGAGCGCGACGTAAAGGAAATGCTCGGAGTAATAGGCGCGGCGTTGCCGGAAATTTTCGAGGCTTGCGGTATTCCGGAGCGCGCGGGCTCCGCGCGGAGCATAGACGGAATAACCGGCGGGATTCTGAGCGAAGAGGGGCTTTCCGCGCTCGAAACGGAGCGGGAATTAAAGCGGATTGCGGCTAAAAACAAGGTTTACGGCGCGGTGTTTTTGGGCGCGGGGGCTTACAACCATTATATACCTCCCGTAGTTCGTCATATAACCGCGAATCCGCGCTTTGTGACGGCCTACACGCCGTATCAGCCGGAGCTTAGCCAGGGCATTTTGCAGGCGATATTCGAATATCAAAGCGGCATAGTCCGCCTGACCGGATTGGACGTCTCCAACGCTTCTATGTACGACGGCGCGGCGTCCGCCGCCGAAGCCGTTTTGATGTGCGTCGCCGACAAACCGGGCGATATTCTGATTTCGGAGGGCGTAAATCCGGAGGTAAGAGCGGTCGTTGCCGCCTATCTCGGCGGTACCGGGCGGAGCGTTACGCTTGCGCCTCTGACGGAGGACGGCCTGACCGACGCGGCTTTTATCGCGGCGCGCGGCAATGCGGCGTGCTGTCTTATACAGCAGCCGAATTATTACGGCAATATCGAGGACGCGAAGGCGTTCGGCGCGCTTTTGAACGGTAATGGGGTAAGGTATATTATGCACTCGTATCCTACGGCGCTCGGAATACTCGCGTCTCCCGGCGAGTGCGGCGCGGATTTTGCCACGGGAGAGGGACAGCCTCTGGGATTACCGCTTAGCTTCGGCGGACCTTATTTGGGGTATATAGCGGCGCGCGAAAAATATGTCAGGAAAATGACGGGAAGAATTGTAGGCGAAACGACCGACCGCGAGGGAAGAACCGTTTATGTTCTGACATTGCAGGCGCGCGAACAGCACATACGCCGCGAAAAGGCGTCGTCGAGTATTTGCTCGAACGAGGCGCTTTGCGCGCTCGCGGCGGCGGTTTATCTTTGCGCGCTCGGGAAAAACGGCTTTCGCGCAGTCGCCGCAGACTGCTTTGACAAGGCGCACTATTTGGCGGAAAAATTGGAGAGGGCGGGTCTGCGCTTGAAGTATAAGAACGCGGAATTTTTTAACGAATTTGTCACCGTTTCGGACAGTAAAAAAAGCTCCCGGATATTGAAGTTGCTGGACGAGGCGGATATTCTAGGCGGTTTAAAATTGAATGAAAGAGAAATTCTCTGGTGCGCCACCGAAATGAACGATAAAAAGCAAATAGACGGACTTGCGGAGCTCGTGGAAAGAGTATGAATATTTGATTTAAGATTATGTAAGAGAAACCTTGCTGTAAAAAAAGGTTTCCCAAGCGCTCCTTTCCCAAAAACTTCGATGTTTGTTTTACAAATCGTTTAAGCGCGAAAACCGCGCGTTATACGCGAAAAAAATGAGAAAAAACAAATACGGTTTCGCGCCGTCGTTTCTTAAAAAAAACATACGCGTTTTGTATTTGACAAAAGGAAAAAGTCCGCGTTTCATATTCGCCGGAATGAAAAAAGTTCCGCGTTTAAATTCGGTAAAAAGGAAAAAAATTATGCGTTTGATATTCGATAAATCCGTAAAGGACAGGGCGTGCGTAACGTTGCCCGCGTCGGAAATTCCCGTTTATTCGGTGAAAAACGCCGGGTTTTTGAGAATCGCCGCCGCCGAGCTCCCAGAGGTTTCGGAGCTGGATTTGGTGCGTCACTACGACGCTTTATCCGCCCGAGCCTACGGCGTGGACAGCGGCTTTTATCCTCTGGGTTCCTGCACGATGAAATACAATCCGAAGCTGCACGAAAGTATGGCGGGGCTTTGCGGCTTTACGGATATTCACCCATTGCAGGACGAGACGACGGTTCAGGGGGCTTTGGAAGTCGTATATCTTTTGACCGAGTATCTGAAAGAGATAACGGGTATGGACGACGGTTCGTTGCAGCCCGCCGCAGGCGCGCACGGCGAATTTACGTCGTTGCTTATGACGGACGCTTATTTCAGGAGCAAGGGCGAGCGCCGTAAGAAAATCCTTGTGCCCGATTCCGCGCACGGCACAAATCCCGCGAGCGCGGCGATGGCGGGCTTTTCCGTAGTCAATATTCCGTCGCGGCGCGACGGTCTGGTGGATTTGAACGCCCTACGCGCCGAAACGGACGGCGGCGTCGCCGCGCTTATGCTGACAAATCCGAACACGCTCGGCTTGTATGAAAAAAATATCGCGGAAATCGCTGAAATTATACACGCGAACGATTCTCTGCTCTATTACGACGGCGCGAATTTGAACGCCGTAATGGGTAAGATCCGCCCCGGAGATATGGGCTTCGACATTATGCATATAAACCTGCACAAGACCTTTTCCGCACCCCACGGCGGCGGCGGGCCGGGGAGCGGTCCCGTGCTTTGCAAGAGCTTTTTGCGGGATTTTTTACCCTATCCGCTTGTAGGCGCGTCGGAAGGCGGGTACGGTTTTTTAAAGCCGCCTAAAAAATCCGTAGGCAAAGTGCGCTCCTTTTACGGGAACTTCCTGGTCGCGCTTAAAGCTTTCGCGTATATAATCGCGCTGGGACGCGGCGGCATACGCGACGCGGCGGAAAAAGCCGTGCTGAACGCGAATTATATGTGCGCGCTCGTTTCGGAATTTCTCGAAGCGCCGTTCGGCGGCGCGCGTATGAATAAGACCGAAGTTTCGGAATGCGGTGGCGAAGGGGGATGTGCGGGAAGCTTTGAATGCGCCGCCGAAAGCGAAAAGTCAAAGAAATTCGGCGGCGCGTGTATGCATGAGTTCGTCGTGTCCGCCGAAAAATTAAAGGTGGATACGGGCGTTTCGGCTCTGGATATAGCCAAGGCGCTGATAGATTACGGAATGCATCCGCCGACGGTATATTTCCCTTTAACCGTGCACGAGGCGCTGATGTTCGAGCCGACCGAAACCGAATCAAAAGAAACGATAGACGCCGCCGCGGCCGCGCTTAGAGAGATTGTCGGCGAGGCGGCGAAAAATCCGGAAAAAATAAAAAACGCGCCGTTTACCGCCCACGTGGGCAGACCCGACGAGGTAAAGGCGGCGCGCAAGCCCGTACTTGCGAGATAACGGGATAAAATTATCGGAGGTTCTAAACTTTCGCGGTAAAAAATGATATCCGGCGGTTTATTTTATATGCGCCGCGTTCGCGGCGGAGTTTAATTCGGGAATAATTGGAGCGGCGGCAAGCCCGTCTTGCGAGGTTATAAGGGAGAACGGACATAAGGCGCGTAAAACTTGTATCCATAGTTTTAAACGAGGCTTTCTAATGCGTCCTTTTAAGCTCGCTTACGTCGGTTTTTCTTGTCGCAACGCCGATACGGTCTTGAAAAGCCGCCTTAACAAACGCGAAAATTCCTTGCGAATCCCGCGCTTCCGGTTATGAATACAAGTCGTCGCGTCCGTCGAGTTTTTAAACGCGGAAACGTCGTTTTTTAGTTTGCCGCAGAATTGCTTCGTTTTTTTAGCCTTTTCGACGTCGAAATTATTTTAATTATCGTATAAATTGCGGTAAAGGCTATCAGAGCTATAAATACGTTTAAAATCAGCGCGGCTTGGGCGGCGAAAAATCTTAATAACAGCGTCAAGACCGCCGACGAGCAGAGATTGCCGAGCGCGATCGCGGTGAAAGCGGATAGTTTGTCCGATTTTAAGAGCGCGGCGACGGCGGAGCTTGACCATATGCCCGTCAGAGGAACGGGGGCGGCGGCAAGCAGAAACAGCATTTTATATTGCGCGTCGATTTTTTTCGGAGAAGGCGCCGGCTTGTTTTGAGCTTCCAAGCGCTCTTGATCCAAAGGCAAATTTTCCGAAATACCGTCGGATTTTCGGGGATTTTCACCGTCGAAAAAGACTTTTTTCAGCCGTAAAATTACGGAAAAGATTTTTTTCAAGGCGTTTTTTTCGGGCTTGCGAATTTTGTTTTCAATTTTTTCGGCTTTTTCCGTTAAGTTTTTCATTTTAGCCTCGATCATTTCCTCTAAGGCGAGGACGAGTCCGCCCGTTAGGCGGAATTTTTTTAGGAAAGCGGCGGCGGGCGCGAACAGCAACAGTATGACGGGAATCGCCAAGGTCGCGGCGAATGCGCAGGTTACGAATGCGGAAAGCGGCGGCATTCCTATCCCGAACGCGAACGGTATCGCTCCTCTCGCCTCTATAAACGGCGAGACGGCAAGCAACATAACCGTCATTACGTCGCTTTTGACAAACGTTTTAATAAAGGCTATAAAAAATTCCGCCATAAATAAATTTCTCCGCCGATAATAATATTATTATATTAGCCGATTTGAAAATTTATGCGGGGGCAAACCTTTGTGAATTTATCGGACGAGGCGGCAAGGAACTGCGGAAGGAGCATTACTCAAGTTTTCGGTAGAAAAAAGATACATCCGCCGTTTACGGCGAAAAGAACCGTTTTTTATTACCCTTGCCATAATATGAAAAAAAACTTTAGCCGCTTACGGCGAGAAAGCAAACGTTATCTTTAACGCGATTTAAATTCATAACGGTCGTAAAAACCGTTAATGTTTTTTGAGAAAGGGGCGCGGGGAAAACCTTTTACGCGTAAAAGATTTTCCCCGTGTAATTTTTATAAAAATTTTTTATGTAAAAATTTAAAATTTGCGGCGTTCCGCGAAGAATGTTTTTATGAGCGAGAGACATTCCTCCCGCAAAACGCCGGGAAAAAGATTGACGGTGTGGTTATAGCCGCCCGATTCGAATATACTTTTACTGCACGCTTTGTCGTCGGACGCACCGTAATAGAGGTTGTTTATGCGCGAATTGATTATCGCGCCCGCGCACATAGGGCAGGGTTCGAGGGTAACGAACATATCGCAGTCGTTGAGCCGCCATCCGCCGATTTTTTTTTCGGCTTTTTTAATCGCCTGTATCTCCGCGTGACCTAAAACGCTTCGGCTTTTTTCTACGACGTTGAACGCCGACGATATAATCTTCCCGCCGTCCGACGAAACGACGACCGCGCCGACGGGCACTTCGCCCGCAACATACGCCTTTCTCGCCATCGCCAAAGCCTTTTTCATGTAAAATTCGGGATTCATTTTTTCCTCTTTTTTTATAAAATTTACGCGGGGGTGACCTTTTGCGAATAAAAGGTTTTTCTCCCGCGCTCCTTTCCGAAAAAACTTCAACGCTTTTATTATCAAAGCGGCGTCGTTTTGCTGTCGGCAGGGTGTCTTTTCCCATGTGTTCTTTCTAAAAAATTTTATAGATCTTGTTTTTTATACTCGTTAAATTTTCAAATTAAACGTCGTTTTTTTTAATGACGGCGCAACGGTTTTGCGCCGGTTTGATATTCATAAAGCGTCATAAATTTGATGCGCGGTTTATTTTTCAGAGATTTTAACAATTCCCCGCCGTTCGCGCGGCGTTTCATTTTTAAAGCGAGATTATTCGACGCGCGCTTTGCCGTAAACTCCCGCCGCGGCGTTTTCTTTGTCTTTTGCAAAATTTATCCGCATCTCTCGGTTCATACGTAATTACTAAAACAAGGAGACCTTTGCCCTTTGGAAAGGGGCGCGAGAAAAAAGCCTTTTTTTCAAAAGAGGTTTCCACCCGCGTAATTTTTTTAAAATCCCCCCCAAAAAAATCACTTACGTTTGCGTTCCCGCGCAAAACGGTCTATTATGCTCGCGACGTTTGAATTGCGGTCGTATATTTCGTCGAAGCGTTCGAGCAGTTCGACCCGGGAGAAACTTTCGCCGCCGACTTCCACGGTTAGGGCGGGTCTGTCGAATTTCAGAGTAAACCAATCCTTATAGCCGCCCGCGCTGTTTTCGCTTTGCGTAAGCGGATAACCCGTGGAGCGCGAAATTTGCTCGGCGAATTCCCGGTCGGGGAAGCGGCCGCCGTACCCGTAATAAATTAAATCGCCCTTGCTATGATAGCACAAAACGCAGAAAAAGTCATGCGATTTTGTGAAATTTACGAGCGCGCGCGTTTCCGGTTCGCTCTCGGGATAAGGTCCTATAAAATTAGCGGGTGCAGGATAGCGGACGTTTTGCGCGCCTCCGCCCCAGTCGGCGTCGAAATTTACGTTCAGATCGACGGCGTCTATATTCGCTTTCCATAGCGAAAAATCGCGGCTGTAACCGTTGATTTTCAATAGATTTTCCGAAAACGGCGAAAGCGGCAATTCGTCCGAAGTATCGGCGGCGGGACCGCGGGAATTGCCGCCGCCGAAACCGTTTGAATTTTTCTGAAAGTTTTCCGAAAGAAACGCGGATTGCGCGATAGTTTTTTCAACGGCAAGCCGTTCGATTTCACCGAAAAATTCCGCGCATTCGCAAAAAAGCGCGGCGGGATTTTCGCGCCGTCTTCCGAGTCCGCAGGCGTATCGGAAATTCGGGCGGTCGGCGGAACGCGGGTGCGGGTATTCGCCGTAAAGCCGTCCCAAATATTCGACGAAATCTATGCCGAAAATCGAAAGCGCCAAGCCGTCTATATTGACGGCGGGCACAAAATATACGGCGGTTTCGCCCGCGTATTTCTCAGACATTTTGAGAACGAGCGGCGCGGTAACGTATTCGCGCGCGTGGATCGCGCCGAAAATCAACGCCTCTTTCCGTTTTTCTTCCTTTTCTCTCGCGCGTTCGTTTCCGTTTGCGTTTCCGCCCGTACTTCCGCTCACATTTCCGCATCCGTGCCCTTTTTTTATGTAGGGAATAGGAAAGCCGAGCACGGTTTTTCCGAGCACGCCGGTTTCAACGCCGTTTTTTTCCGTTGCGGCGGCGTAAATTTCTTTTATTATTCCGTATAAGTTGGTTTTGCTCATAAACTTAAGAATTCCTTTTTTCTTTTTTAAAGATTATGCGGGGGTATTTTCTTTAAAGAAAGAAGAACGTTCCCCGCGCCTATAAGACTTTCGGTGTTTTTATTATATGAAACGGAACGGATGAGGAGACCGTATTTTTCGGCGCCGTTCTCTTTCCGAAAGATTTTCAAAGGGTTTTAAGATGCATTGTTTTAAAGTCTCCGCTAATAATATATGAAATAAGGCGGCAGGACGCATACTATAAATAACTATCGGCGAAACGCTTATCAAAGAACGCGCGGTTAACATGCGCAAATTCCCGCTAAGAAACGGCAAGAGCGGTATATCGGCGAATGTATCGTAACGGGTAATCCCGACGGTCGAAAGATATACGCTTATAGAATTGACATCGGCAAATTTTAATGATATAATAATTGAAATTAAAATACGGATACGCAATCGCGCGGGAAAAGCGATACGGAGAAATTTTACTAATTAATAGGGGCTTACCTGATGAATTTCAGCAAAATTGAGATGCAAGGCTTCAAATCCTTCGCGGACAGGACTAAAATCGAGTTTGACAGCGAGGTTACGGCTATCGTCGGTCCGAACGGCTGCGGCAAGAGCAACGTCGCGGACGCGGTGAGATGGGTTTTGGGCGAGCAGAGTGCGAAGACTCTGCGCGGAAAGTCTATGCAGGACGTTATATTCAACGGTACGGAGAACAGAAAATCCACTTCGTATTGCGAGGTTTCGCTTTTTTTTGACAACGGGAACAGGCAATTCGGCATAGATTTCGACGAATTGGTACTGACGAGAAAATTGGACCGTTCGGGCGACAGCGAATACTTGATTAACGGAAACAATTGCCGGCTAAAAGATATAGTCGATCTTTTACGTGACACGGGCGCGGGCAGAGAGGGATACAGCATAATAGGTCAGGGCAAAATCGACGAAATTTTGAGCGCGAAGCCCGACGACCGCCGCAACATATTCGAGGAGGCGGCGGGCATAGCCAAGTCTAAAAGCAAAAAAATCGAGGCGGAGCGGAGGCTGGTAAGAGCGCGCGAAAATCTTAGCCGCCACGAGGACATTATGGGCGAGCTGTTCCGTCAAATCGAGCCGCTGAGGAAGCAATCGGATGACGCGATGCGGTGCAGGGAGTTAAAGGACGAGCTTAGATTTAACGAGGTAAACGCCTACATATATCAATATGAGAACAACGAGCGCGAAAAGGATGAAATCAACCGCAAAATTTTGGAGACGGAGGAGCGGCTGACCGCCGAGCGAAACGCGTATAACGAGCTGACAGCCGCTTTCAACGAGCGTATGGATGGCATAAACGGCGCGGACAAAAAGATTGCGGATTGCCGAGAGGAGCTGACGGCGCATCTTGTCGAGGCGGAGAAAAACGCGGGCGAACTGAAAGTGTTCGGCGAGCGGCTGAGTAATTTGCGGGCGGGCGGGAGCCGTATAAACGGCGAGCTTGCCGCTTTGAGGAATTCTGTCGCGGACAAAAAAAAGGCGCTTGCGGAAGCTGAGGCGCGCGCGGAAGTTCTCAAAGAAAAAAACCTTGCGGCGGCGGAGCGGCTGAGGCTTGTTTCGGATGAGCTTGCCGCTTTAAAGGCGAATTTGAGCGAGCGCGAGCGCGCCGCCGAGGAGAACGATCGCAGCGTTATAGAAAATATCGGCAGACTTGCCGAAATTAAGTCGAATATGTCGCAATTAATCAAAGAGGAGGAAATGCTGAAAGAGAGCCGCGTTACGGCTTTGAACGGGCTGGACGAATTGAGAGCGTCTGCGGAGGCGCTCGGGCGCGAAAGGGCGGCTACGGAGAAAGAAGCGGCGGCTGTCGGCGAGGCGGTGAAAAACACGGCGAAGGATGTCGAGCGGCTGGAAAGAGAGTATACGGAAAAGCGGATAAAAATAGGCAGAGGCCGCGAGGAGAGCAAGAATCTGACGCAAAGAATCGCTGCGTTGGAAACGCGGGCGCGTATGCTTGACGAGATTAAAAACGAGTACGAAGGCTACGTCTATCCCGTCAAAAAGCTGATGACGGACGGCAAGTCCGACAAAAATTTAAAGGAGCGGATTCTCGGCGTCGTCGCCGAGGTCATAAAAGTCGAGGAAAAATACGAGCAGGCGGTGGACACGGCGTTGGGCGCGGCGCTACAACATATTATTGTGGGCGACGAGGACGACGCCAAAAGCCTCATAGCCTATCTCAAAGACAAGCGGTACGGCAGGGCGACATTTCTGCCGCTCACGAGCGTAAAGGCGCGTCTTTTGGAGAAAGAATACGAAGGGATAATGAAAATACCGGGCTGTTTCGGCGTGGCGTCCGAGCTTATCGGTTGCGACGTGAAATTCCGCGGAATAATCAGGAATTTGCTTGGCAGAACCGTCGTCGCGGACAATATAGACACGGCGGCGGGTATCGCGAAGAGGTATAATTACGCGTTCCGGATAGTTACCCTGGACGGCGACATATTTATGCCGAGCGGCGCGATCACGGGAGGAAGCCGTAAGAGCGACAGCAATGCGGATATAATCAGCCGCGACAGGAGCATAGCGCAGACGGCTACGGCGCTTTCGAAGAGCCGAGGGCAGAACGAAATGCTTGACAAGGCGCTGAAAATAGCCGAAAGGGAATCGGAATCGATAAGCGTCGATATAAAAAAACGCGGCGACGTTCTGAAAAAAAATGAAATCGCGCATGCCGCGCTTGCCGAAAGACTCGAAAAGGTCTCGTCTCGGACGGATGCGGTTTTGAGCGAAATACGCGGTATAGAAGCGCGGCTTGCGGCGACGGATGCGCGCCTCTCGGAGATAAGACGCGATATAGAGAGCGTGGACAGACTCGGGGAGGACACGGTAAACCGCAGAAAGAGCATCGAAGAATTGCGCGAGGAGAGCCGTCGCGGAATGAACGAAAAGCGCGGGGAGCGCGAACGCTTGGAGAATGCGGCGACAGATGCGCGGGTCGCGCTTACGGAGGGGCAAAAGGACGCGGAAGCGTTACGGGAGAGCATAGCCGCGCTTTCGCGCGGTCTGAATGCCGACGTTTTGAAAATCGCCGAATTGGAGGGCGCGCTGGCAAGGCTTGCCGCAACGATAGCCGAGCAGGAGGAAAAAGCCGCTTTCGAAGCTATGAGCGGGGAGGAACGCCTGAGAATTGAGGAATTAAAGGCGGTTTTAGAGGGGCTTGACGAATACAAGGAGGAATGCCGCCGCGAGCTTTCGGAGCTTGAGGATCGGCGCGGCAAAAAGGCGGAGGAAATTTCCGCGCTCGGCGAAAGGAAAGTCAGAGAGGAGAGCGCGGCGGAGCGGATAGAAGCGGAAAGCCGCGTTTTGGAGGAAAAGGTTCGGGATGAGTACGGCTTGGATTACGCGTCCGCCCTGCCGCTCAGAGCGGCGGAATACGACTACCGGAAGTCGTTGACGCTAATAGGCCGGTTGAAGAAAAAAATCGACGATCTCGGCGACGTCAATATGCTTGCCGTAAAGGAATACGAGGAGGTCGGCGAACGCTACAACTGCATGATTGTCCAGCGCGACGATATGCAACGGGCGGAGAGCGATTTAGTCGGCATAATCAACGACCTGACCCGGGAGATGAACGCGAAGTTCAAGTCCGAATTCGACAAGATAAACGAGAATTTTATGGCGATTTTCAAGCAGCTTTTCAACGGCGGCAAGGCGAAATTGCAACTTGAGGAAAGCGGCGACAAGGACGTTTTGAATGCGGGAATAGAGATTTACGCCGAGCCGCCGGGCAAAAAATTGCAGCATATTTCTCTGCTTTCGGGCGGCGAAAAGGCGCTGACGGCGATCGCGATACTGTTCGCGATTCTGAAATTAAAGCCCATGCCTTTTTGCGTGCTTGACGAAATAGAAGCCGCGCTTGACGACGCGAACGCGAATCTCTTTGCGGAATATTTGAAGAAATTCAGCAAGAACACGCAGTTCATAGTAATCACGCACAGAAAGCCGACGATGGAACTCGCCGACACTCTCTACGGCGTTACTATGGAGGAAAAGGGCGTGTCTAAATTGGTGTCGGTACAGCTCAGCGAGGCGGTTAAAAACGCCGAAAGAGCTGTGTGAAAAAGAGACGGGTACAGGTATTGGGATTATGTGTGTGTGGGGGGGAAGCCTTTTGCCCGCGAATTTCCGAAATTAATATATATTATTATTAGGCGGCGTCGGCATTTGGTAAGCTCTCTTAAAAAAGATTGAAAATGCGGCAAAAAGCGCTGAAAAAACGATAAAAATATACCGAAAAAGTAAAGAAAAGGAAACGGGAATAGGTTATGGGGTTCTTTTCTAAGATTGCCGAGGGGTTAAAAAAAACCAAAGAAGCCGTCGCGAAAAAAATTTTCGAGGTTTTTAAAGCCGCCGATTTGGACGAAAATTTTTACGACGGTTTGGAGGAAGCCCTGATATTTGCGGATATGGGCGCGGCGGCGTCGGAGGAAATAGTCGCCGAATTAAAGGACGGCGTATTCAAAAACCGCATAACGGACACGGAATCGGCGAAAAAATTGCTGAAAAAGATCATCGCGGACAAGGTGGATTACGATGTTCCGCCCTATAATTATCCGCTTTTGCTCTTGATAACGGGCGTGAACGGCGCGGGCAAGACCACGGCGATAGGCAAGCTTGCCAAGCTGTTTAAGGATGACGGCAAATCGGTCGTTATAGCCGCGGCGGACACCTACCGCGCGGCGGCGTCCGAGCAGCTTGAGATCTGGGCGGAGCGCGCGGGCGTAAAAATTATCGCGCACGGCGAGGGCGCGGATCCGGGCGCGGTCGTATTCGACGCGATTGCCTCCGCAAAGGCGAAAAAGACGGACGTCGTCCTTGTGGACACTGCGGGCAGACTCCAAAACAAGAAAAATTTGATGGAAGAATTGAAAAAAATAAACCGCGTTATCGAGCGCGAGTATCCTCAGGCGGACAGGCGCAATTACATAGTTTTGGATGCGACGACGGGGCAGAACGCCCTTTCGCAAGCGAGCGTTTTCGACGAGGCGATAGATGTCGACGGCATAATTTTGACCAAGCTTGACGGAACCGCGAAGGGCGGCGTGGTCGTCGCCGTCGCGTGCGAAAAGGATATGCCGGTGGTTTACGTCGGAGTCGGCGAAAAAATAACCGACCTTTTGCCCTTTAACGCGGAAGATTTCGCGGACGGAATTTTATAAAAACGGACTGATTTACGCGTCGTTTTACGATAAAATACCGCGCGTATTGAACGGCGGAATTAACGCCGTAAAAACGAATTTCGGCACGTAAAAAATACGGTTTCATGGCCGCTGTCTTAATATCGGTTTTAAACACGCCTTGAAAGCGTAAAAAACGCAATTCCTATGCCGCTGTTTTAACGTTGAAAGATGCGCTTTAAAAGCGTAAAAAGCGCGTTTTTATCTTGTGCCTTTAATTTTGAAAGATACGCTTTGAAAGTATAAAAAACGCGTTTCCTTTCCGTTATATTACGTGCTTTAAGCTAAACGTTAAAAGCTCCTTTAAATCGTTCCCCATAGCCTCCAAGGCGATGAGAGAGACGCGCGCTTCCTCTGCGTTACCGACGGTTATATACGCTCTCAGCCGCGCTATTTCCTGCGTTGCCGTCTTTATATCGCGGCTGTGCGCGAGCGATTCGATTACGTCTAGCTGCCGTTCCCACCACGCCTCGAATTTTTCCGCTTCGAATTTTTCCGAACTCAGGTTTTCGCCGTTCAGACCTTCCTCGAAATAGCTTATATAGCCTTGAAAATCGGAGAACGTCTTGTTCACATAGACCTGCTCCGCTATTCCGCCCGCGATTACCAGAACGAATAATATCAGGGCGACGGTTTTTGCTTGTTTCATACGGTGTTTTTCCTTGAAAATCTTTTTTGCGGCGCCTATTTTTTTGCGCCTTTATTTCGGCGCGGTTTTTTAATGTTTTCGATAAAAAATTTGCGCGTGCCGCTTAGTTTATCGCGTTTTCGTTATCCGCTCAAAGCTCCGGCTCGGTCATTGTCCGAAAATCCTCTCGGTAGGCTTGGACGAAAAGTTTTTTTTCGCGGTCGGCGGTGAGCAGCAACACGTCCTTCCGACGCAGACGCAGTTTTTTCAGTAGCGCCGCGACCTTTTTTTCGTCCGTGCCGAAGTTGACGATATTGTCGTGAAGCATTCTGCCTTCCATAATCAGCGTTACGGGAAGGGAAGGAGCGGCGGCGGCTATGCCCATGTCCTCGGGCGTGAGCGGGCGCGAGAAGGATTTCGGCAGTACGCTTAACATCCCGTTTGTTTCCACGATTGCAAATTCCACCTCGAGCGGCGAAAAAAAACCTTTATTCCTCAGCCCCTCCAAAATATCTCCCGTATGCATACCGAGTTTTTTTATGTTGTCGAAACATAAATTCCCTTTATTTATGATTATTTGCGGTACTCCGTTCAAAATTTTTCGCATTTTTATGCTCTTTATGGAAAGGATGGCTATCAATATGTGCAGCATAAAAACGGAAAAAATCGGAATCAAACCGTATATTATAGGTATAGCCGTTTCCGCCATGGGCACGCACGCTAAATCCGCCAAAATAAGGGTTATCACAAATTCGAAAGGCTGCAATTCGGACAGTTGCCTCTTCCCCATAAGGCGCATTAGTACGAATAGGCTTACGTAGATTATAACCGAACGTAAAAAAATTACCAGCATATTAATATTATGCGGAAGGTTTTTTCGATTATACGGTAAAATAGAGAGAGATTTTTATAATTTTTAATTTTTTATTATTTATAAATTACGCGGCGTAAACCTTATTGATACGAAAGATTTTTCCCCGCGCCCCTTTCCAAAAAACTTTATCATTTATATATAAACGGATAAACGCAAAAAATGTCTCGCAAGCCCCGAAAATCCGGCGTTTTCGTCTATTGTATATAGGCGTTCCGACATTTCATTCCGATTTTTATTGCAAATTTTCGTTTGCCGTGATATAATATCCTTATTATACGGTTTAAATAGGGTCGTAAAAATACGCCGGAGTTTTTGGAAATGGGCGCGGGGGAGAACCTTTTGTTTACAAAAGGTTTCCGCCGCGTAATTTTGAAAAAAATAAGAGAATCCCCCTCTTCGCGTAATCTCAAAAAAATAAGAGGTAAATATGTTTAAGATACTTATGGTCGACGACGAGAGGAATATTCGCAAGCTTGTCGCGAATTATTTAAAGAACGAAAATTATTCGGTTGTCGAGGCGGTAGACGGCGAGGACGCGCTGGAAAAATTCAGGAGCGAGTTTTTCGATATGGTGATAACGGATATAATGATGCCGAATATGAGCGGCACCGAGCTTTGCGCGAAAATCCGAAAGGAAAACAAGGACATACCGATACTCATGCTGACGGCGAAGAGCGCGCTTGACGACAAGAAAGAGGGCTTTAAGAGCGGCGCGGACGACTATATGGTCAAGCCCATAGATATGGATGAAATGATGCTCAGAGTGCGCGCGCTTATGCGCCGGAGCAAGAACGCTATGGACAAAATTATAAAGATTAACAACGTGGTTATAAATTATGAAAACCTCACGGTCGTGTCGGGAAAGAACGTTATAGAAATGCCGAAGAAGGAATTTCAGCTACTGTTCAAGCTGATTTCCACGCCGGACAGGATTTTTACGCGTATGCAGCTTATGGACGAAATTTGGGGGTACGACAGCGAGAGCGACGACAGAACCGTGGACGTGCATATCAAAAGGATTCGGGAGAAGCTTGCGGATATCGACGATTTCGAGATCGTCACGATACGCGGATTGGGATATAAGGGCGTGATAAGGAACAAGCCGGACAAGACGTAATAGAATAATATTTAGCTTTATCGCCGTTTCCGGCTACGGATTCATATGTATAAAAGCGCGGCGGAACACAGGCAAAGAGGGATCGCCGTTTTTTTCGGCGGCGAACCCTAAAATATAAAGGCGTGGAAAATACGCGGATAAAAGCAAATAAAAACGGAGAATTAACGTAAAATAAAAAGGTGTTTTAATGAAAAAATTGACGGCTAAGCTGCTGTTTTCGTTGTTCATTATTTTATTCATCGTATCGCTTTTCGCGACGTTTTTTCTCGTTATCAATATGAGTAATCGCGAGAATATAACTATGACGAGGGATAAGTTTTTTATATTCATTATGATTATCGCTCTGCTTATTCTCGTATTTTTCGCGCTCGCGACCGAGTATATAGTCATACGGCGCGTGAAAAAGCTGACCGTCGCGGCGAAAATCGTCGCCAAGGGCAATTTTGATTTCGACATAAAGGACTTTTCCAACGACGAGCTGAGCGAGCTTACGGAAAACTTTAATCTTATGGTTAAGGCGTTGCGCACGAACGAATATCTGAGCAAGGAATTTGTCAACAATATTTCGCACGAATTTAAAACGCCGATAACCTCTCTGAAAGGCTACGCCATGCTCCTGAAAAAGGACGGCGTAAGCGACGCCGAAAGGAAGGAATACGCCGATATTTTGCTGACGGAGACCGAACGCCTGCACAAGCTATCCCGCGATTTATTACGGCTTTCCGCTCTCGAATACGCGGATATCGTCAAGCGGAATGACAGCTTCCGCCTCGACGAGCAGATAAAACGCATAATCCTGCTTATGCAAAAAGAGTGGGAGGAAAAAAATATAGATATGGTTGTCGATTTGGACCCGATCGCCTATACGGGCAACGAGGAGCTGCTCTACCTCGTGTGGCTCAACCTGATTTCCAACGCGATAAAGTATACCGCGGCGAACGGCAGAATCAAAATTAGTCTGACGGACGGCGCAAACATTACCTTTTCGGTCAAGGACAGCGGCGTCGGTATCAAAAAGGAATTGCAGCGGAGAGTTTTCGAGCAATTCTTTGTGGGCGATAAGACGAGCAATCAGGGCAGTAGCGGTCTCGGACTCGCGATAACCAAAAAGATAATAGAAAAATTCAACGGCAAAATCTCGTTTGTCAGCGAGGAAGGCGCGGGCACGGAATTTACCGTTCTGTTGAACAAGAATTAATTTTTTTTTATTTTGCATAACGATATGCGCGGGAAACCTTTTGTGAACGAAAGGCTTTCCCCCGGCGCCTCTTTCCCCCAAAAAAAACTTCGATAAGTTTTGCGGGGTTACGCGAACGGGGATCGACGAGTTTTTATGAAAAAGTGTGAACGGCGCCCTAATAATAATTACGGCGAAATTTGAAACGAACGGAATTGCGCGTTACAAAAGTTTTATTCTGAAAGATAATGCTGTTAAATCCGATTGAAAAATATTGTAAAATCCGGCTTGCGGAGCGGAAAGCCCCGCGCTAAGGAGTGCCGCCGCCGGTTGTCTTTTTTAGAGTTTTATAGTTTATTTGAACGACGTCCTTTAAAACGGCGCGACGGCGGGGACGCCCGGGCGCGCCAAAAGAATATTCCGCACAAGCTGCGGGAGCGCGGTAAATTAAAAATCCGCGACATCCAAAATGTCGAAAAAAAATAAATTCGGACGAATTTTTCTTTACTAAAAAACGTTCGAATGGTATAATATATAAAAAGCTTCCGATAGGCGGCGTCGTAGGAAGCCTAAAACATAACGGCGGCGAAAATAATAACCGCGCGTAAAACCGTGCGTATGGAAATAACGGAGGAAAGGGCATTGAACGCCGTCGAGTTTGAGGCGAACGATTTGCGTCCCGTCTATATTTTAAGAGGAGGCGACGCCTATTTAAAGGACGTCGTTTTAGGCAGGATAAAAAACGCGGTGCCGGATGATTCGGGCATAAATTATATACGTTTCGACGACGGCGCGGGTATACGCGAGCTTGTCGCGGAGGCGGAGACGTTTTCTTTTTTAGGAGGGAAAAAGGCGCTTGTCTATAAGGCTCCGCAGGGCGCGAAAATTTCCGACGGCGACAAAAATCTTTTGGCGGATTACGTGAAAGCCCCCTGCGAAACGACCGTTATGGTACTGGACGACGACGCGGGCGCTTTTAAATTTGCGGACAAATACGCCGAAATCATAACCTGCGGCGGCTTGGAGCCCGCGCTTGTCATGAGATGGCTCAAAAATTCCCTGCAAAGAAGAGGCTTTTCAATCGACGCGTCGGTCGCCGAAACGTTGATTAAATATTGCAACGGCGATATGCTCCGCATACGCGGCGAAGCGGACAAGCTCATGTGCTTCGCCGCCGAAAGAAGCGAAAAAAATATCGCTCTTGCCGACGTGAATGAATGCGTCGCGCCCGATACCGAAACGCAGGTGTTCGAGCTTACCGACCGCCTCGCTAAAAAGGACGGAAAAAACGCGGTCGGAATATACGGCATACTCCTCGAAAGAGGCGAGACGCCCTCGTTTTTGTTATCTTTGATAACCTCGCAGTTCCGGCGCATTATGCACGCGAAACTGTCGTCCCTAGCCGACGCGGAGCTTGCCGCCGCCTTTAAGGTCAAGGAATATTCGATTGTGATCGCGCGCAGACTTTCGGCGAATTTTTCCAACCTCGCGCTTAAAAAAATTATCGACAAGCTGACGATGTGCGAATACCTTTTTAAAAGCGGAACAATAAGCGAAAAAGCGGCGTTGGATTTGTCGTTTTCATATATATTAACCGTGTAAAAACGGCGTAAAAAATCTGAGAAGCAGAATAAAAACGGCAAAAAACGGCGTGAAACGATATGAAAAAGCTGATTAAACGACGCGGAAAGCGATAAAAAAATAATGCGAAAAACGGTATTAAAAGCGTGAAAAAGCGATATGAAAAACGCTATTAGAAAGAGCGAAAAAACGGCGCGGAAAACGCTGAAAAACGATATAAAAAACATTGAAAAACAATTTAAACAATATAAAAAACTTTAAAAACGGAAGGGAAGTCCGTAAAGAAAAATGCCGCGATTAAACGTTAAACCCGTAATCGAAAAAATAAGAAAAATTCCAAAAGCGTTCGTTCTCGCGGCGTTCGTTTTGTCGTTTTTCGCGCGCGATTTTTTTATGCTGAGGGCGGAGGCGTATACGTTGCCGTTTTTAGCGGACGCGTTCGACCTTTCCGCGCTCGCCGCGCTGCCTTACGGCGTGTACGCCTATATGCTGGCGAGCGCGCTTTTAGGCGCCGCCGCCGTCTACTTTATATGCCGCATAGCGATAGGCGTTTTCGCGCTCCGGTACGGCGTAAAAATTCCGCTTGCGGACGCGGGGCTGTATCTCGTGTTTTTCATAACTTTCGCCAATATTCCGTCCGCGCTTATGAACATATTGTACGCGGCGAATCCTTATATTTTCATGCCGTATATATCCCTTATAGAATTCGTGTTCTCGACGGTCGGATATATACTTTTCGCGTATTGCTTCGTCAACGATTATGTGCCGGAAAAACACGCGAAAAGATTTTTCGTGGGGCTGGCATACCTCTATTTCGGAACGGAAATCGCTCTTACCGCGTTTTCCTTGTTTTCGGGAGGCGGCTTATGAGAGGCGTAAACTGCGTGAATGAAAAAGGGTTTGCCGACGGCTTAAACTGCGCGGACGGTATAAAAAAGAATAAAAAAATGCCGGAGAACGACGCGAGCGCTACGGGTAAAAAGGAGCGCGTAATCGTTACAAACGGCGCGGACAAAAAGGAGTGTGTAAACATTATCGGCGCGGCGTATAAAAAAGAGCTTACGCGCGGCGCAAGCGGCGCGGATAAAAAAGAATTTACGGACGGCGGCGAAAATAAAAAACGCGCGACGCGGCGTATGAGCGCGTTTTTGGTCATCGTGACGGCGTTTACCGCGCTTGCGGCTTCGCTTCCGGAATTTTCAAAATATTCGAAACGTCACGGAATTTTTGCCGCCGCCCGCTCGGAATACGCCGAACGTTCAGAGGCTTTTGAGACCGCTTCGGACTCGGAATTTTCAAAATATTACGAAATTCTTACCGCCGCCGTTACGAGAAAGGAGAGCGGCTTGACGTATAATCTGCTTATAGATTTTGCCGAAAAAAATCCCGAACGCGAGGCGGGGACGCCGGGCTGCGCCGCCGCCGCGGAATATTTGTCGAAGTTTTTTACGGGACTCGGTTACGCGCCTTACGATTTCGGAAAGGACGGGACGCTGACGGACGAAAGAGGCGGAATGCCGGTCGCGTTCGAGAGGGACGGCCGCCCCGCGTCGTCCTATAACGTTCTTTTCGTAAAACCGGGAACGGTCGGCGGCGCGGATGTTAAAAAAAAGGTTATAATCGGGGCGCATTACGACAATAAGGTATACGCGAATAACGCGCAATCCTACGGCGCGTCCGACAACGCCTCGGGAGTCGCCGTAATGCTCGCGCTTGCCGGCGTCGTCCAGGATATGAGCTTCCCTTTCGACGTGGTTTTCGCCGCCTTTACCGCCGAGGAATACGGGCTGGCGGGAAGTCTCGCCTTTGTCGCCGCGATGACGGAAAACGAAATAGAAAATACCCTGCTTATGGTAAATCTCGATTGCATAGGCGGAGGCGATTATCTCTATCTCTATACCGACGAGATCGACAGAAAGCACGGCGTTTTTTTGACGGAAACGGCGAAAAATTCCGATATACAAATAAGACAGGTTCCGCGCGGACGCGTAATACTCATAGAGGATACTTACTCCGGACTGCCTTACGCCGTCAACGGTATGGCGAGCGGACACGCGCCATTTTTTAAGGCGGGCATAAATACCGCGCTGTTTATGAGCGCGAATTTTGAAATCACGGATTCGTTCGTTATGAGCGAATCGAAGGAACACCCGAACATTATCAACACAAAGGACGATACGCTGGAAAATTATCTCAAATACTACGGCGAAACAGGCTGCGTTCAGGGCGACGCCGTAGTCGCGTTGCTCGCGTCCGCGATGCTGAAAGAGGATTTCGTTTCCGTTATGGAGGAAAGCAGGCTCGGCGAAAGACCGTATGCCGTGCTCTACGACGAGGTTTTCCGGACGGCGTCGTATGCCGGTGTTGCGGCGATATTGGCGTTGCTTGCGTTCGTTATGTACAGGCGCGTCAAGGGCGCGAAAAACGACGGCGAAAACGACGGCGAAAGGTCGGCGGAGAATATTACGGTGTTCGAGGATTTCGGCATTTGAGCCGCGCAACGAACGCGCGCGGGGCACTACGCGGTAAGCGCGTTTTTGAAGTATTAAAAACGAATCGGATACGGAAAAAATTATCTGATAAATAAATGAAAAATAAAATTCGCGATTGAGAAACAATTGAGGTTCGCTATGGGATTTAAAGAATATTTGTCGAATATCAACATTTTTATAATATTCGATTTGCTGGCCGCCGCCGCCGTAGGCGTCGTAATTTTCACGTTTTTTTATAGAAAAAACAGCGTGCGGCTCGCGGTTATCGTAGGCGGCGTTTTTCTTTTGTATCTTGCAGTTTCCGTGCTGAACGCGTTCTTCGGAATCCTATATATCGCGAAAGCCGCCGCGCTGTTCGTCATCTTTTTTATGTCGCTGATCGTCGCCGTCGCGTATCAGTCGGAATTTAAATCTATGCTGGCGAGGATAGGCAAACCCTTGGAGCACGAGCAAAGCTACCGTTCGTCCGACGACGAGCTTTTGAAGACCGTGAGCGAGATAGTCAAGGCGGCGCAGAAATGCTCTAAAAACGACATAGGCGCGCTGATCGTCTTTACGCAGACCGCCCTTCCCGAGATTATAATAAACAGCGGCGTGATTTTGAACGCCGTCATATCCGCGCCGCTGATCGAAAGCATTTTTAATAAATATTGTCCGCTTCACGACGGCGCGCTGATTATCAAGGGTAACCGGCTGATCGCCGCCGGCTGTTTTTTGCAAATTTCGCAGGAGGTAAAACTCGACAAGGAACTGGGCACAAGACACAGGGCGGCTATCGGAATTACGGAAATACGCCCGGACGTGCTTGCCGTTGTGGTCAGCGAAGAAACGGGCATCATTTCCATAGCCAGAAAGGGGCAGATTAAGAGGTATATCACGAGCGAAATTCTTCAGCAGGAATTGGAGGCTTTTTACGGCATAACGAGAATTCCGTTTTTGGCGGAGCGTCCGAGAAGGAAATAAGAGTTTGTTAATGTAAAAAAAAGATAAAATTTTTGTAAGCGAAACGGGAATTTACGCGTTTCGCAAGAAAAGATTTTCCCCGCGCCTTTTCTATTAAGGATTTTCACGGTTATATTACGTTTTAGCCGAGCGCCGCGGCTTAGTATTTGCGGGAAATATGGGAAAGGATGCGGCGATATTTTTTGAAAGAGTAACTTTGTCCGTTTTTACAAAAGGAGCGCTTGCGAGGGGCGTTACTTTGCGTAATAATAAAAAGGTAAAGTTTTTTGAAAAAGGGGAGCCTTTTGTTTACAAAAGGCTCCCCTTTTTCAAAATAAAAAATAAAAATTTTCACAATTCGTTCACGGCGTTTTTCAGTCTTTCGGCGGCTTGTTCAAGGACGCTTCTCGGGCAGGCGAAATTCAGCCGTTCGAAGCCGCGTCCGTTGTCGCCGAAAATCTCGCCTCTGTCCAGCCAAAGCCCGGCTTTATTGACTACGAGATCCTTTTGTTCGGCGGGGGACAACCCGAGTCGGTTGAAATCCAACCAAGCGAGATAGGTGCTTTCGGGCGGAGTCATAGAGATTTTCGGTATATTTTCTTCTATGTAATCCTTCAAAAAATCGCGGTTTGCCTGAAGGTAGGCGAGCAATTGTTCCAGCCATTCGCCGCCGTATTTGTACGCCGCGAGCGCGCCCGCGTGGGCGAAGGCGTTCAATTGGCTGTAACCGCTCTTGTTGTGCTCCGCCGCGAATTTGCGAAAGAGCGCGGCGTCGGGAATGAATATGTCGGAGAGTTGTAGCCCAGCGAGGTTAAAGGTCTTGCCGGGCGAGGTGCAGACCACGGAGATACGAGAAAATTCGGGAAAAGTCAAAAAGGACTTATACTCGAAGCCCCCGTAGATAAAGCACGAATGTATCTCGTCCGAAACGACCGTAACATTATGTTCAAGACAGATTCCGCCCAATTTTTTGAGTTCGGCTTCCGTCCAGACCCTGCCTACGGGGTTATGCGGATTGCACAGCAAAAAAAGCTTTACGCCGTTCCGGATTACTTTTTGCTCGAAATCGCGGAAATCGACGGAATACGCGCCGCCGTCGTTTATCAGGTCGTTATTCACGAGGCGGCGGTTGTTGGAGCGTACGACCTCGCCGAACGGATAGTATACGGGCGGCTGAATTATCACCGCGTCGTTTTCGTCCGTGAACGCCCTGACCGCATCGGACAAGGCGAACACTATGCCCGGCGTTTGTATTAGCCACTCCTTGCTGACGTCGGCGCGGAACCGCGCTGAAAACCACGATTTCAGAACGCCGAAGTATTCTCTCGCGGGCTCCGAGTAGCCGAAAACGCCGTGCTCCGCCCGCTTTTTCAGCGCGTCGACGACCTCGCGCGGCGCGCAAAAATCCATATCGGCGACCCAAAGCGGAATGAGATTTTCGGGCATACCCCTCTCTTTCGCGCAGTCGTGTTTCAGCGAACAAGTGTTTTTTCTTTCGATGATCTTGTCAAAATCGTAGCGAGGCATAAGCGGTTCCTTTTTTCCTTTTTTAAATTTACGCGGGAACCCTTTTTTAAACAAAAGGCTTTCTCCCGCGCCTTCTTCCCAAAAACTCCGACGTTATATTTTGCAACCGTTTATAAACGGAATCGAGCGAGGATAGGCGTTTAGTTTCCGCCGTAAAACTTTCGGAATGTACGGCCGCCGTAAAGAGTTGCGTTAAACGGAAGAGACAAGTTTTACGACGGAAAGGATGACGCTTGTCTTACGAGGTTCCGATTCATAACTAGTATATAAAGCCGCCGAGCGGGATAACCGAAAGCGCGAATCCGTCTTTTCCGGTATGATTCTATCGGTTTAAACCGGACGGAAAAGCGTTATTCTCCGCATTGTTATTTCATAGCGTTTTCCAAATCCGCGACTATGTCGTCCGCGTCCTCTATTCCCACGGACAGTCTGAGCAGTCTGTCGTTTATTCCGCGCTTTTCGCGCTCCGAAACGGGGACGTCGGCGTGCGTCTGCACGGTCGGGTAGGTTATGAGCGTTTCGACTCCGCCGAGGCTCTCGGCGAAAGCGATGAGGCGCGTACCCGCGAGTATTTTTTCGGCGGTTTTCGCGGAGTCCGTCTTGAAGGAAATCATCGCGCCGAAGCCCGTCGTCTGCTTTTTCATTATGCCGTATCCTTTGGAGGAGGGCAAGCCCGAATACAACACCTTTTTTACTTTTTTATGCCCGAGCAAAAATTCGCATATCTTAAACGCGTTGCGCTCCTGCTTTTCCATTCTGAGCGCGAGGGTTTTTATGCCGCGCAGGGTCAGCCACGCGTCGAACGGCGAGAGACACGCGCCGACGGTTTTGTATAAAAAGCGTATTTTTTCGCTTAAGCACGCGTCCTTTACGACGAGAAAGCCCGAGAGCGTATCGTTATGTCCGGCGAGGAATTTTGTGCCGCTGTGAATTACCGCGTCCGCGCCGAGATTTAGGGGTTGCTGAAAATACGGCGACAGGAAGGTGTTGTCCACGATAAACAGCAGGTTATGAGCCCGCGTGATTTTCGCGATTTCCGCGATATCCGAAACCTCCATCATCGGGTTCGACGGCGTTTCGATAAAAACCGCTTTCGTGTCCTTTGTTATAAGGCTTTCGATTGCGGTCAAATCCGACGTGTCCGTATAATCCGTCGCGACGCCGTTCTTTTTGGATATGTTGTCGAACAGTCTGATGACGCCGCCGTACAAGTCCGACGAGGCGATAATTCTGTCGCCCGGCGAGAACAGCTCCGCGAGGGAAGCGACCGCCGCCATACCCGTAGAGTAGGCGAAAGCCTCCGCGCCGTTTTCGAGGGCGGCGACGGTTTTTTCGAGGGCGAGACGCGTCGGGTTTTGCATACGCGAATAGTCGAATCCCGTGCTTTTGCCGAGCGAGGGATGCCTGAACGTAGCGCTCTGATAAATCGGCACGCTGACCGCTCCCGTGCGCTCGTCGAACGGGCTTTCATCGGTTCCGTGTACGCATACGGTCTCTTTTTTCATAGGGCAATTCCGTCCTCATTTTTCGTTTTATTTGAAATTTATTAAAAAAAGGTTCTCGCTCGCGCCGCTTTTCAAAAAAAGTTTCGACGCCGTATTTTATGCAAAGAGAGACGTCGTCTTTCCGGCAATAGTTTCGCGAAAAATCCGAGATTATTTTGGAGAGGCTTGCGAGGGAAAAACCTTTTGCGGGCTTAGAAGACCGCCGAGGTATGATTTATGATTTTTACTTTTATAATCCCGTAATTTTCGGTTTAAAGAAGAACTTACGGACCACCGCCCGCGGAGCGCATAGCGAGAATAGTTTTTTCAATTAATTCGTCCAAAGTCCAACCCAAGTATTCCGCGCCGCGTTCTATGACGGTTCGCGAGCAACCCGCCGCGAAATTGAGGTTTTTGTACTTTTTTTTGACGGAGGAGACTTCCAGATCGGATACGCTTTTCGACGGGCGCATAAGCGTGACCGCGCCGATCAATCCCGTCAGCTCGTCCGTCGCGTACAGAACTTTTTCCATAAAATGCTTCGGCTCTATATCGACGGTCAAAAGGTATCCGTGACTCGCGACGGCGCGGATAAATTCTTCCGAATAGCCGTTTTCGCGCAGGATTTCCCGCTCCTTGACGCAGTGCGACTCTGGGTACAGCTCAAAGTCGAGGTCGTGCAAAAGCCCGACCGCGCCCCAAAAATCCGCGTCCTCCGCGAAGCCGTATTCATTGGCGAAATAACGCATTACGCCCTCTACGGTAAGGGCGTGTTTTATGTGAAATTCGTTTTCGTTATACCTTTTCAGCAAAGCGAACGCCACCTCGCGGTCGATTTTTTCGTGCATGATTTTTCCTTGCGGTATTTAAGATTTTTTCGGAATTTCCGAGCCGGAAGTTCGCGGTCTTTTTAATAGCGAAAATTTTTTTAATACGTATTTTCCAAACCCTATATACGGATTAACTTTGAAGGAAAATACAAAAAATTTTTTCTTTTTAATATATTTAAAAGTTTGATTATTATACTCTTTTATAAATTTTAGCATAAGTTTAATTTTTAGTCAAGCGGCTAATGTATAGAAAAAATATATATTTTATGACGGTTAGGCTAAACGCGTATGCGGCCGGCGGGAGGATTTTGAAAAGGCTTGAGAATTCCGTAGAAAATCCCGTAAAATTAGGGGTTTCGATGCGGTTCGGAAATTTCGTGTAAAAGCTCGCGGATTTCGGGAGATGTCATAGATTATTGAAGAAAATGCGAAAATTACGGGAAATTTTTGAAAAACTCTTGACACGGAGTGTATAAAATGATATTATATACATAATCTGATTACATACGGTCGGATTACGTGTAGCTATTGGAATGCGGATAATCGAAACGCGTAAGGGATGATTGAATTTAACTGGATTACATACGGTCGTATTATGCGCGGTTAAATTGTACACGGTCGGATTGCGCGCGGCCGGAACGGACGTACATACGGAATTCCAAATATAAGAAAGCGGGTGAGCCAATGACTTTTTCAAGCGATATTTTAAGGGGACATACCGAAACCGTTATTTTAAAAATACTGTTCGAAAAAGACAGCTACGGGTATGAAATTACCAAACGGATATTGGAGGACTCGGAGGGACGCATAGACATCAAGGACGCGACGATTTATACCGCTTTCAGGCGTATGGAGCTGGACGGTTCTATTTGCACTTATTGGGGCGACAGTATCGGCGGCGCGAGACGCAGATATTACAGTATAACCGACAAGGGCAGGAAGGTATACGCCGAAAAGCTCAAGGAATGGATAGATATAGACAGGATACTGAATACGTTGATAAGGAGGAACGATCCCGCAACGGTATAAAGCGCGAATATTACGGCGTAACCGGCAAGAGCGGAAAGATTTACGCGGGACGTTCAAAAAGTTTATCGGGACAAACAAAGCAAGATATCAGGTTCTTTATACATAAGGAATAAAGAGTGCGGCGCGTCCGAAAAGGAGAAAACACAGGGCGTGAATATCGGCTTGCGCGTGCTTTTTACGAATGAAAGCCGCCGGATAAGAGCGGTGCGGAAATGCCGCAAAAATGAATTCTGAAACGCAAAAAAAAACGGAAGCCGAGAGGAGCGTTTTAGCGTTTTAACGGTTGAAACGAGAAAAGGACGCGAATATCTAATGCGCGCGCCTTTCGTAAACGATCAAATACGGTATAATGTAAAAATAATAAAATATAAAAATAAATTGGAGGAATGAATATAATTATGAAAGAGGAATTCAGAAAGTATTTGGACAAGCAATTTTCAAGCTACAAGCAGTCGAAGGCTTTGAGCGATTTCAAGGAGGAAATGCTCGCGAACCTCTCGGATAGGTACGACGAATTTAAGGCGCAGGGCTTTTCCGATAAGGAAAGCTACGACAAAAGCATAGAGGCGGTCGGGGACTACACCGACATATTGAAAAATATAGACGCGAATACGCCCGCGCGCACGATTTGGACCTACTCAAAGCTTATGACCAGTCTGTCCGCGCTGTATTTTGTCCTCTTAGTCATAGTCTATATCGGCGTGTCTTTCGCTTTAAGGGACAAATGGGGCTCGACGTGGCTTATTATGCTCTCGGGCGGCGTACTCTACGCCGTCGCGGCGTTCGTTATCGGCGCGAAAAACGCCGCGGTAAACCAAAAGAACGGCAGGACGCGCTTTCTGATACTAATGATTTTTTTGGCGGCTACGTTGCTCGCGTATTTTTCCGTATCGTTTATTACGGGCGCGTGGACTAAAACGTGGCTCGCATTTATTTGCTTCGCCGCTCTTTGGCTGACGGCGGACTCCGTGATAGCGGGGCGGTCCGGTAAAAAAAGCGGAGGCGTCCGCTTCCGCGTAAGCGCGTTGATTTCAATCTGGACCGTCGCGGCGTACCTATCCGTGTCAGTGCTCGTCGGGGGAATTTGGGCGTATTCGTGGCTAATAATCCTGCTCGGAGCGGCGGCTTTGTTCACATATTACGCAGTAGTGTCTTACGGTAAATATAAGGACGAAATAAAAAGCGGAAAATAACCGCGTTCAAAGAAACGCGCTTTTTAACCGTAATTTAAATTAAAAAACCGTATTAAAATATTAATAAATTAAGGAGCGGACAAACGGACGGCGTTACGCCATAATGTTCGGATATGGATGAGTTAATTAAAATCTGCCCGAGATGCGGGGCGGCGGAGGGGCAACAAAACAGAGGGAGGAACCGTTCGGGAACTCAGGCGTGCAAATGCGCGATATGCGGCAGAAGGTACACGCCCGAGCCGATGGCGCACGCTTACGCCGACGAAGTGCGGCAAAGCGCGATTGAAATGTTTTGCGCGGGCGCGAGCGGTCGCAAAATCGGCAGAGTTTTAAATATGAGCAAAGCCAACGTTTACAATTGGATAAAAAAAACTTCGCGGGATTCGGAAAAGTGAGCTTTGCGGAGCGGTAAAAGGGAAAAACCGGCAGGGCTTTTGGTATGGGCAAAGCCGACTCTTATAATCGGATAAAAAAACTTTACGGGATGCGGAAAAGCGAGTCTTGCGGAACGGTAAACGGGCTTAACGGGTCGTATTCCGCTTTTTTTTATTTAGCCGTCCGTTTGTCCGCTACTTAAGCTGAAAACGCTTTACTATTTTTTTTAAATGTGGTATTCTTATATACGTACCTTTTGCGATGTTCCGCGAGTTTACTCCTGATAGACGCGGAAACGCTGCAAAGGCAAATAACGGCGGCGAAAATTTGCATGCCGTGTCCCAAAATTAAGGAGGCATAAAAATATTATGGACAAGTTAAACAACGAAGCCGCCGCGCAGGCGGAAACGAAGGACGAAACGGTCGCAAAAGCTGAAACGAACGACGGCGCCGCAGTAAAAGCGGAGGAAATCGGCGGGGCGGAAGAGCCAGGGGAAGCGGCAAAAAACGAAACCGCAACGCAAACGGAAACGACGGACGAAACGACCGTGAAGATCGAAGCAAGCGGCGGAGGCGCGGGAAAAGCGGAGGAGAATACCGAAGTTGCCGCGCGGACGAAAGTCGTTAAAAGTAAGCTTGCCGCAAAAGCGGAGGAAGGAGACGGCGCTGCGGGAACGGAAGTCGGGTGCGGAACGGACGTACAGACGAAAGCGGAGGAAAACGACGGGACGGAAGAGAGCGCCGGAACGACGGGACGCGTCGAAGCCGCCGTCAAGGAAGAAAATATCGTCGCCGACGAGGTCGTCGCCGAAAGCGTAAGAAAGGAAAACAAAAAGACGGCCGTTATCGAGAGGTTCGCGAGACACGAGGGCGACACGGGTTCGCCCGAGATTCAAATCGCGCTTTTGACGCAACGGATTGCCAAGCTCAACGAGCATCTTTCCGTGCATAAAAAGGACAATCACAGCAGACGCGGACTTTTAAAAATGGTCGGCGCGAGACGTAGCCTTTTGAAATATTTGAAGGTCAAAGATATTGAGCGTTACAGGGCAATCTTGGCGGAGCTGAAGCTCAGGAAGTAATAAAAATACCCAAAGGGTCGTTTCCCTGAATTATTCGGGAAAGGACTCCTTTTTTAAGTTGTAAAAAATAGGGTCGGGCGACTGCGGGTTTTAATCCGTAAGTAGGATTGGCGGCGGCGCGACGGCTTCGATTTTCTAAACCGTAAGAAACGGCATTAAGAAACAAGGTAATAGTCATAACCGGCGCGGACTCGGAAATAGGCGGTGCGCTAAGGGAGTTTTTGGAATGCGGCAATACCGCCGTCGCGCCGGAAAGCGCGACGACGGGCGATGGAATCGATTACGCTTTCGGCATATCCGATTACGGGCGCGTCGGCGGGGCAGGAGCGAGGTAAGGGCGCATAGACGCTTTGGTTAATTCGGCGGGTCGCGGTCTTTCCGGCATTACGGAATTCGTTCCGCCTAAGGAAGCCGAAAAATATCGTATGCGTGAAATATAAGGCGGCGGGAATTTTGAACGCCGTCGCGCCGAACGCGTTTGCGGAAATAGTTTTATGGGATTACGACGAAAAAGAGATAGCGTACCGCAAGAGTAAAAATATTGTAAATACGAAAGAATAAAAACGCAAGGGTTTCCGTTTTTCTGAATGCTTTAAGCGTCTGAATATCGCAGAAATCGGAATAATATCAGAGTAAAGGTATTGTTAAAACGTAGCGATACAGGCGTAAAAGTATTGCGGGTAATATAGTAGTATCGGCGTTAAAAGATCGCAAAGAATTCGGAGAGACGCTATAAATAGCGTTATAAAGTTTTTTAGAAAGGGACGCGCAAACAAAAAATACAAAAAAATAAAAAATAAAAAAAGCTTCGAACCGGGTAGTTTGGGCGGAGCGGGAGGAAATTAAGAATGACGGAAAGACAGATTTTTGAGACGACGGTCGGCGGCAGACCTATGACCGTCGAGATTGGGACGTACTGCGGACAGGCTAACGGCTCGTGCCTTATAAGGTGCGGCGACACGGTCGTGCTCACCAACGTTACTATAAGCGACAAACCGCGCGACGGAGTGGATTTTTTGCCGCTCGCCGTGGATTTCGAGGAGAAAATGTACGCCGTAGGGAAAATTCCGGGCGGCTTCAAAAGACGCGAGGGCAGAGCCAGCGACAAGGCGATTTTGGTTTCGCGGCTGATCGACAGACCTATAAGACCGCTGTTTCCGCACGGTCTTTATAACGACATTTCCGTCGTCGCGACGGCGCTCAGCGTGGATACGAATATCGCGCCCGACGTATTCGGCATGATAGGCAGCTCTATCGCGCTCTCTATTTCGGATATTCCGTTCAACGGTCCTACCGGTTCGGTTATCGTCGGGCTTGTGGACGGCGAATACGTCATCAATCCCGATAACGCCCAAAGGGAAAAAAGCCGCTTAAATCTCTCGCTGTCAGGCACTAAGGGCGCGATTATGATGGTCGAAGCGGGCGCGAACGAGGTCAGCGAGGAGGAAATGCTCGGCGCGATACTGTTCGGACACGGGAAAATCAAAAAAATCGTCGCGTTCATAGAGGACATAACCAAGGCGGCGGGGAAGCCTAAAAAGGAATTTAAGCTGTACGAGGCGCCGGAGGACGTCAAGCTCCGCGTCGCGGATCTTGCCGCCAAGGATTTGAACGATGTGTACGACGAGTACGACAGGGCGGCGCGTCAAGAAAAGGAAAAGGCTTTGAAAGAAAAAATCGAAGCGTATTTTGTCGAGAACGACCCCGAACACGTTAAGGACGCGGGAGAGGCGCTCTATTCTCTCCAAAAAGCCAAGGTCAGGGAAAAAATCGTCAATCAAGGCATACGCCCCGACGGCAGAAAGGCGACGGAAATACGCCCTATTTGGTGCGAACACGGTATTTTGCCGAGAGTACACGGCAGCGGCGTGTTCACGAGAGGACAAACGCAGGCGCTGACTACGGCGACGCTGGGCACGATAAGCGAGGTTCAGAAGTTAGACGGCATAGACGACGACGTTTTCAAACGGTATATGCATCACTATAATATGCCTCCGTACAGCACGGGCGAGGCCAAAAATCTGAGAAGTCCGGGCAGACGCGAAATCGGGCACGGTGCGCTTGCCGAACGCGCGCTCGAACCCGTCCTGCCTACCGAAGCCGAATTTCCTTATGCGATAAGGACGGTTTCGGAGATTTTAAGCTCCAACGGCTCCACCTCTCAGGCAAGCGTATGCGGCTCGACGCTTGCGCTTATGGACGCGGGCGTGCCTATAAAGGCGCCGGTCGCGGGCATCGCTATGGGACTGATTAAGGAGAACGGCAGGGTAGCCATACTTTCGGATATTCAGGGTCTGGAGGACTTTTTCGGCGATATGGATTTCAAGGTCGCGGGAACTAAGGACGGTATCACCGCCATTCAGATGGATATTAAAATCGGCGGCATAGACGAGGATATTTTGCGTACCGCTCTCGCGCAGGCGAAAGAGGGAAGAATGCACATTTTGGGCAAAATGCTGGAGGTTCTTCCGGCGGTGCGCCCGAATCTCAGCGAGTACGCGCCTAAAATAATCAAGTTTAATATCGATCCGGATAAAATCCGCGAGGTCATCGGTAGCGGCGGAAAGGTCATAAACAAAATTATCGAGGATACGGGCGTCAAAATCGACATCACCGACGACGGACTCGTCTTTATCGCGCATAATGATTTAGAGACCTGCAATAAGGCGAAAAAAATCGTTCTGTCCATTGTCAAAGACCCCGAAGTCGGCGACTTTTTCGAGGGAAAGGTGGTTCGCGTTCTGCAATTCGGCGCGTTCGTGGAACTCGCTCCGGGAAAGGACGGAATGATCCATATCTCCAAGCTCTCCGATACGAGAGTCGAAAAGGTCGAGGACGTCATCAACATAGGCGACCTCGTTAGAGTTAAGGTCATTAAAATAGACGAAAAAAGCAGAATAGACCTCAAACTCGTCGCGATATTGAACAAGAACTGATTTTGTTAAGGCTTAACGCGGGGGAAGCCTTTTCTGGGAGAAAAGGTTTTCCCCCGCGCCCCTTTTCAAAAGACCTCCGCTTTTTTTAATTTTATTTTCAAATAAGGGCGTTGCGGTTAATTTTTTTTGTGCGTTATAATCGTTATGAATTGTAATTGCCGCGTAAAAGTTTTTTTTACAAAGATGTTTCCTAAAAAAGCGCCTGCTCAACGCTTATGGAAGTTTAGTAAAAAAACGTCGCGACAACGCTTAGTCGGGTTTAGCAAAGAACCTGTCCGTATCGTTCCGCTTGAACGGAACCGTAAGAAACGTTAAGGTTTTTTGGAAAGGGGTGATGGGGAAGCCTTTTGTGAACAAAAGGCTTCCCCATCATATTTTTTTTAAAAAATTATTCCCATTCGTAAAAATTCGTTAAAATTTTATCAATATTTTTGTAATTCGCCGCTTTTTTGCTTGCGTTTTTTTCGAGATTGTGTTAAAATTTTATCAATCTTTATTTTTTTAAAAATGTATACGAGGTGTTTATGAACGGAAATATACGGATTACGGACAGTCCGGAGGCGTTATTAGAGGTTTTCGAGAGGGTGAGGACGGCGCAACGGCTCTTCGCGGAATTCACGCAGGAAAAGACGGACAAGATATTTTTAGCCGCTGCGGAGGCGGCGGTGAAGGCGAGGATTCCGCTTGCGAAGGCGGCTGTCGCCGAGACTGGAATGGGGCTTGCGGAGGATAAGGTTGTGAAAAATCATTACGCGGCGGAGTATATCTACAACGCATACAAGAACGTTAAGACGTGCGGCGTCGTCGAGGAGAACGCTTCGTTCGGCTACAAAAAAATAGCCGAGCCTGCGGGTATTATCACCGCCGTCATACCTACGACAAATCCGACTTCGACGGCGATTTTCAAGACGCTTTTGGCTCTGAAAACGCGGAACGGCATCGTGATAAGTCCGCATCCGCGGGCTAAGAAATGCACGATAGAGGCGGCGAAAATCGTCCTTGACGCCGCCGTCGGGGCGGGCGCGCCGGATGGGATTATCGGCTGGATAGACGCGCCGTCTTTGGAGCTTACGAATATGGCGATGAGGGAGGCGGACGTCATTTTGGCGACGGGCGGTCCGGGTATGGTCAAGGCGGCGTACTCGAGCGGCAAGCCCGCGATAGGCGTGGGACCCGGCAACGTGCCCGCGTTAATCGATGAGAGCGCGGATATTTTGACGGCGGTAAGCTCCATTATTCATTCCAAGATTTTCGATTACGGTATGATTTGCGCGTCCGAACAGGCGGTTATCGTGCCAGAAAAAATTTACGGTAAGGTAAAAAAGGAATTTGCGGCGCGCGGTTGCCGAATCCTTACGGACGAGGAGACCGGCAAACTGAGAAAGGTCATATTGATAAACGGCGCGCTGAACGCTAAAATCGTCGGCCGACCGGCGCGCGATATAGCGAATCTCGCGGGTTTCAACGTGCCCGAGGACACGAAGTTGCTGATAGGCGAGGTCGAAAGCGTCGAGCCGGAGGAGGAGTTCGCGCACGAAAAGCTCTCCCCGATTTTGGCTATGTATAAGGCGAAAGATTTCGACGATGCGCTCTGTAAAGCGGAGAGGTTGATTTTTGAGGGAGGCTTAGGGCATACCGCCTCGATATTTATCGATACGGCAAGGGGACGCGAACGGCTGGATAAGTTTGCGGCTCGTATGCGAACCTGCCGCGTCGTGGTCAATATGCCGTCCGCACAGGGCGGGATCGGCAACATATATAACTTTATGCTTGCGCCGTCTTTGACGCTTGGCTGCGGATATGCCGGAGGCAACAGCGTCTCGGAGAACGTCGGAGTTAAACACCTTATAAATTTTAAAACCGTTGCGGAGAGGAAAGAGAATATGCTTTGGTTCAGAACACCCGAAAAGGTCTATTTCAAAAGGGGCTGTCTGCCCGTCGCTCTCGACGAATTGAAAAGCGTATTGAATAAAAAACGCGTTTTTATAGTTACTGACAATTTCCTCTACAAAAACGGCTATACGAAAGCCGTCACGGACATACTCGACCGGGCGGGCATCGTTCACGACTGCTTTTTCGACGTCGCGCCGGATCCTACTCTCGACTGCGCGAAAGAGGGAGCGGCGAGAATGACCGCGTTCGAACCGGACTGCATAATCGCCGTCGGCGGAGGTTCGGCTATGGACGCGGGCAAGATTATGTGGGTTCTATACGAGCATCCCGACGCGGATTTCGAGGATATGGCGATGCGTTTCGGCGACATAAGAAAACGCGTCTATACCTTTCCGAAAATGGGCGGAAAGGCATATTTCGTCGCCGTGCCGACCACGGCGGGGACGGGTAGCGAGGTTACGCCCTTCGCGGTCATTACGGACGGGAAAAGCGGCGTGAAATATCCTATCGCAGACTACGAATTGATGCCGGATATGGCGGTTATCGACGCGGATATGATGATGAACGCGCCGAAGAGTCTGACAAGCGCGTCGGGCGTCGACGCTCTGACGCACGCCTTGGAGGCATACGCGTCCATGCTCGCTACGGACTTTACGGACAGCCTCGCGCTTAGAAGTCTGAAGCTTATTTTCGACTATCTTCCGTCCGCATACGAGAACGGCGCGGACGCTCCTCTCGCACGAGAAAAAACCGCGCACGCGGCGACGATGGCGGGAATGGCTTTCGCGAACGCCTTTCTCGGCGTGTGCCACTCTATGGCGCACAAATTAGGCTCTTTCTTTCATCTCCCGCACGGAATCGCCAACGCGCTAATGATAGACGAGGTTCTGCGCTTCAACGCCGACGAAAGACCGCCGAAAATGGGAACCTTTCCGCAATACGCCTATCCGAACACTCTCGCGAGATACGCCGAAATAGCCGATTATCTGGGCATCGGAGGCAAGACCGACAAGGAAAAGCTCGAAAACCTGATCGCCGCGATAGACGTCCTGAAAGAAAAAGTCGGAATTAAAAAAACTATCAAAGAATACGGCGTGAATGCTGAGGAATTTTACGCGAGACTCGACGAAATGACCGAACAGGCGTTCGACGATCAATGCACGGGCGCGAATCCGCGTTACCCGTTGTTTTCCGAAATAAAAAATATGTATATAAAGGCGTTTGAGGGAAAAGGATAATTTGAGGGGATTTTCTTTGGAAATATGCGGGGAAACCTTTTGCGAACGAAGGGCTTTCCCCCCGCGCCTTTTTCTCAAAAAATTCCTGCGTCATACATTTAGGCGCGGATTTGTTAAATCCGTTTACCAAGAACGGATTTACGATAGCCTCGCGGTTGCCTTTCTTTTTTTTAAAGGAGGCTTTTTTTATTTGCCGCGCTTTATTTTAAATTGTGATTTTATTTTTTTAACGGACGTTTAAAGAAACATAATTTTTCGCGCCTGTATAATTTTTTTTTTTGCGGCAATAATCATACCGCGAATAAGGATTTATGTCTTTTCAATTGGCTTATATAGATATATTCATTATCGAAGTTTTTGGAAAGAGGCGCGCGGGAAAGCTCTTTGTTCGCAAAAAGATTTCCTACGCGTAAATTCAAAAAAACAAAAAAGGAGCTTATTATGAAAAAGAAGGGATACATAACGGCGGTCGTCGTTGCGGGAATTGCGCTTGCCGCCGTTTTGGTTTTCAACGCGCTCGCGTTTTTTGAGGATTATTCGGAAGCGGGGGATAAGCCCGTGACCCAATATTTGCGGATTCATATACGCGCCAACAGCAATTCGGCGGAAGACCAGGGCGCAAAGTACGCCGTGCGCGACGGAGTGGTCGCGTATCTCACGCCCGTTCTCGCTGAATGCGGTTCGGCTGCGGCTGCGGCGGAGCGTTTGGAAGGGCGTTTGGGAGAGCTTTCGGCTCTCGCCGATAGAATTTTGAAAAACGACGGGCGCGGCTACGGAGCGGCGGCGAATATAAAGGACGAAGAATTTCCCACGCGCATATACGGCGATATAGTCTTAGAAAAAGGAGTCTATACCGCGTTGATTTTGGAATTGGGCGAGGCGCGCGGCGACAATTGGTGGTGCATAGCCTTTCCTCCGCTCTGCTTTATTCCGGCGGAAAACGACGGTAGCGGGCTTGTAAAATACCGCTCGAAAATATTGGAAATAATCGCCGGCTTTTTCGACTCCGCAAATTAGAAAGAAGGGCATAAAAAATAACGCGGGAAAAGCGTTAAAAATACCGTAAAAACGGCTTAAAAACACGTAAAAGCGCAAGCGTGGAAACGTGTAAAAACGTATAAAAGCATGCGCAAAAACACGGTATAGAACCGCGCAAAAACCGCGCGTAGTATTGTGTAAACCGGCGCGGAACGGCTATACTTTGTATAATAAATACAGCGTAAAGTTTTTTGGAAAGAGGCGCGGAGTGGGACCTTTTTTAAAAAAGTTTCCCCCGCATAATTTAAAAAATAAGGGAGTTCTAAAAATCCGTGATGATTTTGCCCCGCCCGTATCCCGTTTTTATCACGGAAATTTAGAACCCCCAAAAAATAAAAAGGAGAAAAACAATGGGCAGAGGTGTGAAATTTTTTGCGGCGGCGTGCGTTATTATGCTTGCGGTCGGATATTTTTTGGTTTTTTACGATGAAATCGTTCCGCGAGCGCAGGCGTTTTTGAGCGGCTCGGGCGAGTACGGCGAGGTCGCGGAGGCGGCGGCGCTGAGACAGGGCAACCGCGGCGAGGACGTCAAAGCGGTGCAGAAAAAGCTGAAAAATTGGGGGTATTACGGCGGCGCGGTGGACGGCATTTACGGAGCGCAAACCGCCGCGGCGGTCAAGTCGTTTCAGCGTCAAAACAAGCTGGCGGCGGACGGTATAGTCGGAGCGCAAACCGCCGCGGCTATGGGGCTTACGCTGTCGGGTTCGTCCGCGAGCGGATATAAATCCTCCGACTTGGACATTCTCGCGAAATGCGTCTACGCGGAGGCGCGCGGCGAGCCTTATACGGGTCAGGTCGCCGTCGCCGCCGTTGTTTTGAACCGCGTTAAAAGCTCCCAGTTTCCGAATACGATACCCGGCGTGATATATCAGCCGTGGGCGTTTACCGCAGTGCACGACGGCCAGATAAATCTTACGCCAAACCAAAGCGCGTATAACGCCGCGAAAGACGCGCTGAACGGCTGGGACCCGACGTACGGCTGTACCTATTATTATAATCCGCGCACGGCGACGAGCCAATGGATTTTCAGCCGCGAGGTGCGGCTGTCTATCGGCAGTCACAAATTCTGCGTGTAGAGCTAAGGACGGAAAAACGCGCGAAAAAACGGCATACGGACACACGGACACGATGAAAAATGAATAAGCGCATGAAAAAAAGAGAATGCGGACATACGAAAAAAGATAAATAAATCGACGGGTAAACGCGTGAAAAACGGTGAATAAACGCGCGAAAAAAACGGTGAGCGGACACGAAAAAACAAAATAAATTCGGCAATAAAATAATATGATAACCGCTATAAAAGATGGCGGCGGGGGGATCGGATATGAAGGCGAAAAAAGAAAAAAATTCCGCGCAAAGCGGCGCGAAAACTTACGGCGCGAAAAAGGCTACGGTATTACTGGCAGTCATTTCGTCGGTCTTGCTTGCCGGAGTCGTCGGGCTGGTCGTTTATAATGTCGTAACCGTCAGGGACAAACAAGCCTATATGCGCGACGTCGAAAACAATTACGAGCAGTCCTTCTACGAGCTGATCCAAAGCGTAAGCGACATAGAGGGCAAAATAGGCAAGCTCACGGTTTCGACGGGACGCAAAAATCAGGAGACGCTTCTTAATGAAATCAACAAACTGGCCGCCGTTTCAACGGGACAGCTTGCGCATTTGATTCAAAGAGACGCGGGCGAGAGCCGTATAATGAAATTTATGAACCAACTTGGCGATTACGCCGATTATCTCTATAAAAGGGTCAAAAAAGGCGAAACGCTGAGCGACGGCGAAAAGGATAAGTTGGGAGAGATACGGCTTATGGTGGAAACCTTGGGTCTAGAGCTTTCGGGCGTCCAGCACAAAATGGACGAGGGCTATCGGCTTATAAACGGCTATTCGGGTAAGGACGCCTTTTTGGCGGACATTTTTGACGGGCTGAACGAAACGTCCGTCGAGTATCCGCAGATGATATACGACGGACCGTTCAGCGACAGCGCGGAAAAAACGACGGCTAAGGGTCTTGACGGCGAAAATGTTACCGAGAGCGGGGCGCGCGCCGTTATCGAAGAGCTTTTCGGCGGAAAGGGTATCGCGGGAATCGATTTTTTGAACGAGTCGGACGGAGTAATCCCTCTTTATAATTTTTTGATGATAACCGGAGACGGGCAATCGGTTTATGTCGCCGTGACAAAACGGGGAGGGCGGATTTTGAATCTCAATAATTTCCGCTCCGTGGGCGATCAAAAATTGGACGAGGACGAGTGCGTGACCATCGCCTCTCAGTTCGCCGCGCTCATAGGCTTCGAGAATATGAGCCGCGTATGGGTCAGCGACTACGACGGTGTGATATACGTCAATTTCACATATGAGAGCGAAGGCGTAATTTTTTATCCCGATATGATAAAAATAAAGGTTGCGGCGGACAACGGCGACGTTCTGGGCGCCGAAACGGCGAACTATTTTCTAAATCACACGGAGCGCGAACTGTCCCCGCCGTCTGTGACCGCGAAAACCGCCGCCTCCGCGCTGTCCGATAGACTCGTGATAGACAACGTGCGCCTCGCGCTGATTCCTGAGGACGGGAAGGAAACGCTGTGTTACGAGTTTTATTGCGAATTCGGCGGCGCGGAATATTTCGTTTATATCGATGCGAAGACCGGCGAGGAAACGAATATTTTGAGAGTGATAGACGGCGAAAACGGTAGACTGCTGTATTAACGGCGGTTTCCGTACCGACGGAAATCGGCGCGTATTCGCATAAAGCGGAAACGGCTTGTTTTTTTGCGCTTATTGTTTTTTTTCGGCATCGTTATTTTCCCGAGCGGCGCACTATCTACTGCGTGCCGTCAAACGCCTTAAAAGGCATAGAAACCGCCTAAAATCATCCCGTTTTCGTTTGCGCGAATACGCCCTAATATATAGCGGCGGAAACGGGATTGTATTTTATAGCATCATTGACGAATTAGGATTGCGTAAATATAAACGTTAAAATTTTTCTGCGGAAGGCGCAAGACTTTTTCGTATTAGGGCGATATGAAGAATGGTTCTTTAGGACCGTTCGCGGCGAAAAAGGCGGCGTTCGGCTTGCGCGGTTATATTTTATAACGACCGTAATACAGGCTCGTCAATACGCGGCGGCGTTTGCGTCGAAACCGTATTTCACATTGAGATTTGTCGTACTTACGCGCCGCCGCCGTGATGTTGTCGCGGTCGGTGTTGACGCGCCCGCCCGTAGTCAGGGACGGTATCTTGACCGTCTTGGCGGTAACGTCGGATATTTTGTAAAGCGC
>JAISOS010000019.1 GCA_031275485.1 Clostridiales bacterium | reverse complement strand
GGGAAACGGCGAGCCTCTATCCGTACCAAACTCATTATACAATATTTGCTACGGCACAACAAGTTTCAGCTAGCTTTCTTGCCAAAAAAACTAACAAATACATTATATGTGGTGATAAAAGCGGAGATAGTATAAAATATACTATCTCCGCTTTTATTTCATATTAACTAAACTTTAAAATTGGAGATGTATAATTTTAAAAAGACGCCTTTAATTTTAGTAAAGACGATGTTGCGGTATTCTAGCCGGTTCAATATCGTTCATAGTGATCGCATGTGAAAAGCTTTTCTTTTTACGATTATGTTTCATATAGTGTGAAAAGTGCCGCAGTACGATTTAAAAGTATAATTATTGTATAAGATATTATTTATTTTGCTTTATTTTTCTTAATAAAAAAACCGTATAAAATATATTGCGAGGCTTTTTCTTAATAAAAAAAACTTCGGAGCGGTATTTTTGAGATTATTCTTAAAAAACCCTATAGGAGTTTGATAGAGGAAAAGAAGAGTTTATTTTACGGATAAAAAAGTCAACTCCACAAGCTTACCGTATTCGCCGGCTTTTTCAACTATTTTATCCGTTATTACGGTGCCGCGGTTTATAAGTACTTCGTTTTTGGCATTTCTTATATCTGAACCGACCGTACGCCCAAGAAGAAACGAATAGCCGCAAATGAGCTTTTTAGGGTATCTGCTATAATAGAGCTTGTCGGATATGAACCGTCCGTTTAACGCTAGGTCTTCGGAAAAATTTTCGTGATTTTCCGCGACGTCCGAAAAGCCGTAGCCGTTTGAAACGTTTTTCAGGTAAAGACGATTTAACAGCCGCCTTTTTGGACGATCGTCGTCGTTTACGACTTGAAGAGAATTAGTGAAAGAAAAAGTTTCTTTGTCGGTAGATTCGGAAACGGTATTGACGGCGGTTTTTTTAAAAACCGCATTCGCGATTATGATGTCGTTTGAAACGCTTACGAGACGCCTTATTACAAAAGGTCTGTCGTACACCAATTTTGTCACCTTAAACGCCTTATTAAAGCAGATGTCGATCAAATAGCCGTACATAAGTCCGTTTATATTAAACACTGGAACACCCAATGGTGCGTCTAAAGATTCGTTTGTGTTAGGGTACTCTATTTCTTTTAATGATGTGGTAACCAAAGCATCCTTGAATGAAAAGATACATGAAGGGTCTATATAGATTTGCTTTTCCGAACGGATGCCGTCGTCCGAAGTCGTAATTACGCCCGCTTTAAATGCTTTTATAATTTTTAAATCGCGCGAAACTAACGCGCCGGTCAAAATTCCTTCATACTTCGCGTTTAGAGAATTGATTATTTTTTTTCCGCATATTTCGTTTAAGAGCATTTTTCACCGTTCCGTTAAAAAAAATTTAATTACTTCGCGTAATAGTTATTATATTTTATGCGAAAAGGTCATATAAAATTATAAGCGGCAATAAAAAATCATTAAAATTTTTTTTAAATAAGGAAATGATAAATGCGTTTTCTTAAAAAACTTGGCATTTTATAATTTTATTCAAAGTAAACGCTACAACTAAATTTTTTTACGAAGTATAAGAAAATACTGCGGCGGAGTTTTGCGATAAAAGTTGTATCTTATTTGAAAAAACTTCCAATCTGTATCCGTAATTCATTTTTTTAATTTGGTTCGATGTTTTATGATGATGAAAACTTATACACAATATTATCCACAATACGGATGTAATTCAGACATGTTTTGTGGATAACTCTCGAAGAACAGCGGTTATAATACCGCTAAAAGCGGTGGAGAATAAAAATGATATTGATTTATAAAAAAAAATTTATAATTTTGAGTGTCTGTCTGATTTTTTTCGTTTGCGGGGTTATGTCGTTTTTTTACGGGATAAAAACCGCTACCCTAATATTAAGAGAAGAAATAATAGTGATAGACGCTGGACACGGCGGTATAGACGGCGGAGTGTCGGGGACGATTACAAAGGCGAAAGAAAGCGATTTGAATTTAAAATACGCCATTTCACTGAAAAACGTTTTTGAAAAACAGGGATACAGAATCGTATTGACGCGAAGCACGGAGGATGGGCTCTACGGTACGGCGGCGGCATATCTGAACGAGGACTCGCGTAAATCGCAGGATATGAAAAGACGCAAAGAAATAATAAACCAAGCCGAACCCGTATGCGTCTTGAGCGTGCATATGAATTTTTTTGGGAAAAGCTCGGCGCGCGGTGCGCAGGTATTTTATAATTCGTCGAACCCCGAATCTAAAAGGCTGGCGACGGCGGTGCAAAATAAGATCAATAATCTTAACGAGGAATACGTTGGCAGAAAAATTACTCAACTACCCGGCGATTATTACATAGTCAAAAGTATCGAATATCCCTCATGCATTGTAGAATGCGGCTTTTTGAGCAATCCTGAGGACGAAAAGCTATTGCTCAACGCCGATTATCGCGAAAGGCTCGTCTATGAAATCGGAAATGGAGTACTTATGTATTTAAAAACGAGAGAATTACAAAGCTAAGCCGACGGTCGCTTGAAAACGGTTCAGCGGTTAATTTATGAGACGGGCATTCGGCGGTCAAAATGCGGAATAAATTTGATGCGAGGCTAATCGCACGATATTATCATACGAAAAAAAATCAAAGACGTAAAAGAAGTTTACAGTAAATTTTTAAACGCCTCATAATATATCTCGGCGACTTTTAAAAAATCTGCGATGGCGATGTTTTCGTTCGCCTCATGGATTGTCGAAACCGCGCCCGGAAAAACAGGTCCGAACGCCGCGCCGTAATCAAGCGCGCGCGCAAAAGTCGCGCCGCCTATGGATACCGGCGCCGCGCTTTCGCCCGTCACCTTGTTGTAGGCATAAAGAAGTGTTTGAATTAGTGTGTCCTCTGCAGGAATATAGAGAGGTTTATGAAAAGAGAGCTTTTCGCTTGAAAACAGCTTGTCTTTTTTTATTATATCGGCTATAATATCGGCGTCGGTATTGTGAGGATAGCGCACGTCGATTTCCACGCTTATTCTAGACGGATCGGACATTTCAAATATGCCCGCGTTTACGGTTAGGGGTCCGCTTATATCATCGCGGCAAGCAATTTTTAAACCGCCTCCGTAATAATCGCTAAGGCGCGCATACATCGAAGCGAAAGGCTCCGTGCCCTGCAGATTGAAAAATTTCAAGAGCTTAACGGCGGCGTTGTCTCCGTTTTCTGGGTGTGCGCCGTGAGCCGCTCTGCCCGCCGCCGAAATTTTTAAAAGAGAACTGTCCGAACGCATAGATTTAAGCTTTGTTTCCGGAAGTTTTTCGGCGTTCAAGCCGTACTTTTCAACGGCGACGGCAAGCCCGTAGGATTCTATTACGACGGTATGGGCATTATCGGGAACAATATTTGCTCTCGTCCCCGCCCGAAAGTCTAAAACCGGACAGTTCGCGGGAACCTTTGCAGTCAAACGGAAATTTACCTTGCCCTTTTCGGAATTTATGACGGGGAAATCCGCGTCGGGAGCGATTCCGGACGGAGGCATACCCTCTTTTTTGCGATAATAGTCGATGCTTTTCCACTCGCCGCCTTCTTCGTCCAGGCCGAATACGAACCGCGCGGTTTTTTTAAAGCGGAAACCTTCGTCCATAAGCCTTTTGACCGCAAAAAGCGCGGCGATAGTCGGCCCCTTATCGTCTAAGGCCCCTCGTCCATAGAGTCTTCCTCCGTCGATTTCACCGCCCAAAGGGTCATATTTCCAATCGGCGCGGTTGAACGGTACGACGTCTAAGTGGCAGAGAACCGCAAAAATTTCGCCCTCGCCCGTTTCCGCGTAGCCGCAATAGCCGTCAAGATTTTTTACGCGGAAACCCAAACGTTCGGATAATTCAAGCGCGTATTTGAGTGCGCGGTTTATCTCCGAGCCGAAAGGCGCGCCCGCCTCGCTTTTTCCCGCGACGCTGTTTACGGATATGAGTTTTTTCAGAGAGGAAATCATTTCGTCGATATATTTTTGCATATTTAAGACTCCATTTTAAAAAAAATTCGAAATAAATCGACGGAGAAAAACGTAAGAGCGAAAGCGAGTGATTAAAAAAACAAAAAATACGCCTTTTTCCGAAAGAAATATATTATTTAATAGAGGTAAAAAAATAAATTTATATTTTTATTATACACTATTTTGAGGTTTTATGTTAAAATATTTATATGGAAAAGAAAAAAATTTTTATAAACGGAAAAACCGATAAAAAAACTGCGGTCAAAAATGCGGGCGGCGGCGTGCATAAAGACCACAGAAGCCGTCTAAGACAGCAGTTTTTGGATGGCGGTATAGACAGCTGTCCCGATCATCAGATTTTGGAATATTTTTTGTTTCCGTTTATTCCCCGCAAAGATACGAACGTGATAGCGCACGAATTGATAAATAAATTCGGATCGCTGTCCGCCGTGTTTGACGCGGATTACGAGGTTCTGAAAACCGTAAAGGGAATGACGGACACTGCGGCGGCGAATATCGCTTTGCATTATCGAATAGCCGGCAGAATAAGTTACGATAAGGCGAAAAAGGGCGAGTATTTAAATACCTCTTACGCCGTTTTCAAGTACGTCAAAAGCTTTATGGCAAACCTTAAAGTCGAGCAGGTTTATTTGCTGTGCTTGAACAACAATTTTAAATTGATAAGGCGCGTGCAGATGCAAACGGGTATTGTTAATCAAACGATGATATATCTTAGACAAATAGCCGAAATAGCGTTGCAAAGCGGCACGACTAATATCGTTATCGTACATAATCATCCATCGGGCAACATCGAGCCGTCTCAAAACGATATAGATGTGTCTTGCGAAATGCTCACGGTTTTTCCCGTTTTGGAAATAAATCTCATCGACCATATCATTGTCGGGAGCGGCGACGAATATTACAGCTTTCGCGAGAATGAGGATTTTCTAACGCTTAGAAAGAGTACGTCGAATAAGTACAGAGCGGAATTGAACGATATGTTTAACATTTGGAATACAAAATTTAAAAATTAGGGCTGGAAAAATGCGTTCGACGTATAAAATTTGAAAACCGGAATATAAAAGCCGAATTTAGTTTAGAATATTTGAAAGCAAAAACAGAAAGAAACGTGCTCTCGGTACATTTAACTAAAAATAGGAACGAAAAAAACCGAATTCGGTATGAGGAATTTAAAAATTTAAACGGAAAGAAACTCATTTTGCGATTAGAATAAAATCGAAAAAGAAGAAAGAAAAATAGGGGTCATACTATGATTGTGGAAGGAAAAAATCCCGTAAAGGAATTATTGCGGAGCGACGCGACCGTAGAAAAGCTGTACGTACTGAAAACGGCGGATCCGCAGATAGCGTTTATCGTCAGCCGCGCTTTGGAAAAGAAAATAAAAATTATATACGCGGACAAGGAACTTCTCGGCAAACTTACGGTTTCGGGTAAGCATCAGGGTGCGCTGGCGATTACGACCGAATTTCGGTACGCCGAAATAGCCGACATATTGGAAGCGGCAAAGAAAAAAAATAAACCGCGGTTAATACTCGTTTTGGACGGTATAGAAGACCCGCATAATCTCGGCGCGGTAATAAGGGCGGCGGAGTGCGCGGGTGCGGACGGGATAATAATCGGCAAGCATAGAGCCGTCGGCGTAACGGATACCGTCGTTAAAATTTCTGCGGGCGCATCCGCGCATACTTTGATAGCGAGAGTTACAAATATAAACGATGCGATAAGAACACTGAAAGACGAGTTTATAAATATCGTCGCCGCCGATATCGACGGAGAATCCGTCTACGGGGGCGGTCCGTCGCTGAAAGGAGATATAGCGCTCGTCATAGGCGGCGAAAACGGCGGCGTTCGCGAGCTGACAAAAAAGCTGTGCGACAGGGTAGTGAGTATACCTATGTTTGGTAAGGTGAATTCTCTGAACGCGTCCGTCGCGTGCGGAATAATACTTTATGAGATTTTGCGTCAAACAGGCGGCTTAGGGTAAAAATAAGAAGCGGGAGATTTTTGTAATTTTTTATTTTGAAATTATGCGAATAAAACTCTTTGTTAACAAAAGATTTTCCCCGCACCTTATTTCAAAAAAACTTTAATAATTCGCACAAAAACGTAGCCGTATCACTCGATTTGAATATAACTGTAAAAAACACTAAGATTTTTTAAGGAAAGAACGCGGAGAGGGGAGAGGAGAAAAAACTTTTCTTGAAAGAAAATGTTTTTCCCGCATACAAAACTTTCTTTACAAGAAAAAAAGGAAACGTTATGGATAATCAAACTGACGAATGGCTTGCTACGGCGGCGCGGGAGGGAGACTCGGCGAGTATGAACGCGCTTTTATCGCGGTATGAGAGCACAGTTTTGCAATACGCGAAGCAATTTTATTCGGTTGGGGGTGGGCGCGACGATATCATGCAGGAGGAAATGATAGGATTATATCGCGCCGTCTTGCATTTCGATGCGAATAAGGGGCGGTTTAAGAGTTTCGCGTTGCTTTTCGTAAAAAGACAAATCATAAATGCGATAAGAACCAATAACAGTAACAAAAATTGCGTACTTAATAATTATGTTTCCATAGACGGCTCGACAGTATCGGTGCCGTCGCCCGATCCTGAGGCGCGGCTTTTGGCGCGCGAAGCATACGAAGAGATGAAAGAAAAATCGAAAAGATTCAGCGGCTTGGAGCGGGCGATTTTGAAAGAGTATTTGAAGGGAAAAACCTACTCGCAAATCGCTACGGATATTTCGCGCAATGAGAAAAATCGACGGATAACCGAAAAAAGTGTGGATAACGCGATACAGCGCATACGCGGAAAGCTAAACGCAAGGAAAAATAAGAAATAAAACGGCAGAAGCGGACAATTTGCGTAAGACGTTTTTTAAAAATAAAAAAGAGGCAGATTTATGAGAGAAATAAAAAAAATAAAGATGATAATATTGGGTGACGGGATGTCGGACTTCGCGTATGAAATTGACGGGGACGGAAAAAAACAAGCCACAGAAACACCGCTGACCGAGGCTAGAACTCCCGTTATGGATGCGCTCGCACCGCGTTCGCGGATAGGCTTGGTCAAGACCGTGCCCGATGGAATGAAGCCGGGTAGCGATATCGCGAATCTTTCGGTTATGGGCTACGCGCCGCAAAAATATTATACGGGTCGTTCGCCGCTTGAGGCGGTGAGCATAGGTATAAATATGAAAGACGGTGATATAGCTTTGAGGTGTAACTTGGTGACGCTCAGCGATGAGCCGGACTTCGGTGAAAAGCGTATGGAGGATTACGGTGCGGGCGAAATTGAAACGGACAAGGCGCATATATTAATAGAGGATTTTTCACGGCATTTAGCGCAAAACGGCTTTTTAAGGCTCGGAGATTTTTTGAAAAACGATTCGGAAAAATGCCGAAAATCCGAAAATACTGACCCGCGTTTTTTCGGTGAATGTTTCACGTTTTACGGAGGCGTCTCATACAGAAATTGCCTTATCGTGAGCGGCGGTCGCAACGGCACGGAGTATACGCCTCCGCACGACATTTCCGGCAAAAAAATCGGCGCGCATTTTCCGCGCGGTTTGTACGGTAGAATTTTTAAATTGATTACGGAGGAATCCTATAAATTCCTATCGGCGCACGGAATTAACGCGAAAAGGATCGAACGAGGGCTAAACCCCGCGAACTCAGTATGGCTCTGGGGCGAAGGAAAAAAGCCCTCGCTTGATGATTTTTACAAGCTGACGGGTAGACGCGGCGCTGTGATTTCCGCCGTCGATTTGATAAAGGGAATAGGTATAGCCGCCAAAATGAGGGTGTACAAGGTGGACGGAGCGACGGGTACGGTTCATACGAATTTTGCCGGAAAAGCCGACGCCGCGCTGAAAGCCGCCGACGAGGGTTGTGATTTTGTGTACTTGCATATCGAGGCCGCCGACGAGAGCGGACATCACGGAAACCGCGCTGAAAAAATTTTGTCAATAGAAAAAATCGATTGGGTTATAGAACAAGTAAAGGACGGGCTTGACAAAAGAAACACGGCGTATACGTTGATGATTTTACCCGATCACCCTACACCCGTCGCGACGAGGACGCATAGCGCGGATCCCGTCCCTTATATGATATACGACAGCGAAAAAAATCTCGCGAACGGCATAGAAAAATACTGCGAACGGACCGCCGAGCAAGGTGAATTCGCCGCAAGCGGTACGGAGCTTTTAAGGATGTTTTTAAGTATATAATGAGAAGTTTTTCCCGCGCCTCTTTTCCAAAAACTTTAACGATGGTTTTAATCGTTCTATGCAAATAAAGGGTCGCGAATAAGTTTTTTGCGGAATATAAAAGAGCGCCAAGGCGGGCGGCAAACGGAAGTGGGATATCACAGAGTTACGTCTCTTTTGAAAGGAAATTATTTGAATGAACTATAATGTTTGAAAGGATCGAAACAGGCTTGCCCCTTGCGGTCGCAAGAGAAAACGCCGCATGAAGTATGTAGAGATATTTAAACGCGCCGTGATAGCCGTTCACTTCCGTAAGATCTCCGACGATTTTAACGTTTTTGCGAATTAAATCAAGTAATCTCTTTTGCAAGGATGAATACGGCGAGAGCGACGAAAGTGAGTTTTTCGTTAAAAGACCGTTATCTTCCCACACTTTAATAATATTGAGCATTTTGGAAAAGACTTTCCCCCGCACGTAAATCCTCTTTTTCAAAGAAATAACCCGACAAGGAGCCTAGTGATGGCGCGTCGTGTAATGATATTTTGCGATTTTTGCGGACGCGGTTTTGAGGTTGAAAAATCTATCGCCGAAACCGCGCGAAAAGCTACGCAAGCGGCGGGTTCGGACAGAGACGAGCCGCTTTTGTGTTGCGGAGAATGCGCAGAAAATTTGAGACTGTTAGACGAGAGCGGCGGGAACGATTTGAACGACGGAAATAGTGCTAACGGCGGACGCGCCGTCGAATATTTTACGCGGCATCTGATGAACGGCGTAACCTTAAAAAATGCTTACCGCGAGCTTATGAAAAGGCGAACCTTTTCAATAACGGTTTCTTCGTACGCGCTGAGAATGAAAGCGGTGAACTTTCAGCGGCAGGACGGTAAAAAGGGTGTCGTGTTGACTTTTGCGCCGCAAAAGGGCGCGAATCCGTTAATGACCGTGCCGCCGATTTTTTTCGGCGTGGATACGGCGCGAAGTACGGAAATAAGGTTTGACGCGCCGTATTATTACGGCGGGAAAGAAAAATCAAGAAAGAAAAATTAAAAAATATCCGTATAGCGGAAAAGAATCAAAAAAAGACGGGCGGTTGACCGAAATTTTTCCTCAATGTATTGTATTTACGGCGAATATGTGGTAAAATAAAGCGGAAAAAACCGTTAAGGTTTCTCTAAACGGCTCTTTGAAAAATTTTGAGCGGATTTTAAGGAATAGCTTGATCTGGTCGGTAAAACTGAACTTTATTCGTATAAGAGGAATAAAAAATATATGCCGTTAAAAAAACCGCAAGAGGTTATAATTAAAAGATATGCGCTTGTTACGGCTGGCAGGCATATTGTACAATACGGAAAAAGTTGTTTGATTATAGCGGGGAAACACTTTTTGCACAGCGAGGATGCGGATATACTCGCCGCGTCGCTCACGCTTAGAGACGTCGGCTATGAGATAGAGGAATATGCGGGCGGAGAACCCGAGGTGAACGTTATAGATAGGATTACCGCGCGGTACTGCGGCGAAAAAATCGACAGCGTAATAGGTGTTGGCGGCGGAAGCGTTTTAGATACGGCTAAGGCCGTTTCGGGAATGCTCGCCAACGAGGGTGGCATAGAAAGGTATTTGGAGTTTCCGGATATGCGCGTAATGCAAAACGGACCGCTTCCTTTTATAGCTATTCCCACGACTGCGGGAACCGGCGCGGAGGCGACGAAAAACGCCGTCGTAAGACATGCCGAAAAGTGCTATAAAAAAAGCTTCTGCGACGAAAGGCTGACTGCGAAATGCGTAATAATCGACGCGTCGCTGTATATGTCCGCGTCGGCGGACGTAACGGCGTATTCGGGAATGGACGCGCTGACACAACTGATAGAGGCGTTCACATCGCGACGCGCCGACGAACAGACGGACGAATACTGCCGTCAAGGCTTTAAGCACATAAGGTATCTGGCTACGGCCTACAGCGATCCTGGAAATATATCGGCGCGCGAAGAAACCGCGATAGCGGCGTTCAAATCGGGTATCGCTATAAGCAATTGCGGAGTGGGTGCGGTACACGCGTTGGCTTCGCCCATAGGCGCGCACACGGGCTTGCCGCACGGCTTGATTTGCGGCATATTGATACCGCACGTTATGAAGGTGAACCGGGAGCACGCGATAGAAAAATACGCCGAAATAGGCAGGCTTTTGACAGGCAATTCCGATGTGAACGACGAGACTATGGCGGATGAAGCAATCGCCGCCGTAAAGAGTCTTGCACGGTCGCTGAAAATTCCGCAAACCTTTCGTAGCGAGCGGCTGAAAAATCTCGCGGCGACGATAGTGGGAGAGTGTATTAACGGCGGCTCTATGCTATCCAATCCCGCAAAATACGACGAAAAATTTTGGATGAAGCTCGTAACGGCGGTGAGCCGCTGAGATGTTAAAGTGAGGAATTAGCGTCAGGTGTCGCTTAGTGTATCAAAATGTGAATCCATGCCGTCTGAATTGAGTAAAATAAGACGGGAAAAATTCGGACTGGAGCCAAGACAAAAAATTTACGGAGGTAAAATCATGACGAACGACAAAAAATTTGCCGCGAACGTTACGGTGTTTTTTGTGTTTTTGACGCTCATATCTGTGTCGTTATTACTGAATGCGGGAATAAAGCTGACCGACAATCAAGCGGAGATTTTTTATACGCTCGTTTCGCAGATTGTTTGTATGGGAATTATTCCGTTCGCGCTTTTTAATTTGCTTTATAAAAGGAAAAAAGAATCGGGCGTTAAAGGTGAGGCATTCACGACAGGGAACGTATCGGCGGATGCGGGTTTCTCCGCGCATATCAGTCTTGCGCCGCCGCAAAAAAAGATTTTGCCTAAAGTTTTGGGTATAACACTACTCATGCTTATTGTGAACACGGCGGCGGCGGGAATTGGCTACGTTTTTATTCAGCTTTTAGGGTATAAGCCGACGGACAGCGCGGGTAGCCTGTATCCGAATGTTTTCTCGCTGATTATCGCACTGTTTATGACGGCGGCGCTTCCCGCGATATTTGAGGAATTTACTTTTCGCGGAATACTGCTTGGCGCGTATAAAGACGCGCCCGCTTTCGGCGTTGTGATTTCATCGTTTCTGTTTGCGCTTATGCATATGAACGTCTTGCAGTTCCCGTATACCTTTATCGGCGGAGTAGTTCTGGCACTTTTAACGCTTAAAACGCGTAGCATACTTTCCGCGTCGATTTTGCATTTTGGCATAAACGCATTTTCCGTTATACGTTCTTACGGCTATCAACATACGGATTCGCTCGCGAATATTATAAACGACGCTTTCAATTTGTTAAATTCGCCGCTTGTGCTTTTAATCGTCGCCGGACTTGCGGCATACGGTATCGCGCGGCTTTTTAAGACGATCGATAAGGATAAGCCTTTCGATATGACGCGGCGTGCGGGCGATTCGTTAAAAAGCTACGCGTTTATGGCCGGCTCGGTCGTTTTCGGCGGGCTTATGACAGTCTTTTCATTTGTTTGGGGGATTCTGCGCTAAGTCCGGAAACGCGGGAAAAAGAGAGTATGGGGACCGTGAAGATAAATATAGTTTCCGTGGGCGGACTGAAAGAGAAATACCTTGCCGAGGCTTTAAAGGAGTACGAAAAGAGACTGACCGCCTTTTGCGAGATTTGTTTCATGGAAACGCCCGAATGTAACGATAAAAACGGCGCGGATGAGGTAAAAAATGCCGAGGGACGGCTGATTTTGGGGCGGCTGGAAAAGCTGAAAGGCTATACGATAGCTCTCGACGACGGGGGAGAAACGCCTGACAGCATCGGATTTTCGGAAATAATCGGTGCGGCGTCGGAACGTGGCGCGGTCAATTTCGTAGTAGGCGGTTCTCACGGTCTGAGCCGAAGTGTGCTTGACAAAGCGGACAAAATTATTTCTTTCGGAAAAATGACCTTTCCGCATCAATTATTCCGCGTTATTTTGATTGAGCAGATTTATCGCGCGTTTATGATACGGGCGAACAGAAGCTATCATAAATGATATTTTAAGCAAAAAAGCGGAGCGACAAGGAATTATGGCAAATAAGGGATTAAAATGAAAAAAGCGAACGATTGAATAAACACGGCAAATAAAACAAACGGTTTTAAGTAGAAAATTTGGAGAAAAAAGAATATGAAAAAAAATTTTTTAAAGATTATCAGGCTATTCGTTTTTATTTTTGCGGGTGTTTTGTCGGTGCCGCTCGCGTTGGGTCAACCGTCTGGAAGTTTCACGAAGGCGGAGTTTACAAAAAGGGACTATTCGAATATAATGAAAGAGAATATTTCGGGTAATCCGCTTGTTACGGATATCGCGATGCTCGCGGCCCACGATGCGCTGTCCTCAGAGATAAACAGGAAATCTCCTGTGAATTTCAACGAAAAAGAGAATTTTTTAGCCTCGCCGAGTCTTAATTTTTTGACTAAGACGGGCGCTATGCAGATTCTGTTCGGCGGTCTCGCGACGCGGATTTCACGTGCTCAACGATCGTCCGTAGGCGAGCTTTTGCAGCGCGGTGCGAGGTATCTTGACATACGCGTTGCGGAATGCGGCGGCTGGTACGGCTGTCACGGACTTATAGCCGCGCCTCTCGGCATTTATTTTGACGATATTCTGGAGTTTTTAGAGCGGACGGACGGCGAGATCATCGTTCTGGAATTCAGACACGTATACTTCGGCGAATCTGACTACGCGGAACTGTTCTCCTACATAGAAAATTATAAGCCGAACGGCAAAAGCGTGTACGACTATGTCCGCTATAATCCGCGAGAGATTCCGCTTGGGGAATTGCGGTACGGTACGGTTACGAACGGCGGTTCGGGGGCGGTGATATTGACGCCAGAAGCGCATTTTGCAAAAAATGCCGCGCCGCATATCGCCTATGCGGACGCGCCGTATGCGGTCTGGCATAATTTGACGGATAAGAAGCAAATGTTCGCCGGAATAAGGGAGGAATATGCGTATTTGACGGAAAATTACGAGAAATTCAGGGGTGTTTTCCGAATAAATCAAGCGCAAAGAACGCCTCGTTTCGATGCGGATTCGGTGTTTGGCTCGATAATCGGCTGGTCGCTCATAGATATGGCGGAAAAATACAATTACGAATTGCTTTGCGCCGCCGATTTTTCCGATTGGCTGAGCGTAATGCCCGTCTTTCAGGTTGATTATGCCGACGATATGTATGGCGGCTTTAACGATAAGGTCATAGAAAAAATAAACGGATATAACGCGAAATTAGCGGAATGTGTCGACGATATGTAATGTGGCTTAGCGACGGCATAAGTAGTATAATAAATAGAAAATAGATAAAAAGGAGTTTTTTAATGCTTACGGATCCGAGAATAAAGAAATTGGCGAAAAATTTGGTCAATTATTCCTGTGATTTAAAAAAAGGCGAAAAAATTTTAGTAGAATATTCGGACAGCGTAGACGTGCAATTCATAGATTGTATATTGCAAGAGGTTTTTAAGGTCGGAGGCTATCCGTTCGTGCAGGAAACTAACGACCGCGTAAGGCGCGGACTCATGAGAAATATGTCCGTCGAGCTTGCGGATCTGACGGCGAAATACGACAAGTTCCGTATGGAGGATATGGATGCGTATATAGGCGTACGCGGCTCGAATAACGTCTATGAGTTAAGCGACGTGGGTGCCGATAAGCGCAGAATATACGACGTTCATTACGCCCAACCCGTACACCACAATCTTCGCGTGGAAAGGACGAAATGGGTAATTTTGCGTTACCCGACGGAGGCTATGAGCCAGCAGTCGCGACTTTCAACCGAGCAATTCGAGGATTTCTACTTTAAGGTGTGCAATCTGGACTATAAAAAAATGTCCGGCGCTATGGACAGGCTTGTCGCTCTTATGAAAAAGACGGATAAAGTACGCCTGACGGCGAAAAACACCGATCTCAGCTTTTCGATAAAGGATATAGGCGGAGTCAAGTGTGCGGGGCTTAGAAACATACCCGACGGCGAAGTCTATACCGCGCCCGTAAAGGACAGCGTCGAAGGCGTAATTTCGTACAACGCGCCGTCGATTTATAACGGAACCGAATTCAACGGCGTGAAGTTGACTTTTTCCAAGGGTAAAATAGTCAGGGCCGAATGCGCGACGCCCGAGCTTACGAACGCGGCGAACAAAATTTTTGATACGGACGAAGGCGCGCGCTATGTCGGCGAATTCGCCGTGGGTGTCAATCCGTATGTGACGAAGGCTATGGGGGACATACTGTTTGATGAAAAAATAAGCGGCTCGATTCATTTTACTCCGGGTAGTTGCTATTCGGACGCGGATAACGGCAATCAATCGGCTATACATTGGGATTTGGTTCTCATTCAAACGAAGGAGGCGGGCGGCGGCTCGATATTTTTTGACGACCGGCTGATAAGAAAGGACGGGCTTTTTGTTATACCCGAATTATACGCGCTAAACCCTGAAAGCTTGAAATAATTTCCGTGTAGTACAATCGTTGTTTAAATTGCTTATTCTTAAACGCGGAGCAAAAACGAATTGTGAAAGGCTACGGCGGATTCTCAAATGAGGAATTTATAAACATATGCGATAAAAATCTTAAAGCTATCGGCAAAAAACCATTTTTGAGAAAGGAAATTTATAGGCGATGAATAAACAAAATAAGATTAATCCTTATATGAAGCGTGCCGTGCTTGCCGCAAAAACAGGAATAGCGCACGGAGAAGGCGGACCGTTCGGCGCTGTAATTGTCAAAGACGGGGTTGTTGTCGCAACGGCGCATAATACGGTACTCGCCGACAACGACCCTACGGCTCATGCAGAAATAAACGCAATCCGCATAGCCTCGAAAAAATTAAAAACCCATGACCTTGCCGGATGCCGTATTTACTCTACGGCGGAGCCTTGTCCGATGTGCGCTGCGGCTCTAAAATGGGCGAATATTGAGGTCGTTTATTACGGGTGTACACAGTCTGATACCGATAAAATCGGATTTAGAGATAAAAAAATCAGTGAAGAGGCGGCAGGCTCGAAGAATGCCGGCGTTATGCAAAAGGTTAATACGGATAGAGAGGTTTGTATGCAATTATTTGAAGAGTGGACTAACAGTCCGACAAAAAAGCTATATTAAGTCATACTCACACAACCGGAATCCGCTCGGTTTCGATGTGTGCAGACACGTCCTGAAATAAGAGGTTTTTATGAAAAAACTATATGAAGCGCGTTTGCTAATTTATTCGTTCGGATTATTAATTAGCTCGACTATCGAGAGGGTTATTACATCTGCGATAAACAATAGATTTAATTTGCCGGAAGCCGTATATCACCTCGTATCGCTAATAATCTTGATATTGCTGTTTTTGTTCACTAACATTATAATAAAAAAAATTATAACCTCGACTTTTGTAATCAAAAACGTATTTAAAAACGAATATGTAGGCGGCAGGTGGATTGAGGTAATATACGGCAATAAAGATAAAACGAAGATAATCGGCTTTACTTTGTTGGATGTCCGTTATTCGGACGACAGAATTACCGTTAGCGGTAAAAATTTTGACGTCGATTTCAGACACAATCATGATTTTATCGCCGACAGTGCGGATATGTCCGAATATAATCTCAGCTATGTATTTAAGAGCAGGGACGACAATAAAATTAGCGTGGGATACGGGAGTTTAAATTTTATCAAGCCCTCTAAAGGCTCGCCAAAATCCTACATGGCTCATTTTATTGACGACGACGAGGATAGATGGGCGGACGGATATATCGTATCGGAACGGACAAGCTTAGAAAGTATAGACGCTTCCGTCACGGAAGGAATGCGCGAAGTATTGCGCGGAAAAAACCTTATAAAATGACCGTAACATACATAAGGTACGGTAAACGCGTAAGTTTAATTTTCGTTTTCGGCGCGGTGAATCGCGTATGCCGAATATAAAAAGCTTGAAATAATTTCCAAAAAACGCGGGAAAGAACGCGTAAAAGACGGAAAACGGCAATAGTTTTTTTGAAATTCTCGAAAATTTATAAAAAAGATATTGCTTTTTTGTTAGTTTAGTGATATAATAAAAATATATATGATAATATTAACGAAATTTTCCTTGAAAAACGATCGGTCAAAAAACGGCGGAAGCGAGGAAACGTTAAAAGCGGCTCGCGGTATTTTCATGTAATTTAAGAGGATCGAAAATTTAATTTAAGAAGGTAAGGAATCATGTTGCTTGACGTAGTTTTAGTTTTATTTCTTTGTTTAGGATTGATTGTGGGTTGGCAACTAGGCTTGTACAAATTCATAAAAAAGATTTTGCCTTTCGCGGGTTCGGTTGTCACCGCAGCGTTTCTTTGCAAGTATGTCGCCGAATACGTTTATAATATGGAAATAGGCGGGGCTATCGGCGACTGGGTCAAAGGGCTTTTCAGCGGCTTAGGCGACTTGGTGAATCAGCCCGTTCTCTCGGAGGGCGGTAAGCTGTATTTGCAGACCGCCGATGGGAGCGTGCCCGTCGTGGATATTTTGAAAGACAGCGGTTTCAGCATTTTTTCGGGAACTATGGAGGCGATCATCGTTAAGGTCATAAGTTTCGACCCGCCCGCGTCTATGGCGCAGTTGCTTATACCGGGGATAACGCTTATTCTTTGTTATGTCGTAAGTTATGCCGCGTTGTTTATCGCGCTGTTTATCATTATTGGTATTTTCAATAAAATTTTCGCGAAGTTGCTTAAAAAGAGCATATTCAAATATATTGACAAGTCCTTAGGCGCGATAGTTTGGGCGGCGTTAGTCGTGTTCTTCGTATATATAGCTCTCGCAATTTTGTCGCTCTTTTCCTCCGAACCCGTCGTGCAACCGTTTATGGTGTATCTTGAAGAATCCACCGTGTTCAAAATTATGTATGAAAACAACGTTTTCGTCAGTCTTTTGAACGAAATAGGCAAGTCTTTCGGATTTATTAAATAGCGGGGACAGAGGTCGTCGTATTTTATTCGGGATTTTGAATGGGGTGGATAAGTTTTTGGGATTTATTAAATGGGCGTCGGACAGACGTCGCCGCATTATGAAAGATCGGGTCGTTTCAAAACGCAAAATTGAAACGACTCTTTTTTGTCTCGTTTTTCCTTGACAAAGACGGTTAGTTTCGTATAGAATTTAACGGGACTTAAAAATCTTTTAAATTACGGAGAAAGAAATGCTTATTGCGGTCGGACTCGGCAATCCTGGGGAGGAATACGCGAGGACTTTTCACAACGCGGGTTTTTTGTTCGCGGACGCGCTCTCCGCGCTTCTTAACGTAAGGCTTAAGGATAAAGAATGTAAGTCGCTGACGGGGAAGTTCTATAATGGGAGTGAAAAAATCGTAATCGCCAAACCTCAAACTTATATGAATCTGTCGGGAGACGCGGTCCGCGAGCTTATAGGCAAATACGGCGCGAAGGAAAGCGAGGTCATGATCGTATACGACGACGCGGATATTCCGCTTGGAACGCTGAGAATCAGAAGAGACGGTAGCGCGGGAACGCACAACGGAATGCGCGATGTGATTTTAAAAGCGGGTTATGTTCCGCGTATCAGAATAGGCATAAAAAAAGACACGGAAAAGCCGCTCAGAGATTATGTTTTGGGCGGGCTTGGCGCGGACGATATGAAAATATTGACCGAATCGGCGGAAAGAGCCGCGAAAGCCGTCGGCGATTATATTTATAACAGAGATTTTGAAAGGATTATGCGCGAGTACAACGGATAGAATAAGCCTTATGATATTACGCGCGTTCATATAGCGCGGACGGCGTGAAAATAGAAAAAACGTGCAGACGAAAAATATATACGGCGGCGCCGCAATTTTAAAAGGATTAATTATACGCGATTATTAAGTTGCGTTCACATATAACGAACGACATAAAAAGAAAAACGCGCCGATAATATTTTGTGCGCGCGCGGTAACAGACCGCAAACCATGAATAATGTATGACTTTTTAAAAATAGAAAACCTTGACAAGAACTACGCCGAATTAAAGCGTATTGCGGATGGCGGCGGAAAGGTCAACATACTTTCTATGGCGGAGAACGCAAGACCCCATACGGCGGCGATTCTCCGCCGTTTTGTGTTGTACGTCGCCCGAGACAGGCTTCACGCCGCCGAGGTTGCGGAGAAGCTGTCCGATTATATGCAAAAAAAGGTTTTGCTACTGCCCTGTAAGGACGATTTTTTGATTTATAAGCACGGCGCGGATGCGGCTCTATCCCGTGAACGGCTGTCCGTTCTAAGGGATTTAGCTGAAAACGATGCGGGAGCATTAGTGATATCACCGGAAACTCTGGCGCAATATCTTCCTCGTCCGCGCCTTTTTAAAGAGCGCGCGGTTAGGCTTGAAACGAGTGCGGACGCGGATTTGTACGCGCTTGCAGGCGCGCTGACGCTTTGCGGCTATATCAAAACGGACAGAATTTCCGCGCTGGGCGAGTTTGCGGTCAGGGGCGACGTTCTGGACGTCTATCCCGTTGCGGGAAGTCCCGTCAGAATAAGCTTTTTTGGGGATATAGTCGAGTCGGTCAAAGTTATAGACGCGGAATCTATGATGGGAATAAGAGAGCTTGGGAGCGTTACGATTTATCCTGCCTGCGAAATACTCTACGACGCGGCGGCGGCGAGATTGGCGGCGGAACGTATAGCGCGCTTAGAGATACCGAAAGGCGCGGACAGGTTGCGCATAAAGAGTATAACGGAAGGCGCGCTTGAGAGGTTGGAAAAGCCCTCGGCTTACGGTGGCTTCGATTGGATTATACCTTTCGCGAAGGAGAGCTTTTCGACGGTTTTCGATTGGCTTCCGGATGATGCGACGGTATTGTACGACGAACCGAATATTATAAAAGAACGGCTGAAAGGCTATTACGAAGAATTTTACGAGCGCGTAGCGAACCTGACGGCGAGCGGTGAAATCTATCGCGAGCACAAAGACGCGGCAGTTCCGGAGGACGCATGCTTTTCCGGGGCAAAAAATACGGCGGCGATTGCTTTTTTGCAGATTTCATCGCTCAATCCCGTCTTTTTTCCCGACGCTGCGTTGAATATGCCCTCGATAAGAGCCGCGTCTTACAACTCCAATCCCGAAGCGCTTGTCAGTGATTTAAAGGCGCTTTTAAAAAGCGGAAAGCGCGTCGTTTTATGTTGCAAGGAAAAGGATCGCGCGAGATCCGTTTACGAAAGTCTTTCGGAAAAGTCAGCCGCCGTGTTTTTAGCCGACGCGCCTCCTCCGAATTTCAAAGGCGTTTGCATTACGCCGCTTAAAATCGGAAACGGATTTATTCTTGAAAAAAGCGGGCTTGCGGTAATAGGCGCGAACGATCTGTTCCGAAAACAAAAAACCGTAAAGAAGACGGAAAGAAAAGGAACGGGCTATATTCCCGTAGCGGGGGATTACATCGTTCACGATATTCATGGTATAGGCAGATTTATAGGCGTGGCAAAGCTGAAAACGGGCGAGACGGTACGCGATTACGGGCGCGTGATTTACCGAAACGACGAGGTTTTATTTGTTCCCGTGGAAAATCTCGATAAGCTGAGCAAGTATACGGGAGGCGGCGAGCCGAAGCTCTCGAAAATGGGCGGCGCGGAGTTCGCCAAGGTCAAGGAAAGCGTAAAAAAATCCGTCAGGCAACTGGCGTTCAACCTTTTGGAATTGTATAATAAGCGCGAACGCGCGGCGGGACATGTCTACGGCGCGGATACGGAATGGCAGAGAGAATTTGAAGATGGTTTCGAGTTTGATGAGACCGACGATCAACTAACGGCGGTTGCCGACATAAAGAGCGATCTTGAAAACGGCAGAATTATGGACAGGCTGTTATGCGGCGACGCGGGCTACGGCAAGACGGAAGTCGCTCTGCGCGCGATATTTAAGGTCGTTACGGAGGGCAAGCAGGCGGCGATTTTAACGCCGACGACAATTCTCGCAAGGCAGCATTACAATACGGTTTTGTCCAGAACTAAGAATTTCAAGTTGAACGTTGGCATACTATCGCGTTTTGAAAGCCGCGAGGAGGTCAAAAAAGTCTTAAAGGATTTAAAGGACGGCAGGCTGAATATAATCGTCGCGACGCATCGTTTGCTCTCCGACGACGTTAGCTTTCACGACATAGGACTTTTGGTACTCGATGAGGAACAGAGATTCGGCGTGGAACATAAGGAAAAAATCAAAACGGTAAAAAACAACGTCAACGTACTGACGCTTTCGGCTACGCCTATTCCGCGCACCCTGCATATGTCGCTCTCGGGCATACGCGACATAAGTTTGCTTGAAACGCCGCCGAAAAACCGCGTTCCGGTCGAGACTTATGTTACGGAATATTCGGAAGGTCTGATAAAGGACGCCGTTTTGCGTGAAAAAAGCCGCGGCGGACAATGCTTTATACTGTTCAACAACGTAGAGCGCATAGATGGCTTCGCATACGGCATAAGCCGCCTTTTCGACGCGTCCGACGATATACAAATAATCGTCGCGCATGGAAAAATGACGGGCGCGGTTCTCGACGAAAAAATGACGGCGTTTTATAACGGTGAGGCGGATCTGCTTGTATGTACGACTATAATAGAAAACGGCATAGACCTCCCGAACGCAAATACCATAATCGTCTGCAACGCGGACAAATTCGGTCTTGCCACGTTGTATCAGCTACGCGGACGCGTCGGACGGAGCGGACTCGTCGCGCACGCCTATTTCACGTACGAGCCTGGTAAAATTTTGACGGAAAGCGCTATGCAGAGACTCAACGCCGTTATGGACTACACGGATTTCGGTAGCGGTTACAAGCTTGCCATGCGCGATTTGGAAATACGCGGAGCGGGCAGTGTTTTGGGCGCGGAACAGCACGGGCATATGGAAAGGGTGGGTTACGAGTTATATAGCCGTATGCTGAAAGAGGCGGTGAGCGAGTTAAGGGGCGAGGCGGTCGAAAAGAGCGTGGAGACGGAGGTGCGTTTCGACGTGGATATAGATACCTATATAGATGATTCCTATGCTTCCGGCGCGGATAAGCTTGAAATTTACAATAAAATCGCGCGCATTGAAAATGCGGCCGGAAAAACGAAATATTTAGCCGAATTAAACGAAATCTACGGCAAGCCGCCTGTTTCCGTTTTGAATTTGATAGACATCGCGCTCATAAAAAACATGGCGGGAAGGCTCGACGCATTAAGAATTATGATAAACGCGCGGGGTCTCGGCATAACCTTTGACAAGACCTTTTCGCGGCATAAACGGTTGGTAAATTTGATAGCCAAAGACAAAAATTCAGTTTTGACGGGTTCTGAAAAAGCGCCCGCGCTCATCTTTAACGCGAGGAATTTGAATACCGCGCAGAAAATAGAAAGACTCTCGGGCTTTTTACGTGCGGCGTTAGGTGAAAAATAAAAATTCAACGCCGCGAAGCCGTGTGATAAAAAACGAAATCTTTATGAAAAGAGGAACGGCGCGTAATCTTTTCGGCGAAAAGGTTTTCTCCGCGAATAAAAAAGCGCAAAAACTCAAAAAAGGAGAGCTGTAAATGCGGAAAATAATAGCCGCGCCGTCCACGCCGAGGGGCAGGGGCGGCATAGGAATAATCAGAATCAGCGGCGAGGGCTGTTTAAAAATCGCGGCGCGGCTTTTCGAGCCGAAAAACTCCGCGCTAAAATCCGTTGAGCGCGCCGTACACGCCGTTATGAATTTCGGCGTGGTTGAAGCAGACGGGGTAATTGACAGATGCTATATGGTGTTTTTCCGTGCCCCGGATTCCTTTACGGGCGAGGATGTAGTCGAATTTCATTGTCACGGCGGCGAGACGCTCTTAAACGCCGTTTTAAAAAAACTTTATTATCTTGGCGTATACCCTGCGGAGCCCGGCGAATTCACGAAACGCGCATTTTTGAACGGCAAAATTAGGCTGTCCGACGCGGAGGGTATAATAGACGTTATAAACGCAGACAGCACCGCCGCGCTTAGGGCGGCGTGTCGGCTGATGAACGGAGAATTGTCCAAGGAAACCTGCGCCATGCAGGATGCGCTCGCGGGTATTATCGCGGGCATAGAGGCGGTTCTCGACTACCCCGACGAAGTGGACGGGGCGGACGCCGAGTCGGCGGAGGCTTTGGGCGGACTTATTGCCCACGCCGAGTTTCTTTTAAAATCGGCGAAGCGGACTGAGGTCGTAAAACGCGGCGTAAACGTCGCGCTGATAGGAGCGCCGAACGCGGGCAAATCCTCGCTTTTAAACCGCCTTTCAGGGCGTGACAGGGCTATCGTTACGGAAATCGCGGGCACTACGCGGGACACCGTTGAAGAGAGCTTTGAGTACGGCGGGGTACGTTTAAATCTTGTCGACACCGCAGGAATTCGTGCCGATTCCGAAGCGGACGGCGTTATAGAGAAAAAGGGTATAGAACGTTCCTACGCCGCCGCAAAGGGCGCGGATATAGTTCTTCTCGTTATAGACGCGGACGAATACGAAAGTAGCGGTTTTTTACCCGACACAGATTTTTTAAAGGAGCGCGAGGTCATAGTAGTTTTCAATAAAATTGATAAAATTTCCTCAATTTCCTCATTCGATGAGAATTCGAGCGAGTTGCGGGAGCGGTTTGGCGAAATCGAGATTTTCGGCGTCTCCGCGCTTACGGGAGAAGGAACGGAGCGGCTTTTGAATGTTTTAGCGGAACGCTTTAAGAGTGGAGACGGCGGTGCGGAAACGGCGGTCAATATGCGGCAAGGCGCTGAGATAGCGGATGCGATAGCTCATTTAAAAGCCGCCAGCGAGGGGTTTTTCGATAACGCCGCCGAATGTATTCTCATAGATTTGCGGGCGGCGTGGAGCGCGCTCGGCAGAATTACGGGTCAAACCGCTTCCGAGGCGCTCATAGACGAGATTTTCGGAAAATTTTGTTTGGGAAAGTGAGAACAAAAAAACGAACCGTAACCTGCTTTTACGGGTATCGCGCAACATGAAAACTGACAAAAAACTTATTTATCCGACAATACCGCTTCCGAGATGCTCTATAGACGGAATTTTCGGAAAATTTTGCTTGGAGAATTACAATAATACGACAATACGGGAAAGGATAAAGAATTAAAAAACAAAGAGAAATAAACAATGCAAAAACAATTTGATGCCGTCGTAATAGGCGCGGGACATGCGGGTAGCGAGTCTGCGCTAGCGCTTTCGCGGCTGGGTTTAAAGACGCTTTTATTGACTATGAGCTTGGATTCCATAGGCTTTTTGGCGTGCAATCCGAATATCGGCGGTACTTCCAAGGCACAGTTGGTCAGAGAGGTCGACGCATTAGGCGGGGAAATCGGAATTACGGCGGACAAAGCTCTTATTCAAATGAAAGTGCTGAACGGCGCGAAAGGCGCGGCGGTTAGAAGTTTAAGGGGGCAAGTTGATAAGGGCTTGTATCACCGTATTTTGAAAAAAACGTTGGAAGCGCAAAGCGGGTTGACCGTTATGCAAGACGAGGCGGAGGAACTGCTTTTGGACGGCGCGGGCGGCATAAAAGGCGTAAAAACCGCTACGGGCGTTACCTATTATTGCGCCGCCGTCATACTCGCCACGGGCGTATATCTTGATTCCCGCGTCATAATCGGCGAATATTCTAAAAAATCCGGACCGTCGGGTTTTTTCGCGGCGGAAAAATTGAGCCGTTCTCTCTCGGATTCGGGTATAGAAATACGCCGTTTCAAGACCGGCACACCGCCGCGCATACACCGACGCGGCGTAGATTTTTCCAAAATGCAGATACAAAGGGGCGAAACGGGAATATGCTCATTTTCGTTTATGAACGACTTTTACGATACTCCGGCGGACGCGCAGGCGGTTTGCTATCTTACGCGGACGACGGAGGAGACGCGCCGTGAGATCCTAAAAAACATTTCGCGCTCGCCCATGTATAACGGGAGTATAAGCGGCGTGGGTCCGCGCTATTGCCCCTCGATAGAGGACAAAATTATGTGTTTTCCCGAAAAGGAAAGGCATCAAATTTTCATCGAGCCGGAGGGAACGGACACCGACGAAATGTATGTGCAGGGCGGAAGCAGTTCGTTGCCCGCAGATGTACAGGAACGGGTAATCCATTCGGTCGAGGGACTTGAAAACGCTGAAATTATGCGGTTTGCTTACGCTATAGAGTACGATTGTCTTAATCCCGAGCAGCTTACGCCCGCACTTGGCATGAAGCGCATACGCGGGCTTTTTACCGCAGGACAGCTGAACGGCACAAGCGGTTACGAGGAGGCGGCGGCGCAGGGCGTTATAGCCGGAATAAACGCCGCTATGTATCTGAAAGGACGGTCTCCGCTAATTTTGAAGCGAAACGAGGCGTATATCGGAGTTTTGATAGACGACTTGGTGACGAAAGGGACTATCGAGCCGTACAGAATGATGACCTCGCGCGCGGAATACCGTCTGATCTTGCGTCAGGACAATGCCGACACGCGTTTGACCGAAAAAGGACGGGATGTTGGGCTTGTGAGCGATGCGCGTTATGAAAAATATTTAAAAAAACAAACGGAGCTAAAAGAAATATACGCAAAAATTGAAAAGGTTTTGCCTCCGTCGTTTTTGAAAGGCGTTTTCGAAACAAAAAACATTCCGCTTGTTCCGCGCGGATATTTGATTCGCGAGCTTATTAAACGACCGGATTTTTGCTTTGCCGACTTATCGGAGAACGGCGAATTTTCGTGCTATTCCCGCGCCGCGCTCAGCGAAGCGGAGGCTGAAATTAAATACGGAGGCTATATCGAAAAGCAGGAAAGCGAAATAAAGCTCTTTTTAAAAGCCGACGAACGTCCGATTCCGGAGGGAATAGACTACAAAACGCTGTCGGGGCTCCGCAATGAGGCGAAGCTCAAATTGGATAAAATAAAGCCGCTGTCCGTCGGACAGGCGATGCGCATATCGGGAGTTTCGCCCGCCGACATAAGCGTGTTAATGCTTAATTTGAGTAAATATAAAGAATAAGATTCTGCCGGCAGTAATGTGAATAAGCGCGTACAAAAAATCGAAGACTTAAGGATTTTCCGCGCCTCTCCTTGCCTGCAATTCGGCGGCGATTTCCAATTTCTTTTTTCCGACGAGGTCGTATTTAATAATCGGGAACACGGACAACAGGCTAAAAATACCAGGCGCGGCGGCGTAAGCGAAGTAGACCATGGTCTTAGTTCCCTCGGATTGAAGCCCGCCGAGCGCGATGTCGTAGCCAGAAAAGTTGACTAGGGCAAGCCCCAAAGCCGTACCCATAGCAAGCGTAACCTTGACTGTGAGACTTAGCGCGGCGTAAATCGTACCTTCGGCGCGTTTTCCCGTTTTGTATTCATAATAGTCGACGCTGTCCGTCGCCATAACGACGGGCAGTATATTGACCACACCGAATTGAAAGCCCGCGAAAAACAAAAGTACGAGCATAACGGCTATATTTTCATAGCCGACCAAAAAAGTTACGAGCGACATGACGAAGCCGTACAGCGACAAGCCGATATAAGTCCTTTTTTCGCCGAATTTTTTTATGAGGAGCGGCGTTAGGGACATACTTATCACTCCGCCTATACCGCCCGTAATGCCTATTATTAGCAAATAATTTTGCCCTCCCATAATGGAATTTGCGGCTTGGACGGCTATGCCGGTCTGTATTTGTCTGCCGAAGCCCAAGAAGCAGGAAATTATGACGAGCATAAAGGGTTTGTTTCCCTTTAACACGCCAAGCATATCGCGAAACGACATTTTTTCGGCGGCATAGGGTACGCGTTCCTTATTGAAAAAATAAATAAAGAGAAAGAAAACGCAACCGACAACGGCTATCGCAATGGCGGAAACGGTATATTCGAGCGTGCTTATAGGCGTGTCAGGCGCGCCGTTTTGCGTTACGACGGCGGAACCGCCCGGAACTATCAGACAGACGACGGGGATAACTGCGGCGGATGCGGATAACCCGATAGCTTTCAGCGTGTTCGAGAGCGAAACGAGATTTGTGCGCTCGGTCGGGTTGGGGGTAACGCTTGAAGCGATTGCGCACGACGGCACGTCGCCGAGTGTCGCCGCCATACTGAACAGCAAAAAAGTAAAAAAGATATAGGCGTACAGCCCGACACCCGCGAGGGGAACTTTGATGAATATCACCACGGTCATAATAAAAAGCGGCAATACGGATACAAGTATAAACGGCTTCAATTTGCCCCTTTTTTCTATCATGTTGCCGACGACGGGGTCAAACGCCGCCGAGACGATTTTCACAATCAAAATCAAAACGCCCGTAACCGCGAGGTTTGCGTTCATAGCCGTAAAATAGAATTCCGCCTGGTAGGAATTCAAAAAGCCGACGATGAGCTGAAAACCGAACAGGCCTAGCGAGTAAGCGAGAACTTCCTTTATCGAAAGAAATTTTTGCGGAGAGATATCCATAATGCGGCAAACTCCTTTTGTATTTTATATATCGACGCATCTTATATCACGAATGATTATAACACAATCTAACAGCCGCCGTCAATGTTATTTTATAAATTTTATGATAAAAATAGTTGATAAATTTGACGTAGAGTAATATAATGAAGCCGTTTAAAAAAGCGGAGGTATTTTTATTTTTAAAATTATGCAGGAAAAACCTTTTTTTGAACAAAAAGCTTCCTTTGCGTCTCTTTTTAAAAAACTTTAGCGGTTTTAATAATTCTACGATAACTAACTGCGTTCACGGTAATAATCTGTTTTCATAGATAAAAACGTGCGTCTTTAATAGCTTTTTCACGGCCTACATTGTTTTTTTCGTCGGCTCCGCTATTAAAAAAACATCCTGAAAACTCTCAAAAATCTTTTGTAAATCCGACTTCAATCCATGAAACAAGTTCTGATTAAAAACGAAAAGTGCGGGCGGTACGATTTAAAAATGCAATTACGACACAATAAACTTCTTGTGAAATCGGTTATGGGATATGAAAGTTATATTCAAATTCGGATTTTGGCGGAACATTATCGAACGTCCAAAAACGCTTTTGGTCTGAGGTCAAATTTAATCGCCGCTATACGGAAATTTTGATAACTTATTTTCAGTTTTGTAAGATATATAACGGCATGCATAAATAAACGCGTTTAAAAGGAAAGGATTTAATATGCTCAGAAAGAAAATCACGGTTTTTTTATTGTTTTTGACCGATATTTTGAAACAAACGATTTTAGGCGGAGGAATCGGCTCGGTTGTGGGTGCGTTGGGCGCGTTTTTTATTTGGCTTTTGAATACGGCGGCGGGCTTTACTAACCGTTTCGAATACTATTATCTGTTTTTACCCTTAGCTATGTTTCTTTCGTCCTTTCTGGTCGAACGGTTCGCTCCGGCGGCGGAGGGGCACGGAACGGAAAAAGCGATAGAGGCGGTGCATAAGAACAACGGTAGGATAAAGGCGAAAACTATACCTATAAAGATAGCCGCCACGGTGATAACGATTGCGGTCGGAGGCTCGGCGGGCAAGGAGGGACCGACAACGCAAATAGGCGCGGGGGCGGCGAGTCTCGCGGCGCGCGCTCTTCGTCTGGACGAAGAGGATACCAAAACGCTGGTCGTTTGCGGTATGGGCGCGGGCTTTGCCGCGATATTAGGCACGCCTATAGCGGCGGCGATATTTGTCGCCGAGGTATTGGTAATAGGCAGATTGAATTTGAAAAATATTTTTTCGGCGCTAATCGCGTCGCTTGCGGGGCATTACGTATTCGGGCTTTTCGGCTTGAGAACGGAAGAAATGCCCGATCTTTCTGGGTTTGCCGTCTCGGTCTCAAATGCTCCGGCTTGGCTTTTTATGGCTTTTTGCGCGGGAGTTTTTTTCGGTTTAGTATCGCTTTTAATGATAACGGCGATGAGAGGCTCCGCCCGTCTTGCCGAAAAAATCCGCGTTTATAAGCCGTTAAAGGGGATTATCGGCGGCGCGGCGCTTGCGCTTTTGGCGTTGATATTCAACAAAAACTATCTCGGAACGGGAGTAGAATATTTTATGACGATAGCGGGGGGAGGAAACGTACTGCCTCACGATTTCATGTTAAAGATTTTATTTACGGCTATAACGCTTTCATTCGGCGGTAGCGGCGGGGTTTTGACGCCGCTTATGTTCGTAGGGATAACGTCCGGTAGCGCGTTCGCCGCATTCTTCGGATTGGATCCCGTCGTCTTTTCCTGTCTGGGAATGCTAGCGGTTTTGGCGGGCTCGACGAACACGCCCCTCGCCTGTATAATTATGGCGTTCGAGATGTTTTTATCGCCCGGCTTGGTTATACTTTCCGCTTTAGCTTGTCCGGTCGCGTACCTGATTACGGGGCACAGAAGCGTTTATCATACGCAATTTATCGGCGAGTCTAAAATTCGTGCCGTATATATAGCGCCCGACACGATCGAAGCGCATAAGGAAAAAATCGTATATAAAAACGGTATTCCGTCAAAAATCGCGGAGCTTTTCAAAAAGAAAGGATAAACTGCGGTCGTTCTTATAATATAGCGATCGCGCTTGCAAACCGTACAGGAGACGTTTTTCACGCCGCATAAAATGCGATTGTAAAAAAGAGAAACTCTTTGCGGGTAGTTGCCGAGAGCGGGGTTAAACCGACGGAAAAACCGCCGCGCCGTCTTTACAAGACGGCGTTTTCAAATTGTACTAACGCTAATTTGAAAGTCTAAAAATTATGTTTATCCACTTATTTATGCGTATATCCTTTATCATTAAAAGCGACGATTGCTTATACCGTTTCAAAATCACGCGGATTCAAAAAAATGACAAATAAACAATAAAAACGTTTACGGTATTAGGCGCAATCCGACGGCGCGGGACTGAAAAAAGAAAAACGCCCCCAGAAATTAAAAACGAAAGCGTTTTACTTAACTGCGGACGATATTATCCGCCGCTGTCGCGCTCGAAATAAAAACATTTTTCGCGCTTATCATCAAGCGGCATTTTCGGCGCGTATCCGCTCGTCCGCGATAAAAGCGGAAAGGTTTTATTTATGCCGTAGCGATACAATAAACCGAACGAAACAAAACGACTACGCGTTCAGCGCGGATATTTTATTGAACAAATCGCAGAGGACGCACAGACTCTTTATCGCCTCGTCGATCTCCGCCTCGCTGAACGCGGAGAATATGTCGGTCAGGCGGTTTTTCGCCGTTTCGATGAAAGCGGCCACGCGTTTTTTCCCTTCTTCGCTGAGCCGGGCAAAGATTATCCTGCGGTTGCGCGGATTGACCGAGCGCACGGCGATATCTTGGGAAACAAGCTCGTCCACGATACGCGTGAGTTGTTGTTTGGAGATGCCGAGGTTGCGGGCAAGCGCGGACATAGATATCTGTTCGTTCTTGTAGATAATCACGGCACAGTAAAACTGATGATTAGATATCTTTCTTTCTTGGCCGGAGCCGAAGCAGTCCAAGAAGTTTTTCTTGAACACGGGAGCGAGGGTAATCATATCCTCGATAAAAATACTTATTTTTTCTTTTTGCATAATAGATTCCACCTTTAAAAGATATATTTACTGAAAACTTTCTATTTTCCGAATAATTTTAATAAACCTAGGCTAAGTTAAAATGAATTTTTTTGCGTTAATCATTACAAAACGGAAAAAGTTTTTGAAAAAACATCGAATATTTAAAAAAAATGTAAAAACACCCTTATTCCGTCGGTATTTATATACATTATAACAAAAGAAACGAAAAAAAGCAAGGCTTATTTCTTAAAAAAATTTTTTATGTCGCAATTAATATTTGCCAAGAGAAAAGAAATTATGCGCGACGCAAAACCGCGAAAAACCGAATCGTCCCGAAAATTTTGTCGCTATTACGATAAAAACGCGCGTTGTCTTGAAAAGCAAACGGAATTTAAATCTGTATTCACAGTTTTAAACGAGGATCTTTAACGGTTTTTATTTATATCCGCCGAAACGTATTGTAGGTAAAAAAAACCGCTCGCGAGGCCTTTTCGCAGACTGTTGAAAGCATATTAAAGCATAAAACTTCGGCGACGGCGCTTTGTTTGTATAGAGTCGTTGAAAAGCTTAAGGTTTTTTGGCGGGAGATGCTGTGAAAACCTTTTATGAACGAAAGCCCCCCGTATAGATTTCGTTTTTGAAAAGAGTTCGGACCATATATTTCCCCGCGATCAAAAGAATTGACAAAAATGTGATAATAATATAAAATATCATATAAAGCCGAACGGCTCGAAAATTTAAAATTACGGAGCGTTTAAAAAAATGAAATTCAGCTTAAAATTCGATATGATTAAAGGCGAGTATTGGTACGGCGGACAAATCGGCGACGGCGTGGAAATGCCGGTCAACGCGGAGCGCGAGCGCGTAAACGACAGCGTAAAGGGTTTCGGCGACCAGTCGACGCCGCTTTTTATCAGTAACAAAGGGCGGTACGTATGGTCTGATGACGGTTATGTCATTAAATTTGACAAGGGCGGCGTAACTGCGGAGTCCGACACGGCGGAAATCAAATTGTACGAGGGTTTCGGAACCTTACGCGGCGCGTACCTCGCGGCGAGCAAGCGGCATTTCCCGCCCGACGGGAATATGCCGGACGAGCTGATGTTTCGGATTCCGCAATATTGCACGTGGATAGAAATGAAAAAATTGCAACGGCAGAGCGGCGTTCTGAAATATGCGCGGAGCATAATAAATAGCGGCATGCCGGCGGGCGAGATTATAATAGACGACGGCTGGCAGAGAACCTTCGGCGATTGGGAGTTTAAGAATCTATTTTTTAAAAATCCCGGAGCGATGATTGACGAGCTACACGGGATGGGCTTCAAGGTGATTTTATGGATAGTGCCTTTCGTCAGCCCGAAATCGCCGTCGTTTTCTTATTTAAAGGAAAACGGCTGTCTTGTGCGGAACGCCGACGGGAGCGTCGCCATGCGCAAATGGTGGGACGGTACGAGTGCGGTGTTGGATATGTCCGAGCCTAAGGCATTCGAGTGGTTTACCGGCGTGTGCCGCGGACTGATGGAAAAATACGGAGTAGACGGCTTCAAGCAGGACGCTGCGGACAACAAATTTTACCGCGCCGACGACATAACGGCGGGCGGAGTTTCGCCTAACGGGCAAACGGAATTGTGGATGAGGTCGGCGCTTCAATTTCCTTTCAACGAGCTTAGAGCAAGCTGGAAAGCGGGCGGCGTGGGCGTTGCGCAACGGTTGGGCGACAAGCGGCACCGTTGGGAAAAATACGGCGGTTTACGCGCGCTGATTCCTAACAGCCTGCTTTTAGGCTTAACGGGACATCCGTTTTCCTGTCCGGATATGATAGGCGGCGGCTGGGCGGCGGATTTTTGGAAGCCGCAGGAGTTTTACGACCACGAATTATTCATAAGATGGGCGGAATGTTCGACGCTTATGCCGATGATGCAGTATTCTCTTTCGCTTTGGCGGCTCCGAAACAAAAGGACGGCGGAACTGTGCCGCGCCGCCGCGAAATTTCATTTGGAATTTTCCGATTATATCGTGAAATACGCGAATGCGGCGAGGATGACGGGCGAACCAATTGTCCGCTATATGGAATACTCTTTTCCGAACGAGGGAATGGAGGAGGTAAATCAGCAATTTATGTTGGGCGACGATTACCTTGTCGCGCCGGTCGTGGATAAGGGCGCGCGCGAAAAGGAAGTCAAACTGCCGAAAGGAGAGTGGAAGCGCGTAGGTACGGACGATATATGCGAGGGCGGACGCGCCGTTACGGTCAAAGCGGAAATAGACGAACTGCCTATTTTTAAGTTGATGAAGAAGAATTAGAATAAGGATTATGAGGGAGAAATCCTTGATGAACAAAGGCTTTTCCCCGTGTTCCTTTCAAACAACTACGACAATTTATATAATGCGGTAGTTATGAAATATAATGGAGCAAGCCAAACGCCGCCTTTTGCCGAAAGCGGCAAAAGGAACGGTTTTCGTACCGTTGCAATACGAAAAAAACCTTTTAGCCCATTACGGGCGGATGGTAAATTCTAATTAGAAGACGCCGCGTTAAAAGACAATAACGACCGCGAGTTCCGTTTCGGGCGCGGCGGCAAACAAACCCGTGCTTTTGGGGTATGAATACGGGTTCAAAGGAAAAGAAAAACTAAGGGAGTTATAAGTGGGCGGTTTAATATTAAGTTTATTCGCGTTGTTGGGCGGAGTGGGCATTTTTATGACCGGAATGAAAACGCTGAGCGACGGCTTAGAGCATGGTGCAGGCAAGGGCATACAGCGTTTACTCGGGAAAATCAGCGGCAACAGATTCGCGGGCTTCGGCGTCGGCACTGCGGTAACGGGAATAATCCAGAGCAGTTCGGCGACGACGGTCATGGTCATCGGATTTGTCAACGCGGGAATAATGACGCTTATGCAGGCGGCGGCGATAATAATCGGCGCGAACGTGGGTACGACGGTAACGGCGTTTATGTCCGCATTGTCCGCGTTCAAGATAACAGAATATCTGGTCGCGTTTACGTTTATCGGCATATTTATCATAATGTTTTCCAAAAAGGAAAAGGTGATATTAATCGGTAGGATAATGAGCGGCTTAGGCATGATATTCGTGGGACTCGACCTCATGGGGAACGCATTCAAGAGCGATCCGACGGTAAACGAAGCTATACGCGGCTTGTTCGACTCAAGCGGCTTATTTAGCTCGAACGACTTATTCGGCTCGATAGGTTATTCGCTTTTGCTAGTTTTGTTCGGAGTGATTTTCACGGGCATAATACAGAGCAGTTCGGCGTTTATAAGTATCGTGATTTCGATGATAGGCGCGCGGGTTCTGCCGCTCGAATACGCTTTATTCATCGTTCTCGGCTCAAATATCGGCACCTGCGTAACCGCGTTAATCGCGTCGATAGGAACGACGGTAAACGCCAAGCGTGCGGCGGTTATGCATCTTTTGTTCAACGTTACGGGAACGCTGGCGTTCGTCGCCGTTCTTTTGATTTTAAAAAATCCTGTAGTCGATATTTTGCAGCGCGCGATACCTACGGAGGAGTTTCGGGTCGCAGTATTTCACCTAATATTCAATCTCATTACGGCGGGTCTGGTTCTGCCGTTCACAAAACAATTAGTGGTTTTGTCCGAACGCTTGATTCCCGATAAAAAGGACGCGGTCGGGGTGGGGAGGCGCAAGCTCCGGTATATAGACGACAGGCTGCTTACGACGCCTCCCGCTGCGGTGCTCCAACTGAAAAAGGAAGTAAAGGGTATGTCCGACTTAGCGCGTGAAAACCTCAAGCGCGGAATAACCGCGCTCCTGACGCGCGCGGTTTCCGACAAAGATAAGATATTAAAGGATGAGGAAACGATAAACTTTATCAACAAAGGTGTCGCCGCCTTTCTAATCAAGCTTTCTTCCGTATCCACCGCAAAGAGCGAGGAGCTTTTTATAGGTTCTCTGCATCACGTCATAAGCGACGTCGAACGCATAGGCGATTATGCTCAGAACTTCATAGAGGAAGCGGAAAAGATAATTGAAAAGCGCGTAATATTTTCGGACGCCGCTCTAAAAGAAATAAACGCGATGTATGAAAAGGTTCTCGTAATGTACGATGCGGCGATAGATATTTTAATCAGCGGCGACATAAAAAAGTTGAGTTTCGTCGCCCGCGTCGAGGACGAGGTTGACGAAATGAAGCGGACTTTCGGCGATAATCACGTGGGACGGTTGAATGAGGGCGGTTGTTCCGTTGAATCCGGCGCGTATTTTTACGCGGTCATATCGGGTTTGGAACGCGTCGCCGACCATTTGACTAACATAGCTTTCTCAATCAAATCCCCATCCGGATCACAGCGTGAAGCTATGGAAATACTCGCCGGCGAGAAGAAAATATAAAGTTTTTATGGGAGGGGGGAATTTTTCTTTGAAAAATTATAAGATGGAAATCTTGGATTAGAAGCGGAGGATAGCCGCCGGCGTAAAGTTGTCGGAGAATCATACGGTCTAAGGCAATCTTGCATTCAGCCTGTCAGCTTGTTATATTTTGCATAACAACGCTATTAAGCACACCTAAAAATTGAAATATGCTTGTAAAATGCAAGAAAATATGTTATCATAATATTGTATAACATTGAAAACGCGTTTGGGCTGGGTGTTGCGCGGTGCCGTTTTATTTTCAGACGGACGGTTTCGGGTATAAAAACGGGCTTGACGCGGGTGGGGGAGCGGCTTTTAGGTTTGTGCCGTCAGACACTGATCAGAACGCTCTTATTCGGGGGAGAGGTGCGAAATGGGTGGTTTGAAACCGAAAAATAAAACGGCGGTAAGCAAAAAATCGCAAAAAAAACCGAAGCGCGTTCTTTACTACGATTCGGGTTTGGTGCCTAAGCCGTATATGTATGCGCCTGCGGACGGCTATTTTGTCATAAACAAGGATACCCTGCTTATCGTAGATCCGAAAAGAAAGGATTTTGCCGAAAATTTTCGGGATATGCTGAAAAAGGCTATGGCGCGGGAGCTTTACATACACTACAATAAACCCGGTTATAACAATATCCTTTTCGAGGAAAACGCCGCTATCGATGTCGAGGGCTACGCGATAGAGTGCTTCCCGCACAGTATGAAAATCAGCGCGGGCGGCGCGCCCGGCTTTTTTTACGCGTTGCAATCAATCAAACAGTTTTTGCGCTTGGATTCCGTGCTGTACGCGGAAGAATTGTATTGTCCGTGTATGGTAATCCGGGATTTCCCCAAATTTCGCTATCGGGGTTTCATGATAGACGTTTCACGGCATTTTTTCGACAGAACGGAAATAAAAAGGTATATAGAACTTATGTCCGCTCTGAAATTCAACGTATTCCATTGGCACCTCTCCGACGATCAAGGCTTTAGATTTGAGGTAGACAAATATCCGTTTATAAATATAACCTCGTCGGAAAGAAACGGCGATTGTACGGGACGCGCGGGCGGCGTATTCACGCATAACGCGGGGACGTATAAGGGCTACTATACGAAGGATGATATAAAGGACGTCGTCGCGTTCGCGAAGAAACGCTTCGTTACGGTAATCCCCGAAATAGATATGCCGGGACACGTTCAGGCGATTTTGGCGGCGTACCCCAATTTGTCCTGCGGCGGAGATAAAACAAACGTGCGCATCGAATACGGCGTTAGCCGCGAGGTTCTCTGCGTCGGCAAGGAAGAGACATACGTCTTTATGCGCGATATCCTTGACGAATTATTCGAGGTGTTCGACGGACCGTATTTCCATATAGGCGGCGACGAAGTCGCGACGGACAATTGGAAAAGTTGCCCGCATTGCCGAAAGCGTCTCGCCGAACTAGGTCAGGAGGATTTGTCCGCTCTGCAAAGCGACTTTATAAACCGCATGACGGAGTATTGCGCGAGCAAGGGAAAAATCGTAATAGGCTATAACGACGGCATAAAGTCGAATACCGCAGGCGGCATAATCTCTCAATTTTGGATGGAGAATAAGACGCGAAACGCCGAGTTGAGCGCGCAAATCGTAGCGGGCGGCAGGAGATTTATACTGTCTTCCGAAAAAGCGTTCTATTGCGATTATCCGTATGCGCTCACGCCGTTGAAAAAGACTTATTTTTACGAACTGCCAAAGGAGCTGAAAAACGCCGTCGCGAACGGGAGTCTATTGGGAATAGAAGCTCCTCTTTGGACGGAATACGTGCTGAGCCGCGAAAAAGCCGATCTTAACTTCTTTCCGCGTATGCTTGCCGTCGCCGAACGGTGTTGGACGCGCGCGGCAAATCCCGAGGACGGCGAGAGGTGCTTCATAAAGCGCAAGCGGCTGAAAGAGGAAAGATACGGGCAGTTTATCGCGAGAGTAAAGGGCTACGAACCGATTCTTGACGGCTTCAGAGTGAATTACGCGGATTTAAAGATCGCGGATCCGTCGAATAAGAAATATATAAAGGCGGAAATCAAAAAGTGGGTGAACGAGGATCAATATTCCGAGCTTAGAATGAATAGAAATCTCGCCGAGCAGAAAAGGCGGATTAAAAATAACGAGAAATATCAAGAAAAAAATTTGACGGAGCAGCGGCTTCAACAAGCGTTGAACGCCGTGTCCGCCGATTCCGTCAAGTCGATAAAAATCGACTTGCCTTACGACAAGGATATGATTTAATTCAATGACGCAAATATAAGGAAATACCGCGTAACAAACGTTAACACGTTTGCCGTGTCTTTTGTTTCGGTAAAACCGTGCGGTTTTCATTCGTTTAGTCTGCAGCGGTCGCACAAAATCCGACGGCGGTCGACGCAAGTCAAAGATGCGGTGTCGCCGCGAACTTTCTTACATCTAAAGCGGATAGTTGCTACGAATGATTTTCGCAATATTTGTTATATCTTTTTTTGAAATTTGACGGCGAAGAGTTTTCAAGCGGTTTTTGCGTACCGCCGCGTCGCTTTTGACAAAGTATACTTTCGAGCGGCATGTCGGGAAAAACAATTCGGCGGCACGCTTAAAGCGGCAAAAGATACCGTCGGCACAGTTTTTAAAAGAAGTCTAACAAAAGCTTTAAGCGTAGAGGAATAAAAATGCGTTATATGATAACGCGCGTCGGACATATCTTAAAAGGCTTTTTAATTTTACGATACGGCGGGAAATTTTAAAATACGATTTAATTTTTACGGAGCGTTTTAATGATAGACTTTCATAGCCATATTTATCCCGATCATTTAGCGGCAGGCGTCATCGCCAAGCTTACGGATGTTGCGGGAATAAATAAACCCGTAACGGACGGAACGAAAACCGATACGCTGAGATATTTTAAGGAAAACGGCGTCGATAAATTCGTTGTGTTGAATATAGCCACAAAGGAAAAGCAGCACAAAAATGTCAACGATTTTGCGATAGAGCTTGACAAAGAACCGGCGATCGTTTCTTTCGGCTCGGTCTATCCTACGGGAGACGCTTTCGAGGAGGAGCTTTTGAGGCTGAAAGCCGCCGGAATTAAGGGCATAAAGCTACACCCGGAGTATCAGGATTTTGAGGTTGACGACCGCCGCGCTTTCCGCGTTTATGGTATGTGCGCGGAGTTGGGGCTGATTGTGTCCTTTCACGCGGGCTATGACTTTGCGTATATGCACAGATTGAATTGCCCCGCTGAAAAGGCGAGAAAAATCGTTAATGCCTTTCCCACGGGAAAATTCGTGTTCGCGCATTTCGGAGGATATAGGATTTTCGATGCCGTAACGGAGCATCTTGCGGGAAGCAACGCGTACGTAGATACCTCGTTCGTCAGTCTGGACGACAGGGAATTCATCCCCGTTATTAATAGAATGATAAAAAAGCACGGCGCGGAGAAGTTTTTGTTCGGCTCGGACACGCCGTGGATGCACGTAGCGGAGTCGGAGAGGTTTATCGACGCGCTCGATCTAACCGACAGAGAAAAAGAAATGATTTTTGACGGAAACGCGAGAGAATTGCTTAGACTTTAAGCGAATTTGCGTCGTTAAAAAAAATCGAAAATGTCGATTGGGAACTGATTTATACCGGAAAAATTGAAAGTATTAGCTTTATCACATTTGCGTTTACACCGTTAAAAAATCAAAAACTTTAATTTCGGGCGGATTTACGCCGAAAAAAATCGGGGGACACTATGAAAAAAATTTTTAAAGATAACATCTTTATAATTATCGGCTTGATTGTTCTTGCCGCAGTGCTGACCTCTAGCTTATTGATAGAGAATAACGCCGCAGATTTGGCCGTCAAAATCACGGGTATAACGATTGCCCTTGCCCTTTTTAATTTGAAGCATATAATAAAACTGATAAAAAAGCTAAAAAAGCAATAAAAGAAAAAACGTTAGGTAACGTCGCGCAGTTGCTTTTCCGGCGGAAACGATGTATAGTTGTCAAAATCGGAAGAGAGCAAGCCGAATGCCGCCTTTCCCGCCGTAAGCGGCTAAGGGCGGCGTTTTGCTTGCTCCGTTATATTTCATAGCGACCGTATGCGACGCCGCCTTAAAAAAGTAAAAATTTCATATCTGGCGTAAAATGTGGAATAAAAATTAATAAAGAACCGAAAAAAAATGAAAGAAAACAAGAAAATATGCGTAAAATCGCTTGACATAGACGACGACGACGTATAATAGAATTACCTTGTAAGAGGGGAAAATCCGTGTGGATAAGCGAAAGGAGAAATTTATGGCAAAAATTGTTGCGGTAGACGGAATGAAGGTCGTCGTGGGTCTGGACGACGGCACGACGCTCGGTATACCGAGAGAGGATGTGAAATTCGCGCCGTTTGTCGGGCAGGACGTGAAGATTTTTCAAGACGGCGAAAAAAACTATATCGCGCCTCAAAACGAGGACACTGCGGCACTCACGGCGGCGTCGAAAGGGAAAAAGTTCGTAAATAAGACGACATACGCGCTACTCGCGTTTTTTTTGGGAGGCTTTGGCGCGCATAAGTTCTATCAGGGTAAAACCGGTACGGGCATACTTTATTTACTTTTTTGTTGGACAACTATACCGACTATCGCCGCGTTTATCGAATTTATCATAGCTTTGACAAAGCCGTCCGACGCGAACGGAAATATCGTGATGTAAATATGCGGCGTTGCTTTAAAAAAAACAGAAAGACGGAAAAGAAAAATTCCGCGCTGTGTATAAAATGTGGAATAAAAGCCGGTCAAAAAGCGAAAAAAATAAAAAAGTTTAAAAATACGCGTAAAATCGCTTGACATAGACGACGACGTATAATTAGAGAAGCCGTTAAAGAGCCGTTATTTGACAATAGTAGCGCAGTAATCGTGGATAACTCCGTAAGCAGAAAGCCTTTTTCGCCGCAAACGGAAAAACTCAACGAGTATCTTTAGCGTAATTCCAATCTTTAACGACGATAAATATAAGGTTTATAGGGAGATAAAGTATTTATGAACCATATAACTTTTTGGGAAAAAAAATTCGGGAACAGCAAGACAGAGTATGATTTTAGAGGGCGGGAAGTGCACAAGGATTGCTACGGGAATGAGAAGTCGCCTTACGGGTGGAATATAGACCACACACAACCGGAAGGGGAAGGCGGCGAGGATACGGATGAGAATAAGCAAATCGTCAACATTGCCACAAACAGAGAGAAAGGGGACAAAACAACTTTCGTGTCCGATGACGGCAAAACATATCAGGTTCAAAAAAGGTCAGGCGTCGAGCGTTCAACGGATTCCGACAGGGCAAAATGGGCGAACGGATATAACTATTCGGGTAAAAAATATCGTATAGTTATATTAGAACTGAAATAGGAAACAGAATAAATAAAAATGCGTGTTTCAATAATGAATTATTAAAGTTTTTTGGAAAGGGGCGCGGGGGAAAGCCTTTTGTTCACAAAAGGTTTCCACCGCGTGAATTTAAAAAAATTCAAAAATTAAAAAACGGCGGAAAACCGACAGGCTGACCGCCGTTTTTCGCGTGTTCCGTATCAAAAATAATGATTCGCCGAGAGGTGTTGACGGACGTATTCGAGTGCCTCGCCGAAGCGTTGAAAATGCACGATTTCGCGCTCGCGCAGGAATTTTATCGGCGCGGCGACATCCGGATCGTCTATCATATCGAGCAGATATTCGTAAGTGGAGCGCGCTTTTTGCTCCGCCGCCATATCCTCGTAGAGGTCTGTTACGGGATCGCCCTTGCTTTGGAAAGCGTTCGCCGTGAAAGCCGCGCCCGCCGCGCTTTGCGGAAAAACGCCGAGACCGTGCTCGACATAAAAAGCGTCGAAGCCGTTCGCCTTTATTTCTTCTATCGAGAGATCCGAGGTCAGCTGTTGCACGATCGCGCCTATCATTTCAAGATGCGCGAGTTCCTCCGTGCCTATATCCGTCAATACCGCTTTCGCTTGCGGCGTAACCGTCGCGAAACGCTGACTAAGATATCTCAACGAGGCGCCCAGCTCGCCGTCCGGTCCGCCGTACTGAGTGATAATCAGCTTTGCCAATTTCGGATCCTTTTTTTTGATTTTGACCGGAAACTCCAGTTTTTTGTCATAAATCCACATAGGTATGTACTTCTCCTTTATAAAGTAAAATGTAAACGGATTATTTTTTTGCCGCTCTTGTCCGCTCGTCTTAAACGATCGGATCGCCGTATCAAGCCCGTATCGCTTTCCGCGGCGTTTAAAAGCGTTTTATAGTATAAGAATAATCAATTTTATTAAGCCGCCGCGTTTTTTACGGCGCGTCAAAACGCGTTAGTTATATTGCGCTTCCCAATCCCAAGGCTCGTTAATCCAATCGAATTTATCCGTTGCGGAAGGGTTTTTCGCGGTCAGTGCGTTTTTCCGTTCGTATTCGGAGCGAAGAGCCGACGCTTCCGTCAGAATTTTGTTGTATTCGGCGATAGCTTTCGTGTCGCCGGGGTGCGTGTCCAGATAAAGCTGCAAATCGACCGCGCAAAAATCGAGCTGTGTGAGTTTATATAGAGTCATATTCATTTTATATACAATCCTCCTTTTGTTTGTTTTGAGTTTTTTGCCTGTTACGGCTTATTGCGGACGCGCTAACGCCGCGTATGCCCGGGTTTGTTATACGGCATGTCCAGTTCCTGAAAAAGCGTTCCCTGCATAAGCGCTTTTTCGGGAGCGTAGAGCGATTGAAAGACCTGCTCCGGAACGTACGCCTGGGCCAGGTTAGTTTTAGCGGGCATGGAACGGGCTTGGGCAGAGTCTGCGGGCGCGTTCGGTGCGTTCGGTGTGTTTCGGTAGTTAAACATAAATTTCTCCTCGCATAAGTATTGTGTTTTGCTACGGAAACGGTTTTTTCGGCGTTCGGCGGTTTTCCGCGTTCCGCCGCTTCCGTCCCGAAGCAAGCCTGTTGATTTTATTTCTCGGCAATTTTAGTTTATTCATATTTCAAAGATTAAGTTACTTACGCGAAAAAAATCGCAGACAATTTGTGGTAGCGGGTTCCCAAATTGTTTTTCACGGCTCGCAAAAATGGCTTCCGCTTTAAATTCCGACCGGAAGCCTGCTTTGCAAATTTACTCGGATTTTAGAGTTCATTTTGCGAAGTTATCGATAAATTTTTATACGGACCGCCGCGTTTGCTCGGCGGTTGAGAGTTATATCCGTTTAAAATATAATCAAGCGAGTTGAACGCCGTCCTTTTCGCCGTATATTGCGGAAAGAACCGCTTTCCGCGTTCGGGCAACAAATGATATTTCGGCGGCTTGCGGAAAAAAATTCAGAGCTTATTTTTTACTTTACCTAATTCCGATTCATAACGGCTATACGGTACGGATTCGCTATCGAAAAAAAATTTGAATTACCTTATCCTAACGCTTGACAAACAAACGCGGATTTGGTAAAATAAACGCGAAAAGATTTCGTATTCGCGGAACTTTTGCATGCGAAACGCAAAAAAGCGCGTAATCGTGATTTTTTTATAAAAATAAGTAAGCGCAGGCTAACTTATGTGGGAAATAATATCGCGTATTTAGATATACGGTACCGACGGGAGGAGGGTTCGGAGTATGACTTTGGCGTTTGCGCCGTTGGGCAGGGAAATGACCATAAAGCAGATCGACGCCGACGAGAAGGTAAAGCGGCATCTGGAAAATCTCGGTATGTACGTCGGCAGTCCGATAACCTCTATGTTCGACAGCGACGGCAACGTCGTGCTGAAAATAAAGGACGGACGCGTCGCCCTTAACCGCGCCCTCGCGATGAAAATTATAGTGGCGTGAGTTTTTTAGAGAGGAGACGGGCTTACGCGGACGGGATCTTTTACTCGCGAAAGGCTCTCGCTCCCGTGTATTTCCGCTCTTAATAAAATAAATCTTCTTAAAAAATAAAAAAGGAAAGAAAATTTTATGAAAAAGAAATTGAGTGAATTTATGCCGGGCGAAAAGGGATGCGTCGTGTCCGTTTCGGCGGAGGGAAAAATCCGTCGCAGGCTTTTCGATATGGGCGTAACGCCGGGAGCGCGGATAGAGATGATAAAGACCGCGCCGCTCGGCGATCCGATAGAGGTTGCGGTCAGAGGCTACGAGCTGTCGCTCAGAAAGAGCGAGGCGGAAACGGTTCTTTTGGAATCGTCGAAATAATAAGGAGGCAAGGATTATGAAATTTGCTTTGGCGGGAAATCCGAACAGCGGAAAGACCACGCTTTTTAACGCGCTCACGGGCAGTACGGCGCACGTCGGAAACTGGCCGGGCGTAACGATTGACAAGAGGACGGGCGTATACCGCAAGGCGGCGGAAAGGCCCGAAATAATCGATTTGCCGGGTATTTACTCGCTCTCGCCTTATTCGCCCGAGGAGATTGTGTCGCGGAATTTTCTGCTGGACGAAAAACCCGATTGCATTATAAACATAATCGACGCGACGAACTTGGAGCGCAATCTGTATCTGACGACGCAATTGCTTGAGCTTGACATACCGATAGTCGCGGCGTTGAATATGACGGACGTTACGGATAAGAACGGCGACAGGATAGACGTGGCTCAGCTGGAAAAGGCGCTCGGGATACCCGTCGTCAAAATCAGCGCGTTAAAGGGTTCGGGCATAGACGGACTTATGGAGCGGAGCGTAAAAGCGGCGCGCTCGTCCCGCGCGGGCGCGAGCGTATTGGGCGGTTCTCTGTCCGCGCTTTTGGAGGAGACGGCGGAGCTTTACAGGCGCGAAAAAGTCGGCAGTCCTCTCTTCCACGCGGTCAAGCTGATAGAGAACGACGGTCCGGAGGTCGGGAAATACCCGAAAATAGCGGAGCGGATCCGTCCGAAAAGGGATGCCGCGGACACGGGAATATTCGAGGGCGACTTCGAGGGTTACATAGCGGACGCGCGGTACAAGCGGATAGCCGCGGAGCTGCAATCCGTTTTGAAAAAGGCGGAGAAAAACGCCGCCTTGACGCGCAGCGACAAAATCGACAGGGTTTTGACGCACAAAATATGGGGCATACCGATTTTTCTCGCTATAATGCTCGCGGTGTTTCACATTACGTTCAGCGAGGATTTTCTGTTTCTCGGCGTATTCTTCGGGGAAGGCTCTTTTGACAGCGCGATTTTCGGCGCGGACGCTATAAATTCGCCGGGCGTAATACTGTTTAACCTTATGGAGCTTTTCACGTCGTGGCTCGGCGGGCTCATAGGGGGGGGCTTGCCCGAGGGCACGTGGTACGCGGGGCTGGTCAACGACGGCTTATTGGGCGGCGTGTTCGCCGTGCTGTCGTTTATGCCGCAGATTTTAGTATTGTTTTTGTTTCTTTCGGTATTGGAGGACAGCGGCTATATGGCGCGCGTGGCGTTCATAATGGACAGAGCTTTCCGGCGGTTCGGTCTGTCGGGCAAGGCGTTTATGCCGCTTATCATGTGTTTCGGCTGCGGCGTGCCCGGAATTATGGCGACGCGCACCCTGGAGAACGAGAAGGAGCGGACGCGGACGATATTTTTGGCTCCGTTTTTCTCGTGCGGCGCGAAGCTGCCCATATGGGCGGCGTTCGCGGGGGCGTTCGCATACTACAAGGGCATAAACGCCGAGCTTACCGTTTTTTCGATGTACGTACTCGGCATAGCGATAGCGATTATTTCCGCGTTTTTTTTAAAAAACACGGTAATAAAGGGCGAAACGCCGCCGTTCATTATGGAGCTGCCGGCCTACCGTCTGCCGCAACTGAAAAATACCGCGCTTCATCTCTGGCAAAAGCTGAAAAATTACGTCGTAAGAGCCGGCACGATAATCGCGGGCGCGACGGTCGTCATCTGGGCGCTCACGAGTCTGGACTTTTCTTTTCGGCTTGTCGAGGACGGCGGCGACAGTATGATGGGTCTGATTTCGCGGTTCTTCACGTGGATATTCGTGCCGTTAGGCTTCGGAATGGGTGAAAACGGCTGGAAGTTCGTCGTCGCGACGTTCACGGGGCTTTTGGCGAAAGAGGTGGTCGTGGCGACGATGGGTATTTTCGCGGGAATGGACGGCGACGAGGCTTTGGAGCTCGAGGACGGCGCGGGCAACCCGCTGTGGCTTATGCTGATCGGCGTGGGCGGGGTTCTCGGCGGCTTGGACGTATCGGTTCCCGCGATGTTCGCCTTTATGGCGTTTAACCTTCTTAGCGTGCCGTGTATGGCGGCGGTCGCGGCGGCGCGCGGCGAATTTAAAAGCGGAAAGGGACACTGGCTCGGTAAGGCGATAATCTATTGGATAGCTACGGCGTATATTGTCGCGCTCGCGGTTTTCTGGCTCGGGACGCTTTTCGTCGCCTCGTGGTGGCTTGGACTGCTTGTTTTCCTTGCCCTGACCGCCGCAATCGTTCTCGCCGTAAGATTTAGGATATTCGGGAAAATAGCCGGAATTTTTAAGAGAAGTTAAGGTTTTTATAAAAAGATACGCGGGGGAAGGCTTTTTTTAAATACGCGGGGGAAACCTTTTGTGAACGAAAAGGTTTCCCCCGCGCCCCTTTCCAAAAAACTTTAACGCGTTGTTAACGCCCGAAAAAGAACCGCGCCGCAACCGCAACCGTAGCTTGACCTCGGCGCGGTTGACGCGGAGCCGCGAGGTCCGCGCCGTATATATAAGGCTCCGCGCGTATACCGTATATATAAAAACGCGCGCGGCTTTCGCGTATTTTTTCGTTTATATACGCGGCTTTTAAAGCGTAATTTATTATGCCGGTTCTGTTTTTAGGTGTATCCGCAAACATTTATATACGTATATACGCGGTTTTTAAAGCGTAATTTATTATGCTGGTTCTGTTTTTAGGTGTATCCGCAAACATTTATATACGTATATACGCGGCTTTAAAGCGCAATTTATTAGATTAGGGAGGGTTTTGTATGGAGCCTGCGGAGATAGCGGTTCTCGCGGGGGCGATCGCGCTTGTAGCGTTTACGATCGCCTATAACGTTATAAAGAGAAGAAAAGGGAAGCCGTCCTGCGGCTGTTCGGAGGCGGGCTGCCCGAATTGTCGGGGCTGTGCCTCCGCGCCCGGAAACGCCGAAAAGGACGGTTTGTCCGCGCCGGAAGAAGACGGGTTCGGGCGGACTTGCGCTTGCGGCGGCGAAGAGGAGAAAGAGCCTTTGCGCGCGCCCGAAGCGGAACGCTCCCCGCCGGGTTGCCCGCATTGCGCGGAAAACGGGGAAAGCGAGGCAAGCACGAAAAGTAAAGCAAGTACGGAAAATAGGGAAACAAAAAAATAATATACGGCGTTTTCGTTATAAAAAAAGAAAGCGCGGCGTTTACCGTTTATACGGCGCGGCAAATAATATTAAAGTTTTTTGGAAGGGGGTGCGGGGGAAACCTTTTCGTTCACAAAAGGTTTCTCCCCCGCGTATGTTTTAAAAAAATTCCCCCCTTTCACAAAGAAAGCGCGGCGTTTACCGTTTATACGGCGCGGCAAATAGTATTAAAGTTTTTTGGAAAGGGGCGCGGGGGAAACCTTTTCGTTCACAAAAGGTTTCTCCCGCGTATGTTTTAAAAAAAATTCCCCCCTTTCACAAAGAAAGCGCGGCGTTTACCGTTTATACGGCGCGGCAAATAATATTAAAGTTTTTTGGAAGGGGGCGCGGGGGAAAGCCTTTCGTTCACAAAAGGTTTCCCCCGCGTATTTTTTTAAAAAAATTTTTCCGAAAAAAGAAATTTAAATTTTTTATGACTTTTTTTCAAATGGGTATTGACAAGTTGAAATTTATGATATATAATAGTCATACGAGAATAGAATTATCGGGCAGTTTGCGCCGTTTTTCGTTTTTCGCGGTCAAAAACGCGGTTTTCGGTCAAAAAAACGGGCGCGGGATACGCGGAAAGCGCCGGACGGGAATTAGATATAAGGTTATAAACGCGGAGAAGGCTTCGCGGTCGGAAGCGGCGGAAAAAAGGGAGTTTTCGGGGCGCGTTTAGATTCGTCCGGAGCGGGACTCCGGAACACGGGCTTCGAAACGGCGCGTTCGAAACGGAAACGATAGAAACGATAGAAATAAATAACGGAAATATTAAAAAAGACGGGTTTGAAATATTTTCAAATATAAAAAAATAATTTTTCATGCGGATAAGGAGAGAAATTATGAATATGAAAAAGACCGGCGGAGGTTTGAGATTATTGGTTTGCCTGCTGACGTTCGCTTTTGGAGCGGGCGGGCTTTTCGGTCTCGCGGGCGTTTTCGGAGGCGGGCTCTCGGGCTCGGACGTATACGGCGCGCGGGGGGAGGTTTCGGCGATCGACATAGGCGGGGACGCGGACGGCGGCGGAGTCGCCGAGACTAGCGGGACGACTTCGCGCTCGACCGGAGACACGAAAACGGCGAGCTATACGTTCGGGATAACCGACGAAACCGTTTCGAGGAGTTATTACGACGCTCCCGGTCTGGAGAATACTTTGGGTTATTCGCAGGGGCAGGATATAGCCCAGCGCGGCGTCGTCAAATCGAACGCGCCGGGCGACGATCTGGCGACGGACTCCAAGACGGCGGAGGTTGCCGCGGGGAAGTCGAAAGAGCAAGCGGACGCGCAGGGTAGTAACGGAAGTTTCTCCGCCGGTAGCCCCAAAACCGCGACGGTAACGTCTTACGCGCGCATCAATTACAGCATGAAGTTCAGCGAAGAGCTGAAGAGGGCGATCTTAAACGGAAGAGTAAACTCGCTGACGTTTACCGTAGAATTCCGCACGTACTGGAGAACCGAATGGGCGAGTAGCACCTCGGGTTCGAGTCCCGCGACGATTACCTCAAGCGGAGGCTTTTTCAACGCGGTAGACTCGACTCTCGCGGGATACGCGGACACCGCGACTACAAATCGGCTTTCGTCTTTCGGCGTCGTAATAAACGACAGTCCGGCAAACGGGACCCCTCAGGAGAGCGGTCAGACATATATTTTTACGGAGAGCTACACCGCGAACGGCGCGACGCTGACAAACTTGGCGAATACCGGCGGTATCGGAATAAAGATATTTCTCCAGTTGGTAGTCACGGCGCACGGCAAAGGAGGAGCGGCGTTTTTCGGTTCGGGAACTCAGGCTTACGCTTGGGCGACGACGGCGGCGGTTATCGAGGCGACGAAGCTTCAGGGCTCCTACAACACTCCCGCGATTAACGTTTCGGCGGGGGCGAACGGGACGGTCGGCAATACGTACGTTCCGGCGAAGGCCGTCGCCACGGCGGCGGAGCTTTCCGGCATAGGCGGCGGCGCCGAGGTTACGGCGTGCGGAGATATAGGCTATATTCTGGACGCGTGGACCTCGGAGACCTCCGGTCTGGTAAACGACGCCTACAAATGGGCGGCTAAGCCGAGCCTGGCTCTTTATAAGTTTAGCGGAGCGGGACCGGTAAGCATTACGGCGACGTTTAAGGCCACGCCGACGCCGAGTCTCGGGGGCGCGCAATGGACGTACGACGGGCTGGCGCAGGGACCCACGGCTTACGCCGACGCGTCGGCGTTTAACGCGGCTAACCATATAAATTCGCATACGGGCCGATACCGGGGGTCGGGTAACGACGGCGTGGCGCTTGCGCTCGGCGCGGCGAGACCTACGGCGGCGGGGAGCTACGAGTATGTCGTCGCCTTGCGTCAGGACGTGGGCAATACGCCGAACAATACGAACGACGACGTTACAGTCGGATACGCGGTAGTTCCGTTTACGGTGCAAAGAGCGGTCGTTTCGGTAAGCTCGGTTAATATAGCGGCGGGGAGCAAGGTCTACGACGGCACGACGGACGCGACGGGGCTCTACGGCTCGGTCTTTACCGCGACGTTCTCCGGCTACTACGGGGGCGGCGTGCAGGTTCAGCCGCAGGCAAGCCTGTTTTACGTTACGGAAGCGCGCTTCGCGGACAAGAACGTCGTTACGGCGAACAACTATATAACCGCGTCTTTCGCGTTCTATACCGGCGAATACAACCACACTTTCACGGGCGGCGTCAATACGGGAACTTCGACGGCGGGCGGCAGAATTACGCCGGGAAGAATTTCGGGACTGGAAGATTTGACCGTTACATACGGATACGAGTTTTTGGCGGGCGTAAGCGTAATCGCCGGAACCGGCTTTTTTGGGGATAAACCGAACGGAACCGTTTCGCAGGGCGCGGGAGTCGCGCAGATACCGCAAAGACCGACTGTCGCGGTAAGCGGCACGGTATATACGAACCTGACATTCACTTCTCTCGACTCCAACTACACAACTACGACCGCGCTGACCGTCAAAATTAACGTTCTGCGGAAAGAGCTGACGGCGGTGTTTACGCCGAACCCGAAGGATTATAACGCGCTTACGGACGACCTGACCGCGACCGTGACGCTAAGCGGCGCGGTATTCGGTCAGACGATTTACAGAAACGAGGACTTTACCGTTTTGAACCTCGCGTTCGCAAGCCCGGACGCCGGAACGGTCGGCGCGTCCGGCGCCGTCGCCCTCATAGGCAACGCCAAAACCGATAACTACGTTTTGGCGTCCGGCTCCCTCTCGGGAACGGCGGAAATAAGAAAAATTCCGCTCTCGGCGTCCCTCTCCTCCGGCATATCGAAAGTATACGACGGAACGGACGCGGCGAACGTTACTTTAAACATATCGGGTCTAATCGCGGGTCAGACTTTCGTCCCGGGCAGGGAATATGAGGTTACTGCGGTCTACGACGGCTTTAATCAAAGCTCGACGCTTACAAAAAATATGCCGGTTACGGTTACGGTTGCTTATCGCGACGATACGGACGTTTCGAAAAACTATATAATGCCGGTAAATACGGAGATAAAAACCGTCGGGGCGATGAGCAAACAGACGTTGAAATTGACGGTTTCGCAGCCCGTCGTAAAGACGTACGACGGAACGGATATGATCATAGGCTTATCGGGCTATACCTTCCAAGTCGAGGGTTTCTACGATTTCGGGTCAAGCGTGCAGGTTCAGCCCGCCGCGGGCGTTTATACCGTCAGCGGAATGCGCTTCTCGCAGAGCGACGCGGGCGAGGGTATCGATATCGTGGCGAGCGTGGTGCTGTCCGGCGAATATAAGAATTTTTACCAGCTGAACGCGTCGGGCGCGGTTAGCGCGACGGTCGCCGCAAAGGGAATGGGAACGATCGAGCCTTTCGTTATTAGCTCTACCGAGCAGGTAATCGAGGCGGTTTACGGAGAGAGGTTCGCCGGCGAAGCGTCGGGATACGGCATAGAGGGCTATTTCGGTAAGGAGCTTGTTTCCGGAACTCTCGACTGGTCTGCCGACGGCGAATATTTAAATAAAATTTCGACGGGCTATTATTCTGTCGGAGAATATGAGGGCACGATAAAGGTTACGTTTATTCCGGACGACAAGAACTACGCCGTATGCGAAGATTTTTCGATTACGGTGTCGGTTAAACCGAGAGAAGTAGCGATAGACGTAGGAAGCGCGACGCTCACTTTCGATAAGGAGGATCATACGGACGTACTCCAAAGAAGCGTCGTGTCGGGAGTGAACGACGGAGTGGATTGGGATTCGCTCATAGTTATTAAGAGAATAATAAACGAAACTACGGGCGATCCGGTAGCCGCGGGCGACGTAATATACGCCTATACCTATATTGTGGAATATACGGTCGACGACCTTACCGCGACGGCGAATTATAAGGTCGTGAACGGAGTCGGTTTCGTCACTATAGAAAAAGCGGCTTTGACCTTCGAGGTCGAGAGAACGGACGGCGTTATTACCGTACTCAATACGGGCGGGTACGAGGCGGAGTACAGAGTCTTGGAAGGTAATAATACGTCGGATTGGCAGACCGACCTATCCCTAAAAGTCAATAATTACAGAGATTATACGGTTGAAATAAGGCTTACGGGCGACGACGCTATAAATTATTACGTTACGGGCTCGCCGGAGTCGGCGGCATACGAGAGCTTTGCGCTCGCCGTGGCGCTGAACGTCGCGGAAGCCGCCGGAGCGGTTGCCGTCGCTTACGGTATCGCGCTGGTGATCGCCGCCATAGTCAAGGAAAAGAGAACGCAAGCGGCGTTCGTTGCGGCAAAGAAAGCGTCGGATTTAAGACGCGCCGAGAAGTTCGAGGCGGAGCGGAAGAGAATCCTGCGCCTCAAAGAGGAGAACGTTACGATCGTCAATAAGCCTAAACCGAATCCGGAGCTCGTGTCGGTTAAGGCGCATAAAAAACCGCAGTACGAATCCTTTAATAAGGTAATTAACCGCAAATAAACGGTAAGTTGTAATGAATTAAACGAAGACTTGTATTAAAAAAACTCCCCCCTGAGTTCAGGGGGGAGTTTTTTGGAAAGGTAATTTAAAGGAATACGATTTATGCGGGGGGGGAACCTTTTCTTGGGAGAAATGGTTCCCCCCCGCCCCTTTCCAAAAGACCTTAGCGGTTATATTCCGTTCGAACCGATCGAACCGAGCGTTACGGCGGTATTTTTTTAGAAGTTCCGTTTTTTTCGTTTTTACAAAAAAGGCGTTTTTACAAAAAAGGCGTTTTTACAAAAGAAGCGTTTGCGAGGGGAGCGCTTTATTTTGCGTAATAATGCGTTGAAGTTTTTTGGAAAGGGGTACGGGGGAAAGCCTTTTGTTCACAAAAGGTTTTCCCCGCATAAAAAACGCATAAAAAAATAAACGATATAAATTTGCTTGAATATTGCCGCTTGATATGCTATAATAATATGAATATTAAGGACGCGTAAATGAAAAATCCGAAAAATCTTTTTTTAACCGGAGGGTTCGACGCCGTTTTAATAACGGGCGGAGTCAATAAGTTCTATTTTACGGACTTCGAGAGCGAGGATTCGCTCTTGTTGCTGTTGCCCGGCCGCGCGTTTTTTTTGGTCGATAAGCGTTACGCCGAAGCCGCTCGGGCCGCCGTTTCCGCGGGAAGTCCGGCGGCTTTCGCAGGGAGCGAAAATACGGAAAACTATCCTTGCGGGATAATAGACATAACCGCCGCCGATCCTTTCGAAGCGGCCGGCGAAATATTGCGGAGCGAGAGGGTTGGGAAATTGGGGTTCGAGGACGCTTTCGTATCTTATTCCGATTTTTTGAAAATGCGGAAAATGCCCGCCGATTTGATTCCGGTTTCCGAAAAATTATACGCGATGCGGAAAATTAAATCGCCGTCGGAAATTCTGAGGATCGAAAAGGCCGCCGAAATTACCGAAAAAACTATGGCGCACGTCTTGAATTCGCTGAAAGAGGGCGTTACGGAAAAGGATTTGGCGGATGAAATTAACGCGTATATGCGTAAAAACGGCGCGGAAAACGTTTCTTTCGAGCCGATCGTCGCTTTCGACGCGAATACGGCGAGACCGCATCACGCGTACGGAAACGCAAAACTCAAAAACGGCAGCGTTGTCACGGTGGATTTGGGAGCGAAATTTAAGGGCTATTGCGCCGATATGACGCGCTCTTTCGTGTTCGGCGGCAAAAATACCGCCGATTCGGAATACGTCGTGATCTACGACGCGGTTTTCAACGCGCAGCGCGCCGCACTCGATTTTATAGCCGCCGAATCGGCCGAAAACAGCCGATTTGCAAAAAATTCCGCCGTGAAAAAATTCAACGGCCGTTCGGACGCCGAAACACTTGCCGGGTACGGCGGCGTGTCGGGAAAGGACGCCGATTCGGTCGCGCGCAACATCATTATAGAAAGAGGCTACGGGAGTTTTTTCACGCACGCGCTCGGGCATGCGGTCGGCTTGGAGATCCACGAACAGCCGCGCCTTTCCCAAAAAAGCGGGGAAAAACTCTTACCCGGGAACGTCGTGACCGTCGAGCCGGGTATATATCTCGAACGCCGCTTCGGCGTCAGGATAGAGGATATGATTCTTTTGACCGCCGACGGCGTGAGGAATTTTTATACGGCGCAAAAAAACTTGACGTATATATAGCGGAAACGGCTTCTGGTGCGAACAAATTATATACTACTATAACCCGTCAAACTTTAAAATCGGACGCCGTCCGATTTTAAAGTTTGACGGGTGGAAACGTTGCGTATGTTACAAAAAAATTTTATGAATAACGCGGAAAAGAAATTTATAAACGCCGCGAATAAATTGCCGCATATATGAAAAATTATTCGTAATTGTCCTAAAAATAGGCGTGCGCGGATGAAAAAACGCAATCTTAATCTTATTTATAATTCCAATAATAACGGCTATAAACGCTCAAATATCATATTTTTTATCTCGGAGGATTTTCATAATGGGATTTTTAACCGCAGGCGATTTCAGAAAGGGTATAACCTTTGAAATGGACGGCAACGTCATGGTAATCGTCGATTTTCAACATGTCAAGCCGGGCAAGGGCGCGGCGTTCGTAAGAGCGAAAATCAAAAACGTCATATCCGGCAGTATCGTCGAGCGGACATTTAATCCGTCCGATAAATTCGAGCTTGCCCTAATCGAAAGAAAGGAAATGCAATATCTTTATTCGGACGGCAGTCTCTACTACTTTATGGATCCGGAAACGTATGAGCAAACGCCGCTTAACCAAAGTCAAGTGGAAAACGCTCTTCTTTTTATTAAAGAAAATACCAACGCGACGATCTCCTTTTATAAGGGAGAGGCATTCCTTGTCGAGCCGCCGAACTTTGTCGAGCTCGAGATTACCGATTGCGAGCCGGGGGCGAAGGGCGATACCGTTTCTAACGCGACTAAACCGGCTACGCTTGAAACCGGGCTGACTATTAATGTGCCGATGTTCGTCAATCAAGGCGATGTTATAAGAATCGACACCCGCGAGGGCGGCGAGTATATGAGCAGGGTCTAATTAGAGGTCGGTTCACGGCGCGGAAGCGTATAGACGTAGAATTGTGAATTTTATATTGAACTCGCCGATAAAAACGGAGAAGAACGATACGAAAAGAAACAGGTTAAAAAAGTAAAAGCTATAAAGAAAAATATAACGTCGTAATTGATTGAAAAAATTATGAATACTATAGATTTGGTTATAAAAATAGGTTCTATGGCTCTCATCGACAAGGACTATAACGATATAAATTACAACGTCTTTGCCAGATTGTCCAGAGAGTTAAGACCGGGTTGCGCTTTAGTTTCCTCCGGCGCGACCGAAATAGGTCGCCTTGACTATATCAAACGCAATGGCGGCGAGCTTTTTGCCGCGGATTGTCCCGACGCCGCCGAGCAAATTAAGACCGATTACGCCGCGCAGGGGCAATCCGTTTTGATGCAAAATTACAGACAGTTCGTAGACAGCAAATTCAGCATACGTCAAATTCTCGTCGAACATCAGCATTTCAACGACGGAGCGAAACGCCGTCATCTTAAAGAAATGCTCCTTAGATGTCCGCCGCAAAACGCGATTCCGATAATTAATTATAACGACGCCGTTTCGGACGACGAAAACCGCAAAATGGAAATCCAAACGATGCGGAAAGAGGGGCAAAAAGCCGTCGAATGCGTCGATAACGACGAGACCGCCGCGCAAATAGCCTGTCTGCTCGGCTGTTCGACATTGCTGATTTTAACCGGCACAGACGGAATATATCAGAACGCCTCCGACCCGTCCACGCTCGTGCCGGAGGTTGCGGCGGAAACTTCGGACTTTCTTATAAAAAAAATTGAGGAATTGCAAAAAAGCTGCGTCGGCGCGAGCCGCAAGGGAGCGTTCGGTGCGCTTGCCAAGCTTGAATATATCAAAGAACCGCTTAAACGGGGCATAAAAGTTATAATTTCTAACAGCATTTTCAAAATCAGAGACATACTCGCCGGAAATGCGAGGCGGACGGTTTTTTATTTAAAAAAATAACGCGAATCAGCTTATCGCAAAAAGTTTTGCTTTTTACGGTTTCGTTTTATACGGTTTAAACCTTGTCCGCCGTGCGATTTAAAAGCGCGATCGCCGTATTGACGGTTTTATTTTTCGCGGTTTATTTTTGACGGCAAAACCGGCATTTTTTATTATCGCTTCAATTCGGTAGCCAAAAGACGGTATTTATTTTCGGAGGAAATCATTCCCGAAAGACCGTTCATATAATTCTTGCTGAAATTATTGTTTACGAGAATCTCAAAATTCCGGTCAAGCGTATTTTGTAAAGCCGTCAGCATATTATAGGCGTTCCCGTATGCTCCGCGCGATATATTCGGACGGGATATATTCGCCGCGCCGCCGATCTCGGCGTATATATGTTCGGAATCTTTCAGCACGTTTTCTTTCATCGACAGCGCGCCGTCGATTTTTTCGCGCAGTACGCGGTCGGGCGTCAGCGAGCGCATATATATAAGTAGCGCCGCTTGGTCGTTCAGAATTAAACGGATATTTTTTAAAGTATTTGTAAACGCGGCTAAGTCTCTATAATCTTTATTATTCTCCGCGCCGTTATTTTGCCGCGTTCCGTCGATTTGTTGCGAGTCGTCGATTTGTCGTTCAAAATCACGGGCGGCGGAGCTTTCTTGCGTTTTCGGGTATCGGAACGTCATATCGGCATACTCTTGAATATGGTTAGGTGCGTTTCCTTGCGGAATCTTTTGAGCCGGCTTGCCGTCGTTGTAGGCGCCGCTTCCGTTTATAGTATTATTCGTATTTATTCCCGTGTTCGCGCCGTTGTATGTATTATTTCCATTTGCATTAATTCCCGAATTCGCATCGCTGCGGCTTCGCGTTCCGTATAAATTTTGCGGTTCTGACAAGTCGCCGTCTAATATATCCCGTCCGTCGCGGTTTCCGAAGTCTCTCAATTCTGAAAACAAATCCGAAAGTTCGTATTGGTTTTCAAAATCGGCAACCGCGTTTTCGCGCGCAATGTCGCCCGAAAAGCCCGGCTCGAAATAGGCAAGCTCCCCGTTATCAAAACCTGAATTCATCCCGTCGCTTTGCGGAATATAACCGTTGGGAGCTCCGTTTTGCAGGGTGTAATTATCCGTGTCGCCGCTTTGCGGAATATAGCCGTTGGAGTTTCCGTTTCCGTTTTGCGGTGAATAATTATTTACTCCGTTATTTTGCGTAATAGAGCCGTCCGCGCCGCCGCCTTGCGTTTCGTCAAATTTTTCCGTGCGTTTTTGTTTCCCGTAAATTTTCTCCATATGTTCGTAATACGCCGGCGGGCAATCGTGTTTTATACATGCGTATCTTTGCGGCTTTTTTAAAACCGAATTATACTCTTTCGCCATATTTTTTATATTTTCCAAAAACGGTAAATTATCAAATTCCATATTTCAACCGCCGCTCCATATAATTTTTTACTTTTTTAAACGTGAGTTGCCCGCTCCTGTAATTTAAGAAAACGTTCATACAATAATATATGACGGAACGCGCTAAAAGGATAAATAATTCGTAGCTCTTTCTAAAACCGCTGAAAAAATCGAGGGAAACATAAAAAAACTCACAAAAACCGTCAAAAAATCTGCGGAAACGGCGGGGAAAAAAATCCGCGTTCGCGTGACCGCGTTTTAATTTTTTTTATGCGGCTTGTGGTTGAGCTTAAAACAAAACACAAAAAATTGCATTTTTTTAAAAAAGTAAAAGCGCGAGATGTTAAAAAAATTAAGCCGTTTTTAGCTTAAAATCTCATAAAAAAAGGCAAAAAAGGGCGAAATTTTGTCAAAAAAGCCAAAAAACGCAATTTAGTTTTCCGTTAAAAAAATTTTTAAATTATTCGCTAATAGCTTGACTTATTGTTTATTTGTGGTATAATACTTATATATAATGAAAAAATTTAGGTCATCTTTTTTATATCGTTCGGCGTGCGCGGCGAATAATACCTGCCGATGAGGTAATTATGAAAAAAACAAACAAAAATAACGGTTATCATTTAATTCCGGCGATTTTTGCGGCGGCTGTTTTTACCGCCGTAGCGTTCGTTTTTGCGGGAGGCGGCGCGGCGCGGTCGGTGAGTTTAGCTTTAACCGGCATAGTTTTCGGCGCGGCGGTTGGCGGCTGGTGGCAGTTGATTTTATTTTCCGGTCTTATGCTGATTTCTGCGGCGGCGCTTTTCGCATTGCTGTCGTTGAAGCGCGGCAAGAAAAAGACCGGCGAGGCGGAAAAGGACGGCGCGGAGGAAGCTTTTTCGGCGCGTATCGGTAGCCGGGGTGACGAGAGCGTAAGCGCCGGAATCGCGGGAGACGGGAGGACGGTAGCGGACGGCGGCGAGAAACGGGCGGACACAGCCGAGCGGGCGGACGACGGCGTTTACATAATCGACGACAGCGGTTTCAAGGACGCTCCGCGTGACGACGGTGCGGTTTTTGTCGTGTCCGACGGCGGCAAGCGGGAAAAGACCGCCGTTGAAACGGCGGAGAAGGAAAAATCGGCGCGCGAAGCGGTCGAAAAGGAAAAGACGGCGAAATACGCGGAAAGCAAAAAAGAAAAGACCGTTTCGGGCGAGAATTTGCGTGAGGACGGCGTTTCCGCCGAGTTGTTTTTGAAAGCCGCCGCCGAGATAGGCGGTGAGAAAAAGAAAACGTTTGTAAGTCCCGGGGATAAGAAATATAATCCGTACACGCGTAAAGAGATAATATACGACAAAGCGGACGGCGAGGTGAAAATCGTCGACTTCGGCGAGCGCCGTCCTGCGGAATTCAGAAAAAAAGAGGAATAGAAGGTTTTGTTTTAAGAATTTACGCGGGGAATCCTTAAAATAAGGTTGCCTTCCGCGTTGCTTTATAAAAACTTTTAGCGTAAAAAACGGACGCGGAAAAATAACCGTATCGGATTTCGGAAAACGGAACAAGGACGGCGAACATAAATAAAAATACTTAACAAAAAGGATAAGGAGTAAAAAAAATATGTTGAGTAAAATCAAGGCATTTTTTGTGGCAAAGAAAGCGTTGCTGATTAATATAGCTATTGCTGTATCGTCGGCGGTGTTTGTAGCTTCGTTTGTCTTGCTGTCGGTATTCGTATCGACGGAAGTCAAACGCAACGATCTGCTTGAACAAGCGATGAGCGACATTCAGCGGACGTTGGACGGTCTGAAAGACGATGTGGGCGGTCTAAAAGACGACGTGGCGACCGGTAATTCCGATTTGACCGATACGTTGCTCTCTAAGATTAATGATTTAAAGAGAGACATTACCGGTCTTATCGACGGTCTTAAGGACGAGGAATTGGACGGTTTAAGCGAGGCGTTGACGGAATTGGACGATCGGCTGGACGATTTGGAATCGGCGTTGACGGATCGGTTGGACGATTTGGAATCGCAGATAGTATTCGAGGGAGAGGGTAACGAGGAAATTCCGCTGAATACATATTTAAAAGGCTTGTCGGAGCAGCTTTCGACGCTTAAAACAACGCTCGGCACGTTGAAAGATACGGATATTCCGGCTCTGGAAAGCGCGTTGCAAGACTTTATCGTATCTTCGTTGAATTCTCAGAGCGACACGTTGCAAGACTACGTCGACGGTAAATTCCAAGACGTCGTGGACGCCGACAGGGAAGCCGTGGAAAGCGTTCTTGCTCAGGGCTGGATACAGAAAGCCGTAGAAAACGCCGTTTTGGAGTTCTATCAAGGCTTTTATCCGAGCGCGACGGACGAAGACCTCGCGAAAGATATTAATTACGACTACGGTAATTGGTTCGACGCGGGCGAAGAGAGCGAATATTTCATAATCGATTTAGTCGGCGCTAAGAATCTCGGCGAACTAACCCTGAATCTTTTCAGAGTCATAGACCTCGGCGACGAGAGCCTGACGAAGTTTATGAAGAAAGAGATTTTCGGAACGGCGGGCGGCGAGACGGGTCTTATTCAAGAGAATTGGCTGGCCGAGATCGATGAGGCATTCGCTTCGTATAAGGGCAACGGCGAATATTACGCGAAAGAGGTTGAGAATAACTATGGCGAATTGGCCGCTTTTGTGAAAAACGCTTCGTACAACGATATTACGTACGCGCAATTTAAGGACAAACTCGACGAACTGGGAACTATCGATACGATAGCGGTACAGCAAGCCGATACCAAAGATCTTATCGACGGCAAAATCAAAGAATATTACGACGGCATAGACGACGATGGCAATGACGGAGACGACGATATAACGTTCATCGGTTATACCTATGAAACGTGGTTTGCGGATATCGTCGCGGCGGACGGAGCGGGCGACTACGACGCCTTTATCGCGGCGAGAGCGAATGCGCTTGACGAAGACGGCGCGTTGCTACCGGAAGTGGAGGACAAAGTTTATTTAGCCGCCGCCGATTATTGGTGGAGCTGGATACGGGCCGAGTACGACGCGCTTACGGCGACCCGCGCTTACGATCAAGTCGCGCTTGACGCCGCGTTACAAGAGCTCGGCGAGCTTATATACGGTCAAACCGCTTTAGACGAGAAATGGGACGGAACGACCAAAACGACCGGCACGGAAGCCGATTCCGAGGCGAAAAGCAAGCTGGCGGCATTAGAGTTTAATTCCGAGTATACGAAAAACGCCGTCGCGCGGTTGATTACGGACTATTACAATACAATCAACAACGCGAAGTATGACTCGGCGGATATAAATAACATAGCGTTTATCGGTTACCGTATGAACGAAGCGGGCTTTGAGGAAGGCTACGGGAAGTGGTTCGACGGCATAACGGGCTTTGACAACGGCAACGGCGACGGCGTCGCGTACTACGTAGATTTGTACGACGCGGCAAACGGCGGCAGAGAGGCTTACGAGGAGGCTTTCGCGAAGGTCTACGATCCGGAGAATAGCGGGATAGCCGACGGCTTTAAAGAGTTTATATTCGGGCTTACGAAAGAGTCGCTGGCGGATAAATTGACGATAGAGACGGACAAAATAAAAGCTATAGACTTCACGGGAATGCCTTTGTTTGACTCTACCGAGATAGACGCTTTGTACGACGAATTAATCGATTGGCTTGACACGCAAACCTACGATAATCTCGGCGCGATTACGGAGAGCGACGAAACGACGGTCGCGCGGCTGGGCGAGGCGTTCTATGATAGATGTATGCAAGCCGTGAACTATGATTTGAAAATGGACGAGGCGGCGTATGAGGAGCTGAAAGAGCTTATAGCCGGATTGGTGGAGAGCTACTACGATACTAAGGACAACACTTTGGACTCATACGACGATTCCGTCGGGGACTATCTCTTTAAGGAAAATTGGAACGGCCCGAAGACGGATATCGGCGACAAGACCGACCGCGACGCATGGTTCGCCGCATGGTTCGGAGACGACGAGTGGAGCATGGAGCTGTATAAGACGGTTTACGACGAAGATAACAAGCCTGTCCGTTGGGAGCGCGCGGAGACAAGAACGGAGAAGCCGTTCGCGGCTATTGACGGTGAGAACGTTTCTAATATGGACAGAATAGAGGCGATAAATACGGTTCTTAACGGAAGCGGATTGCTGACCGACGAAGCGGGGGCTTACGTGCTTGACCTGTTAAAATACAGATGGACGCACGCGTTCGAAGAGCTCATAGACGAATTCGTCAATCACGAATATACGTATACGTTCGTCTATAACGGTTTTGGCACGGCGGAGTACGGGGAATACTTCCGGGAGGACATAGCCGGATTAATAGGTAGTATCCGCGATTATCTCTCGGAGCTCGACGGGACCGCCGACGGAGATACCGTCATGCAAACTATCGACGCTATGTTCTATGCGGTTGATAAAATCGACGTAGCGCAAGAGAACGCTGTGAAAGACGTCAACGACAGAACCCGTGAAATATTTAAAACGGTGATTACGGACAACGCGGATTATGACTATGAAACTAATTATAATTTCAGCTGGTTCTACGAGGAACTTTTGAAAAAAACTACCCGTGCGGATTTTGACGCGGAATTTAAGAGAATATATGAAGATGACCTAGCTAAAGAGGTGAAAGCGGGAGAAGCGCCTATCGGCGAACTCCAAAAGGCGATACTGCAAGCGATTTATGACAATTGGGTGGCGACAACCGAGCGGTATCTGACCGATCCGAGCTACGGAAAAGTGCCGTCGGCGGATTGGTGGATAGACGCGCCGGATTTCGCGAGAGAGCTGGACGAGCGGTTGTACGGCGTATACCGTAAGGTTTTCACATTTGAAATCGACGACGTCGATTCCTATAAGGAAGCTACACGTCTTTTAGGCGAACTGCTTGACGGAACGATTAACGTCAAGACAATCGCCGACTACTTTGCGGAGGCGGAAACGAGAATAACCGGCGCGGTGAAAACGTTCTACGACACAATCGACGACGACGATCCGGACGCGAACGATAACGACGTAGACTATATCGGCTACAATTACGACGAGTGGTACGGCGCGGCGAGCGGCGCAAAATACTTTGACGGCGGGTCGGGCGTAGAGTCGGCGGCAAGCTATGCGGAATATAAGGCGCTTGTCGAGTCGCTTCTTGAGGATATCGGCGCCGAAACCGACGAATTGACGCATAAAGCGAAGACGGAAGTTTATGCCGCGACCGTAGAGGAATGGGTATATTGGGTCGGTAAAAAATACGACGAGGTTCAAGCGGCCGACATATATTATATTGCTGATTTGGACGACCTTAAAGCCGAGATAGAAGAATTGTTCAGGTCTAAAACATACGACTCCGGCTATACCGGAACGGAGGCTAACGACGAGGCGAACGCCATATGGACAGCCTTTGAACCGTACACGGAAAGTTATGTCAAAGGCTATGTACAGGCTTATATTGACGGAAACTATCCTTCGGAGGCCTATTATGACAATGACGTTAAATACGCTAGGGAGGGCGTCTGGGCAATTCTAAAATCCGACGGCATAAGAGCGAAAGAGATTATTGCGGCCGCCGACGAAGCCCGCAGAATCTTGGAAACCCGTTCAAAAAGCAATGTTGAGAACAGTCAATTGGATAGATTGCCTGACGCGGCGACCTGCTTTAATACGGATTATCAGAAAGCCGTAGCGTCGATCGCGTCGATTGCACAGTCGGCGAAGTCGTATGACGCCGCGTTAGGGGCTACGGACGCGGTCATAAAAGCTCTTATCACAAAAGCGGACGTTGGCGCGAGAATAGAGGCTCTTTACGCGGACGCGCTTGCCGTTACTCCTGAAACGGCCGACGCGCTGAAACAAGCCGCTTATGAAGCCGTTGAAAAGGAGAGAACCGCGTTTGACGCGTTGAGCGCCGTTGAGCAAGTGTTCTTGGGAGCGGCTCTGAATCTTACCGACGCGGCGGACGCGGCGGCGCGGAGCGCGGATGCGGCTTATATAACAGATATTGAGGGCCTTATAGTCGCTTTAAGAGCTTCGGGGAGCACCAAGCCGATTAAGGACGAAATAATTTACCGCTTTGCGTTAAGAGCGGCGGAAGCTTCGAAAGCGGAAAGCGAGAGTAGCCTCATTCAAGCTTCGATTACCGCGTTGTATAATGCGGCGGTCGGCGAGTTGACGGGAACGTAAGCAAGCTTAATAAAAACATTTACGGCTTACGGTAAAGGGCTTAGGAGAAAAATCTCCTAAGCCCTTTTATTGTATGCGGGGAAACCCTTTTGTTCGCAAAAGGGTTTCCCCGCGCCCTTTCCCAAAAACTCCGGCGTTTTAACGATTTGATTAAGCCCTAATGCTGAGGAGAGTTTTTTTCGGAATATAGGGTGATTGCGCTTTTTAAACCGGCGGAGCGGTAGCCGCGCCGTCGAGTTTGAAGGCTTAATGAGTACGGATAAAAAGGTTTAATTGGCGCGTGTTCGCATAAAGCGCAAAAAGCGCGTTTTTTTTGCGCTTATTTGCACCTTTCGGCGTTGTTTTTTCCTCGCGCGGAACCAACCCGGCCGCGCCGTCGTTAAACGTCGTGAAAGACACGAAAACCGCCTAAAATTCTATCGTTTTCATTTACGTAAATACGCCCCGAGATGAATAGAAAGCTTTAATTTGCATAAATAAATGATAAAGTTTTTTGGAAGGGCGCGCGGGAGAAACCTTTTGAGAACATATGGTTTTCCCCTCGCGTATCTTTATAGAAAAAACCTTTAAAAAAATACTTTCGTAAAACTACTGTACAAAGGCGGCGTTTTATGTTAAAATATAACCATCTAATAATTAGAAAAAAGGAGGAAAATTTTATGCCACACAGTATTAATTCCGATTGTATAAGCTGCGGCGCGTGCGCGGACATATGTCCGGTGAGCGCAATCGGCGAGGGAGCGGGGCAGTACGTCATCGACCCCGCAGTGTGTATCGATTGCGGCGCGTGCGCGGACGGCTGTCCGACGGGCGCGATAAGACCGGAATGATTTAATCGAATTTATTCGTTACGGACGAAGCAAAAAATAATACGGTTTTATCGATTTTAATCGGAGCGGAACAAAAAAACAAAATTTTACTTATTCAATTTCAATTACGGTGGAACGAAAAAACGAAATCCCGTAATTTTTAATTACGGCGGAACAAAAAGCGGCGGTTTGATTTTTATATCAAGCCGTTCTTTATTTTTGCGGAAATTTTCGGGCGCAATCCACGTATTTTTTATTACTGAAAGCCGATGAATATTTCGGTAAAAAACGGGAAAAATAATACCGGCAAAACAAAAAATCTTTTTTAAAAAGCGTTGAAATAAAAAAACCGCGAAAGGGTGCTAATTTATGAAAGAAGTCAAATATTCTATAAACGACGCGAAAAACAGACTTGGCTGCCTGCAAGGCATAGACGTGCTTTTGCGGGTCAATATGGGGCGCAATAAGATAGTGGAGTATAACGGCAGGGTGGAAAACCTTTATTCGTCCGTATTTACCGTGAAATCGGATTGCGACGCTATAAGGACGTATTCGTATTCGGACGTTTTGACGGGTAACGTAAAATTTTACAGCCGCAACGCATAGGCGGAAAACGTATTTTTTCCATTAGACTTCCCGAATAATTTGATTCGGGATAAATTGATCGCTTTTAAACTGCGCAAGGCATTTTTTAAGTATATGTAAAAATTACAAAAATAAGACGCGAAAGGTGGAAATTAAGCCCGTCGTTTTTTTTTAACCGCGCAACGCGTTTTTCTACGCGTAAAACTGCGGAAAGCCTAATACAAACGAATAGACGGCTAATCCTTTTGCTTTGTAAAAAAATATTGCCGCCGCGCTCTGTTTTATAATACCGTTAAAATAACGGAGGCTTTTGGAAAGGAGCGAGGTGGATGTCTTTTCTCTCAAAAAAAGATTTTCCGCAATATAAACCCATACGCATAAAAAACTTTCGGAAATTTATGCCGCATACGCAACCGCCCTACTTTAGCCTATCATAAAGAAACGCTAAGTCCTTTGGAAAGGGGCGCGTGGGAAAGCCTTTTCTTCCGAGAAAAAGTTTCCGCCGCATAAATCTCCTTTTCCCCGAAAAACCTTTTTAAAATCAACTTTTTTTCCTTAGAAAGAAGTCGTTCAAAGCGAGCGCGATAAGCATGGTACGCAAGGCGTTGGCGCTTTTCCGGATATCGAGGGCATAGCTACCCGCGTCATCCGGATTTCTGGATATACGTGCGGACAGCCGACCGTTTTCGAATATATCGACTTTGAATTTCCGCATTGAGCCTTTTTTATAGTAGCCGCTTTCCTTATTAAATTTCACGCCGCCGAAAAATTTGCGTTTTACGGTGAGGACGTTATCCTCCGGCACGCCGATTACGGCTGTGCGCTTATTGAAATTGAGCGTACCTATGACTGATTTGCGGTCCTTATCGTTCAAGACATACCCGTAGGGGGTTTCGTAAGCGACGCAAACAACGCCGCCGGTCGCGTCCGTCACGATTGTACCGTTGCTACGTTTATTAAGCTTGGAAACGTAAAATCTCATCATCACCATATAAATAACCTCGCCGTATCGGATCGGTTCTAAACGGTCTTTCGATAAAATTACGAGCGGATTTCAAACCTGAAAACCGCTGAAATTTTCGAATAAGCGGATCTGGAACCGTTTATAAACACCCTATTATTCAAAACGGAATAATAACCGTAATTATATTAACACAATTTTCATTTTATGTCAAGACGAGTTTAAAGATTTTACGGACGATATTATATTTTTATTATATTCGGCAAAATGCCTCAAAAAAAATCGCCGGATCAAAAAACGCCGAATGAGCGGGCAAGCGGACATTCAAATAAAATCAAAAAGCGAAAACGGTAGTTACGGGAATTTTCGCCGCGCTTTACTTTTGCGCGGTCGAAACGGTCATAAAAAGCGTTAAAGTTTTTTGGAAAGGGGCGCGGGGGAAAGCCTTTTGCTTACAAAAGGCTTTCCCCCGCATATTTTTTTTTAAAATTATGAAAAGTCTTGAAAAACGATTGACAAAGGATTTTTATTGACGTATAATATATTAAAACATATAAAACATATCAATATTTATAAATTTAAAATTGACAAATTTTAAACATATAAAACATATATATTTAATAAAATATCGACATATATAAAAGGGGGCAATAATACATGACGACAAAAAAAGAGCAAGAGAACACGATAAAGGACACGTCCAAATGGTCTTTCGAGACCAAGCAGTTGCACATAGGGCAGGAAAGTCCCGATCCGGCGACGGACGCGCGGGCGGCGCCGATTTACCAGACTACCTCGTATGTTTTTCACAATTCCGCGCACGCCGCCGACAGGTTCGGGCTTCGCGACGCGGGGAATATTTACGGCAGGCTGACCAATCCGACGCAGGACATTTTGGAAAAGCGCGTGGCGGCGCTTGAGGGCGGCGCGGCGGCTTTGGCGGTCGCGTCGGGAGCGGCCGCAGTTACGTACGCGGTTTTGAACCTCGCGAAAAGCGGCGACAATATCGTGTCGGCAAAGACGATTTACGGCGGCTCGTACAATCTGTTTTTTCACACGCTCAAAGAATACGGCGTAAATACCGTGTTCGTAGACCCGGACGAAGATGGCGCGTTTGAAAGGGCTGTCGGCGACAGAACCAAGGCGGTTTTTATAGAGACCTTCGGAAATCCGAATTCCAACATTATAGACATTCAAGAGGCCGCATTTATCGCGCACAAACACAAGATTCCGCTCATAGTGGACAATACCTTCGCGACGCCGTACCTTCTGAGACCGATAGAATACGGCGCGAACATAGTCGTCCATTCGGCGACCAAGTTTCTCGGCGGGCACGGGACGACGCTCGGCGGCGTAATCGTGGACGGCGGTAATTTTAATTGGGCGGCGAGCGGGAAATTCCCTAAACTCGTCGAGCCGAACGAAAGCTATCACGGCGTTTCGTTCATAGAGGCGGCGGGACCCGCAGCGTTTGTTACGGCGATACGCGCGGTGCTTTTGCGCGATACGGGCGCGGCAATTTCGCCGTTCAACGCGTTTTTGCTGTTGCAAGGAATAGAGACGCTGTCCCTCCGCGTGGAGCGGCACGTCCAAAATACGCTCAAAATTTTGGAATTTTTGAAAAAGCAGAAAAAAGTGGAAAGGGTAAACCACCCGTCCTTGGAGCGCAAGGGGAGCAAACAGCGCAGGCTTTACGATAAATATTTTCCGAACGGCGGTGGCTCTATTTTCACATTCGAAATCGCGGGCGGCGTCAAGGAGGCGCATAAATTTATAGACAGCCTTCAAATATTCTCACTTCTCGCCAATGTAGCGGACGTAAAATCGCTTGTAATTCATCCAGCGACGACGACCCATTCTCAACTGAACGAAAGTGAACTTGCCGAACAGGGTATAAAGCCGAATACGATAAGACTCTCGATAGGCACGGAAAACGTTAAGGATTTGATCAACGACTTGACGCGGGCGTTTGAGAAAATATAGATTTATTTTTATTTTTGAACATACGCGGGGAAAGCTCTTTGTGAAAAAAGGCTTTTCTGCGCGTCCCTTTCCAAAAAACTTTAACGCAAGGCTTTGGCGCGATAAAAATCGGGCGTAACGTGATAAAAAGCGATGAAAATGAAATAAAAAAACAAAACGAAATATAAAAATTATTATGAGGTGAATTATGGCAAACGTAGCAAAAACGATAACCGATTTAATAGGCGGAACGCCCCTTTTGGAACTGTCGAACTACGGCGGCACGAAAAAACTTTGGGCGGCTGTTCTCGCCAAAATCGAGGCTTTCAATCCCGCCGGAAGCGTCAAAGACAGAATAGCCAAGGCGATGATTGCCGACGCGGAAGAGCGCGGCGTACTCAAAAGAGGCGCGACTATTATAGAGCCGACGAGCGGCAATACGGGAATAGGACTCGCTTCCGTCGCGGCGGCGCGGGGTTATAAATTGATTCTGACGATGCCGGAAACGATGAGCATAGAACGCCGAAATCTCTTGAAAGCCTACGGCGCGGAGTTAGTGCTGACCGAAGGACCGAAAGGAATGAAAGGCGCGATTGCGAAAGCCGCCGAGCTGAACAGAGAAATATCCGGTTCGGTTATTCTGGGGCAGTTCGTCAATCCCGCGAACCCTAAAGTGCATTTTGAAACGACCGGACCGGAAATATGGAAAGATACGGACGGTAAAGTCGATATTTTTGTCGCCGGTATCGGTACGGGCGGCACAATCAGCGGCGCGGGCGAGTATCTCAAATCCAAAAATCCGAAAATAAAAATCGTCGCCGTCGAGCCGTTCGACTCGCCCGTGCTGTCAAAGGGTATCGCCGGTCCGCATAAACTGCAAGGCATTGGCGCGGGCTTTGTGCCCGACACGCTGAATACGGGAATCTACGACGAAATCGCCGCCGTCAAAAGCGACGAGGCGTTTGCCGCCGCCAAGCTACTTGCGAGAACGGAGGGCGTGCTTGTAGGCATATCCTCGGGCGCCGCGCTTCACGCCGCCACGGAACTGGCGCAGAAAGCCGAAAATGCGGGAAAGGTTATAGTAGTCATCCTGCCCGACACGGGCGAGAGATACCTTTCAACGGCTTTGTTCGATTAGATTTTTTTATTTTTTAAAATTTATGCGTGGGAAACCTTTTGTGAACAAAAGGTTTCCCACGTTTGTTTTTTATGGCTCTATGCGCCGCCCGCCTTGTCGCAGTCTCAGCTCACAGGTCTTTTAACGTCGCTTATATATGTTTGAATATCTATGACTTTCGCCTTAATTTTCGGGTCGGTCTTTATTTTCTGGCTTATTTTGTCGCGCGCGTGGATGATAGTCGTATGATCGCGTCCGCCGAACAGTTGGCCTATGGAGATAAGCGGCAGCGGGAGCATTTCGGTAATTAAATAAATCGCGATTTGTCTCGGTTCGACGATGTCTTTAGTTTTCTTTTTCCCTAAGATTTCATTTTTAGTGATATTACAACAGTTGCAACACGCGTCGATAACGTCGTAAGCCGTAATGCTTTCGTTTTTTACGTCGGCATAATCTTTAAGCGCCTCGTTGGCGAGCGCGAGATTATTCGCGCATTTTCCCACGAGCGTGGAATAAAAGACGACGCGGGAAAGTAGCCCTTCCATTTCGCGGATATTGCCGGTTACCTTTTCGGCGATAAAATTTATAACGACGGGATCGATGTCGTATTTTTCCTGCAAGGCTTTTCTTTTAAGAATGGCTACGCGGGTTTCGAGGTCGGGCGGTTGGATATCGGCGATGAGACCGGACAAAAAGCGCGAGCGCAAGCGCTCTTCAAGCTGGGCTATTTCCTTAGGTGGCTTATCCGAGGTCATAATAATTTGCTTACCGCTTTGGTAGAGGTCGTTAAATGTATGAAAGACCTCCATTTGCGTTCCCGCTTTACCGGACAAAAACTGGATGTCGTCCATCATCAGCACGTCCGCGCTCCTGTATTTTTCACGGAACTCGCGGTTATCGCGGCTGTCGCGGCTGTTTCTGATAGAGTCTATCAACTCGTTTGTAAATTTTTCTGTCGGGACGCATATAATTTTCAACGCGGGATTATGCTCTCGGATATAGTTGCCTATCGCGTGCATGATATGCGTTTTTCCGAGACCCACGCCGCCGTATATAAAAAGCGGGTTATATTGAGAGCCGGGATTTTTCGCGACAGCGCTTGCGGCGGCGGCGACGAGCCTGTTGGATTCGGCAACGATGAAATTGTCGAAAGTATATTTCGGAACGAATTGCGCGTACTCGTCCTCTTTTTTATCAACGGCGGCGGCGATTATCGCACCGTCTACCGCTCCCTTTCCGCCCTCCGCGTTCAGCTTGCTCAAATATTCTTCTTTTTGCGTTTCGGTTATAATTTCCACGTCGTCGGCATCCGCGTCGCCGTCCGATAAATTTGCCGAAAAGGAAGCCGACGCGGAAGTAACGGCGGAACGCACGGCGTCGATATAGCTTTTGTTGATCAGCACCTGCGAAGAAATCGACGGTGTGACCAGTATGAGCTTTTTATTGACAAAGCCAAGCGGAACGAGCGTTTTTATCCAAACGTCGAAGCTCACCTGCGACATAGACGAAGCTAATGACTCAAGGGCGCGCGCCCAAATATCGTTGTGGTTTTGCATACGATAATTATACTATATCCGAGCGAAATTTTTCAAGAAATTATGACAAAAAAAACGAAAAAAAAACGATACGGCGAATAAAATTAAAAAAAATTGTGGACGGAGAAAGAGCCGTACACAATTTTCGTTTAGAAAATTTATAAGGGGGAGAACATTTTGCGGATAAGGAGTTTTCTCCGCGTACCTTTTCAAAAAACTTTAATAATTTTATACTATACCCGCTTATATTATGCTCATTACGCTTTCAAACGCGGCGCTATCGTATTTGAAAACGCCGTTCTTTAAAAAGGAAGGGCGCGGGGAAGAGTCTTTTGTTCACAAAAGGTTTTCCCCGCGTAAATTCAAATTTACCGGTTTTACACGAAAATCAGGTCTCCCTCCGCGAATAAGCCGTCGGAGAGGTTTGCGCGTTTTACGGCGAGCTTACGGTCTTTAAATTCCGAGGGCGCGCGCACGCTTAGCGAAACCACGCGCTTATTTTGCCAGCGCATATCCACGGCGAATCCGCCTTGCGCGATTAATCCCGAAACATACCCGTCCGACAGCGCGTCGGGAAGTGCGGGAAGCAGTTCGACTGTGCCAGCCGCGCCGTTGACGCCTGTGGAAGCGGACGTCCCGCTTTCTTCGTTTATGCCATCCGCGTTTTGAATAAGCATCTCGTTGATTGCGGCGACCGCGCCGAGGTTTCCGTCGATTTGAAATATATTCGGCGGGTGTTTATCGAATAAATTGGGAAAAGTAAACTGCTCCAACAGCTTTTTTATACATGCGTAGGCTTTTTCCCCGTTTTTCAGGCGGGCGTAGAGTGCCGCCGCCCACGCCGCGCTCCATCCGGTAGACGCGCTCCCGCAGTCCAGCCGTCTGTCAAGGAACTTTGCGCAAGCCTCGGTCAGAGCTTTTTGTTCGGCGTCCGCGTTTGCTTTTCCGGGCTTTATGAGATTACCGGGATAGAGACCGTAGAGCGGCGAAAAATGGCGGTGACCGGGTTCAGTTTCGGCGTATTCCTCGTGCCATTCGAGTATACCGTTCCGACCGATTTTCAAAGGATAAAGTTTTTTTTCTTTTTCGGATATACGGTCTAAAAGCGCGGAGGAAACGCCCAATTTTTCGGACAGCTCCCTGTAGTTTTCTACAACCTGCCGGATAAGCGACATATCGCAGGCGGACGCGTAATCGAGCGACAGCTTAAAGAGCGATTGCTTATATTTATTTTCGGGAGACGACGACGGGCAGGTAACGTAATATTCCTTATACGGTGCGAGCCAGCCGTCCGCGAATTTACAGCAACTTTCCAAGAGGGAGAAAACGTTTTCGGTTTCTCCGTCGGAGAGGGACGGCGCGAGATATTTCGCGTTGCGCGTATACGCGGTATATATTTCGTTGACCAGCCAAACGCCCGCCGTGGGAAAAAAGGCGTATGAGAGGTCGCCCTTTACGGGCGAGGTTTTTCGCCAGATATCCGAGTTATGGAAAGCGGCGAAGCCATCCGCAACGCCGAGTATTTTTTCGGCGGTTTTTTTGCCGTTTTCGGAGAGTTCGGTTACGAAGCGTTTGAACGGCTCCAAGCATTCGGACAGATTACAACCGCCCGCCGCCCAATAATTCATTTGCGTATTGATATTTAGAGTATAGTTTGACGACCACGGCGGGCGCGGCTCTTTGTTCCAAATTCCCTGTAAATTTGCGGGTTCCGAGCCCTGCCGCGAGGACGCGATTAAGAGATAGCGGCCGTAATTATAATACAATTCGACAAGGAACGGCGGCGGTTCCGCGCCGCGTCTTACGGACGCGAGCAATTCGTCCGTCGGCAAATCTCCGCGTTTATCAAAAATCGAGGCGGATTTTCCGCCGGTATTTTTGGTCAATTTCAGTTTTACGCGTTTAAACAGCGCGGAATAATCGTTCAAATGTCTTTCGTACATATAGTCGAAATCGAAATGACGGTTAAAAAAGTTTTTGACGGCGGCTTTGAGCGGTTCGGCGCGCGTTTCCGGCTGGACGCCGTGAGAAGCAAAGCCCGTTTTGCTTTTAAACACGAGTAAAACGTCCGTAGCGCCGTTGACGGAAATTGCGCCGCCTTCGTCCGCGACCGTACCGTCCGTGATAATCCGTATTCCCCCCGCGAACGCCATTCCTTTATCCTTGTATTCGGGCTGATTGAGCTGAACGGGAATAGGAGAAAACGCGGCGGCGGGATTTATATCGGGAGCGCGCCCGATAAAGAACAAAACTTCGCCCTCCGCCGAGGTATCGTATTCGAGCGGCGTATTAAACGAAACATCGAGCGAGATTTTTCTGACCGAGCGGATATTCATTACGCCGCACTTGTCGGGGAAGCTACAAAACGTCCGTTTTTCAATCAGATTGCCTCCCGCGTTGAATTTCGAGGTATGCAGAGCGGTTTCGAGATTGAGTTCTCTCGAATACTCGTTGATCTGCCCGTCGATTTTATAATCTATAAACACCGTTCCGAGCGGCATATACGCCTCGCTTATATCGCCCGGAGATGTTGCGCGGAGCAGATTTTCCGCAGTGAATTTATGTCCTTTTAATATCAGCCCGCGCAGTCTTTCGATATTTTTTGCGGCGGCGTTTTTTTCTCCGCCGTCCGTTTTTCCCCCCGCAGCTTTACGTCCTTTCGGGATCAGCCCGCGAAAGCCTTCAAATTTTTTGCCGAAAGCGTCCTTTTCGCCGTTTTCCGTTTTCGGACAGCCCGACCAAAGGGTATCGTCGTTCAAGAATATTTTTTCCCGAAACGTACCGCCGTCGAGCATCAATCCGAGCGAGCCGTTGCCCAGCGGCAGACAGTCTATCCAAGTCTCCGCCGCGTTTTTATACCAAAGAGTCATAGCCGTTAAGTCATCCTTCGCGAAAATAAATATGATTCAAATAATCCCGAACGTAACGCGTCGTTTTTCGCCGCTTTTAAGCGCGTATTTTGTCTCCGTTCCGGCAACGCCGAAACGCTTTAAATATATTATACAACAATATAAGAAAAATAGCATAAAAAAATAGGGGTATACGCGGATAAATTTTTTATAAATTTAAAAAAAAGGTTGTATCCGCGCGAAAAGGGATTCCGTCGTACAGCATTCCAAAAGATTGGATGTCTGAAGCCGCCGGTTTTTTTGCGGGTGTGGACAGGCTGTGGAATAAAGAATTTGAGAAAAAGTCGAAAAAACGGAAAAAAGTTAAACAAAGAGCGAAAAAACGTTGACACAGACGACGAAGTTATAGGGTGTGCCGATGAAAATAAACGAGTATGCGGTAACGTTTGAGAGAGAGGCATTAAAGAAATATATTTTGATATGACTTTCCCGTACCCGGATTACAGAAGGGAAATTGCGATGACACTTGTTATGAAAGACATAGAAAGCACGAGGGTTACTTTGTCGGACGCCGGGCTACCGGCGGTATAAAGCGGGAAAGGCTAAAGCGGACGCGGGAACAATAGACCTCTTTTCCGACCGTAACGGCGGGAGTTTTAAGAATTATTTTGAGATAGATCCGCATAAAGTCCCCGCAATCCGCGCTTTTAGTCGGTTTTATTCTCAAAAATTTCTCTTAAACCGTTTCGCGTTTAGGTTAAAAAAGAAGTCAAATAAAAAGGACGGTTTGCGGATATTTTGCAAGTCGTCTTTTTGTTTCGGTTCGTTTAAAACCGTGAGGACAGATTATCCCTGTTTTTTGTAAAAAAGGTAATTTTTTTTTAACAAAAAGGCTTCCCCGCGCAAATAAAAAAAATAAAAAGTGTCTTAAAATTTTCCTGCGGACGGGGTTTTGGTTTGCTTATTTTTCGTATGTTGTGGTATAATTCGGGTATGGAAGATTTCAAATTTGAATTATACGCGCCGTACCTTCCTTCGGGCGATCAGCCTCAGGCGATAGAGCGGTTATCGGCGGGTATAGAGGACGGGTTTCGGACGCAGGTGCTTTTGGGCGTTACGGGTAGCGGCAAGACATTTACGATGGCGAACGTCATCGAGCGCACGCAAAGACCCGCGCTTGTCATCGCGCACAACAAAACCTTGGCGGCGCAGCTTTGCAATGAATTCCGCGAATTTTTCCCAAAGAACCGCGTGGAGTTTTTCGTCAGCTATTACGATTATTATCAGCCGGAGGCGTATATACCCAAGACGGATACGTACATCGAGAAAGACCTCGCGATAAACGACGAGATCGACAAGCTCCGCCACAGCGCGACGGCGTCGCTTTGCGAGCGGCGGGATACTATCGTCGTGTCGTCGGTGTCGTGTATTTACGGCTTGGGCGCGCCCGACGAATATTACAGGCATACGGTGTCGATCCGCGAGGGGACGGTTTTGGACAGAGACGAGCTTTTGGATCGGCTCGTGGACATACAGTACAAGAGAAGCGATATAGACTTCGCGCGCTCGACGTTTAGGGCGAGAGGGGACGTCGTGGAAATATTCCCGTCGAGTTACAGCGAGATGGCCGTGCGCGTTGAATTTTTCGGGGATACGGTGGAAAGGATAACGGAAATAAGTATCGTAACGGGTACGCCCGTCAATCGGTTAAAAACGGTAACGATATTTCCGGCGAGTCACTATATAGCGAACGATGAAACAAAGGAAGAAAAGCTTAGAGAAATTCACCGCGATATGCTTATCCGCGAGGAATATTTCAAAAGCGAGGGCAAGTTGATAGAGGCGCAACGGATAAGGGAGCGCGTGAGTTACGATATAGAGATGATAAGGGAGATAGGGTATTGTAGCGGAATAGAAAATTATTCGCGGTATTTCGACGGGCGCGCTCCCGGTACGCCGCCGTACACGCTTTTGGATTTTTTCCCGAACGATTTTATAACGTTTATCGACGAAAGCCATATGACGATTCCGCAGATACGCGGAATGTACGCGGGCGACAAGGCGCGGAAGACAAACCTCGTCGGCTACGGGTTCCGCCTGCCGGCGGCGTTCGACAACCGCCCGCTGAATTTCGGCGAATTCGACGCGCGCGTAAAGCAGACGGTTTGCGTGTCGGCGACGCCGGCGGAATACGAATTGAATCTCGCCGACGACGTCGCCGAGCAGGTCATACGCCCTACGGGGCTGGTCGATCCTGAGGTATCCGTGCGTTCCGTCAAAGGGCAGATTGACGACTTAATTTCGGAAATTAACTCTGTCGCGCAAAAAAACGGCAGAATTTTGGTGACGACGCTGACCAAGAAAATGGCGGAAAATTTGACGGAATATTTGAACGAGCACGGTATACGCGTGAAATATATGCACTCCGATATAGACACTCTGGAAAGGATAAACATAGTCGCCTCGCTCCGACGCGGGGAATTCGACGCGCTGGTGGGTATAAATTTGTTGCGCGAAGGTCTGGACATACCCGAAGTTATGCTGGTCTGCATACTCGACGCCGACAAGGAAGGCTTTTTAAGGAGCGACACGTCGCTCATACAGACGATAGGCAGGGCTGCGCGGAACAGCGAGGCGCGCGTGATTATGTACGCCGATACGGTGACGGGGAGTATGGAGCGCGCTATAAAGGAAACCGAACGGCGCAGACGGCTTCAAACCGAATATAACGAAAAACACGGAATTATTCCGAAAACAATAATAAAAGACGTGAAAAATACGATTGAAATCACCTCGAAACTTTGGGACGACACCGCGCCGCGCGATATTTTGAAGGAAATCGAAAAGGTCAAAGGACTGATGAAAACCGCCGCGAGCGTTTTGGACTTCGAAACGGCGATAAAGCTCCGCGACGAACTCGCGAATTTGAAACGCCTCTCTGAGAAAAACAAAAAATAAAACCGTAAAAACGCCGGAAAAACCGTAAAAAAGATATATAAAAAAGCGTGTAAAAGCCGTTGAAAATTTGCGAAAAGTAGTGTGAAAAACGGTGCGAATTAATTGTTAAAAAAGCCGTGAAAATGTCGTTAAAACGGCGTAAAAATGTGCGAAAAATTTATGAAAGGATCATTAAAAACGCATAAAAAATCTATGAAAAATGACGTAAAATGTGTAAAAAAGTCATAAAAACGTGTAAAAACATGTAAAGACCGTTTGGAAATTTGCGAAAGCGATGTAAAAACGACGCGGATTAATTGTTGAAAAAGCCGTGAAAATGTCGTTAAAAACACGTGAAAAGTTTGCGGAAAGCGCGTAAAGAATATGTAAAAAGTCATAAAAAACACGCGAAAAGACCATCAAAAACGCACAAAAAAGCCGTGAAAAAGCCGTGCCGTAAGGGTTGCCGGAACGCATACTGATAGTATAGTATGATGTCGGTAAGAGTTTCGGGAAAGAGGCTTAGAGTTTTGTTTACGTAGCGGCGCAAGACCGACAGTATAACGTCAGAGTTTTTTTGGAAGGGGGTGCGGGGGAAACCTTTTGTGAATAAAAGGCTTCCCCCGCGTAACTTAATAACTAAAAAAACGAAAAACGAAGAAGGAGAAAACGATGGATTATATATATATAAAAGGCGCGAAGGAGCACAATTTAAAAAACATAGACGTAAGGATTCCGCGCGACAAACTCGTTGTTTTCACGGGAGTGAGCGGTTCGGGCAAGTCCTCACTCGCTTTCGACACGATATTCGCCGAGGGGCAACGGCGGTATGTCGAGAGCCTTTCGTCATATGCGCGGCAGTTTTTGGGACAGATGAAAAAGCCCGACGCGGAGCTTATCGAGGGCTTGTCGCCGGCAATTTCCATAGATCAGCGCACGACCTCGCACAATCCGCGCTCAACGGTAGGCACGGTCACGGAGATTTACGACTATCTGCGTCTTTTGTACGCGCGGGCAGGCAAGCCGCACTGCGTAAAATGCGGCAGGGAAATCAGCCGTATGAGCGTGGATGAGATTTGCGATACGATAATGCGGGGGACGGAAGGAGGCAGACTTATCGTTTCCGCGCCTGTCGTGCGCGGCAGAAAGGGCGAATACGCAAAGCTGCTGGACGGAATGAAGAGGAGCGGCTACGTCCGCGCGAGGATAGACGGAATAATTTATGACCTCGACGGGGTTATAGAGCTTGACAAAAACGTCCGGCATACGATAGAGATAGTCATAGACAGATTGATTATAAAAAAGGACATGCGGCGGAGGCTGAACGACAGCGTGGAGGCGGCGTTAAAACTCGCGGACGGACTCGTAATCGCCGAAACCGACGGCGCGGAAACGCTTTTCAGCTCAAAATACGCCTGTCCCGACTGCGGCATAAGCATAGAGGAGCTGGAGCCGCGTCTTTTCAGCTTTAACAGCCCGTTCGGCGCGTGTCCGGAGTGTACGGGTTTGGGCTTCACGAACGAAATCGACGTGAACAAGGTCGTCCGTCCCGAGCGTAGCGTCGCGGAGGGCGCGCTGGATATTTCGGGCTGGAATATGGACGGCGGCAAAATCGCGAAGGCGGTATTCGCCGCGCTTGCCGAAAGATACGGTTTTTCGATGGACGCGCCCTATAAGACTCTGCCGCCCGATATGCAAAGCCTGCTACTCTACGGGAACGGCGGGGAAAAAATCGAGGTCAGATACGACGGCGGCGGCTTTTCGGGCAGGTATACGACGGCGTTCGAGGGCGTAGTAAATAATCTCTTAAGACGGTACAGAGAAACGACGTCCGACTACGTAAAAAACGAGATAGAAAGTCTTATGACAAGCAGACCCTGCCGCGCGTGCGGAGGCAAGCGGCTAAAACCGGAAGCATTGGCGGTTACGGTGGGCGGAAAAAGCGTTTTCGATTTGACGGAAATGCCGATAGACGGTCTTTGCGGTTTTGTCGGACGTATAGAGTTTACCGAGACGGAAAGGCTTATTTCGGCGCAAATAATGAAAGAAATTTCCGCGCGCCTTAGCTTCCTGAAAAACGTGGGTCTCGGCTATCTGACGCTGGGCAGGAGCGCGGGTACGCTTTCGGGCGGCGAGGCGCAGAGAATACGGCTCGCGACGCAGATAGGCAGCGGGCTTATGGGCGTGCTGTACATTTTGGACGAACCGAGCATAGGACTTCACCAGCGCGACAACGAACGGTTGATCGCCGCACTTAAACGTCTGCGCGACTTGGGCAATACGCTCATCGTAGTCGAACACGACGAGGACACCGTGCGCGCCGCAGATTATATAATAGACATAGGCCCTGGCGCGGGCGTGAACGGCGGCAGGCTCGTCGCGTGCGGCTCGCCCGACGACATAGCGGCGTGCGCCGAATCCGTGACGGGACAGTATCTTTCGGGCGCGAAAAAAATTATTTACGAAAAGGAACGCGCAAAGCCCGACGGAAGGTTTTTGGAAATACTCGGCGCGGCGCAAAATAATCTGAAAAATATAGACGTGAAAATACCGGTCGGTCTTATGACGGCGGTTACGGGCGTGTCGGGTAGCGGGAAGAGCAGCCTTGTCAACGAAATTATCTATCCCTATCTCGCCGAAAAGCTGAACGGAGCGAAAACTTATGCGGGAAAATTCCGCGAAATCCGCGGCATAGAATACCTTGATAAGGTGATAGACATAGACCAAAGCCCGATAGGCAGAACGCCGCGCAGTAATCCCGCGACCTATACGGGCGTGTTCGCGAACATACGAAAACTGTTCTCCGAGACGCAGGACGCCAAGGCGCGCGGCTTCAAAGAAGGACGGTTCAGCTTCAACGTCAAAGGCGGACGGTGCGAGAATTGCGGCGGCGACGGCATAATCAAGATAGAAATGCACTTTTTGCCCGATATATACGTGCCGTGCGAGGTCTGTAAGGAACGCCGTTATAACAAGGAAACCCTCGAGGTCAAATACAAAGGTAAAAATATCTACGACGTTTTGGAAATGCCCGTGGAAGAGGCGTGCGTTTTTTTTGAGAACATCCCGTCCGTGTACGGTAAAATCAAAACGCTTTACGACGTGGGGCTAGGCTACGTCAAGCTCGGACAAGCGTCCACAACTCTCTCCGGCGGCGAGGCGCAACGCGTCAAGCTCGCGACGGAGCTCGCCAAACGCGGCACGGGCAAAACCGTCTATATACTCGACGAGCCGACGACGGGACTCCACGCTGCGGACGCGGACAAGCTTTTGACAATACTGAAACGCCTCAAAAAAGGCGGCAATACTATAATCGTAATAGAGCACAACCTCGACGTCATAAAATGCGCGGATTACATCATCGATCTCGGTCCCGAGGGCGGCGGCGGCGGCGGACAAATCGTCGCCGAAGGCTCCCCCGAATGCGTTGCGGAAACGGCCGAAAGCTATACGGGACAGTTTTTGAGAAAGGTTCTTTGAGAGAGGATTTTTTTATCAAAAAAAAAATTATACGGGGGAGACCTTTTGCGAACAAAAGGCTTCCCCCCATGCGCCCCTTTCCAAAAAACTTTTGCGTTTTTCATATTAGTTAAACTTTCAGGCCTAACGAGATCTAATTTCAAAATCGCCGTCTTTATAAAAACGGCGGCTTTTCTATTCAATTTGATATTGACGCCGTTCGCGGCGGTTACACGCAAAAAAACGAAGCTTTACGTGGCGGAAAAGATGTTCGCTGTACGGTTTAAAAGAATAATCGCCGTATCGTACAAAGTAAGATCGTTTTAATCGAGTAGAGGCTAAACGCAGAGGTTTTCGCCCCTCTCACACCACCGTACGTACGGTTTTCCGTATACGGCGGTTCAATTCGTAATTAAATGTACCTTGTTGAAGTGGTCTAT
>JAISOS010000073.1 GCA_031275485.1 Clostridiales bacterium | reverse complement strand
CCGCGCCGGCAATTTTTTCGTCGGGGAATACGCCCGTGCCGAAAGTGTCAACCCTCAAAGAAACCGGGTGCGCCACTCCTATGGCATATGCCAGCTGTACCTCGCAACGCTCCGCAAGCCCCGCCGCGACGATATTTTTCGCGGCGTAACGCGCCGCGTAAGCCGCGCTTCTGTCAACCTTTGTTGGATCCTTCCCCGAGAACGAGCCTCCGCCGTGTCTGCCGCAACCGCCGTATGTATCGACGATGATTTTTCTGCCCGTCAGACCGCTGTCGCCCTTCGGTCCGCCCACTACGAAACGCCCCGTCGGATTGATAAAAAATTTTGTGTTACCGTCCGTCATACCGCTTCCTATCACGGCGTCTATTACGTGCTTCTTTACGTCGCGTCTGAGACCGCTCATATCTACGGACGGGTCGTGCTGGCAAGACACGACTACCGCCTCGATCCTGACGGGCTTATTTCCAGCGTATTCCACCGTAACCTGCGTCTTGCCGTCGGGTCTTAAATAGTCTATTATACCCTTTTTTCTGACCTCCGTAAGCCGCTTCGCAAGCCTGTGCGCGAGAGATACGGGCAACGGCATCAATTCGGGCGTCTCGTCGCACGCAAAGCCGAACATCATACCCTGGTCTCCCGCACCCAGAATGTCGCCGCCGTCCGCGGAGCCGTCCTTTTTTTCCAGAGCCTTGTCCACGCCCAAAGCTATATCGGGGGATTGCTCGTTTATCGCGGTGACGACGGCGCAGGTATTGTAGTCGAACCCGTAGTCCGAGCGGTCGTAACCGACGTCCTTAATCACGCCGCGCGCTATGCTTTGGATATCGGCGTAAGCCTCGGATGTGATTTCGCCCATGACTAAAACCAAGCCCGTGCAGGCGCAAACTTCGCAGGCGACCCTCGAATTTTTATCCTCTTTTATGAGCGAATCCAAAACCGCGTCGGCTATTTGATCGCATAATTTGTCCGGATGCCCTTCCGTGACGGACTCCGAAGTGAAAAAATTTCTTCCCATAAATTTATTTCCTTTAAGTTTTTTCCTGATAATTTACGATGGGCAAACCTTTTGTAAACGAAAGACCCTCCACAACCCGCCTCTTTTTCGAAAACCTTGGCGCGCGTCTTTATATAGTTCCGTCCGGACCGAGCTCCGCAACCGACATTTTCTCATTATGTACGGCGTATTTATGCCGCGCTTTTTACGGCTCCCCAATGTCGATCCGCGTTTTTTATCACGCCGCTCCGTCTGTAATTTTGCACTTCTATCACACGCTTTTTACAGTTTTTTTCAACGTCGATTCCGCGTTTTTATTCCGCCGCTTTTGCCGTTTTTCGCCTATAATTCCGTATTTTTATTCCGCCGCTTTTTATAATTTTCCGATAAAATTCCGCCGTTAAATATCGTCGCTTTCATCGCCGTTTCCGGTATAGCTATCACCCTCGTTCTCCTCGCCGCTTTCGTCGGTAACGCGCGGTTCTATAACGCCGTTTTCGGTAATATTTTCTCCGTTGTTTCCGGCGTTGTTTTCCGTTGAATTTTCCGCGCCGTTTTCGTTTAAATTACCATTCTTTTCTTCGGTCGGATTTTCCCGTTCGTCAACCTCCGGCGCGGCGACCGCGACGCTTACGACCTTGCCCTCGTCCTTTATTCGCATAACTTTCACTCCCCGCGTATTTCTGCCGATCTTGCTTATTTCTCTCGCTTTCACTCGGATTATTATGCCGGTGTCGGCGATAAGCATAAGATCGTCGTCGGGCGACACAAGCTTGAGGTTGACGAGCTTGCCCGTTTTCTCGTTGAAAACGCCCGCCTTTATGCCCTTACCGGCGCGTCCCTGCAATCTGTAATCGTCCGGATCGCTGCGTTTACCGAAGCCGTTGGCGGTGATTGTGAGGATTTCATAGCCGTCCTTTACGGCGGTCATATCGACGGCGTTGTCGTCGGGGGCAAGTCTTATGCTTCTGACGCCCTGCGCGTCCCTGCCCATACTTCTGACGTCGTTTTCGCTGAACCTTATGCATTGTCCGCTCTCGGACGCTATAATTATCTCGTCGCCGCCCGAGGTCATTTGCGCGGAAATCAGCTCGTCGCCCTCGTTCAGGCTTACGGCGATTTTGCCGACCTTTCTTATTCTCGCGAATTCGGACAACGGCGTTTTTTTGATATAGCCGCGTTTTGTGGCGAGCATAAGGAAGCCGCCGTCGCTCTCTTTCAGCGGCATAAACGCCGTAACCTTTTCGCCGCTCTCCAATTGCAGGATATTTACGATGGCGCGTCCGCGCGCGGTTCTTTCGGCTTCCGGCACCTCGTAGCCCTTTATGCTGTAAACCTTGCCGCGGTTGGTAAAGAACAGCAGATCGTCGTGCGTGTTCGTTATGAACATATTCTCGACGAAGTCCTCCTCCTTGGGCTTATGCGCGGTAATGCCCGTACCGCCGCGCTTTTGCGCCTTATACTCGCTAAGAGAAATCCTCTTGATATAGCCGAAATGCGTCAAGGAAATTACGACGTCTTCCTTGTCGATCAGATCGCCTATACTGATTTCCTCATAGTCGTAAGAGAGCTCCGAGCGTCTTTCCTCTCCGTATCTTTCCTTAATTTCAAGCAATTCGCCCTTTATAATCGCGATAACCTTTTCGGGCGACGCCAAAATGCTTTTATACTCTTCTATCGCGGCGCGTATCTCATCCAATTCCGCTTGCAGTTTTTCCACTTCGAGGCTTGTGAGTCTGTATAGCCGCATTTCGAGAATTGCATTCGCCTGTTTTTCGGTGAGCAAAAATCTCTCGATCAGGCGTTCGGCGGAGGCGGCTCTGTCCTTCGACTCCTTGATGATTTTGACAACCTCGTCGATATTGGCGAGAGCGATGCGGAGACCCGTTAAAATATGCTCCCTTTCCTCCGCTTTTTCGAGTTCATAGCGCGTGCGCCGAATAATAATCTCCTTTTGATGAACGATATAGCTCTCCAAAATTTCCTTGAGATTCATAATTTTCGGCGTACCGTCCTTTAAAGCGAGCAGAATTATGCTGTAAGAGATTTGCATATTCGTCTGCTTATAAAGCGTATTCAGTACGACCTGCGCGCTCGCGTCGCGCTTTATGTCTATAACTATGCGCATTCCCTTTCTGTCCGATTCCTCTTTTATATCGGAAATGCCGTCGATTTTCTTTTCCTTTACCTGATCGGCCATGTTTTTGATCAGATTCGCCTTATTGACCTGATAAGGCAACTCCGAAACTATTATGCGCGAGCGTCCGTTCGGGAGCTCCTCGATTTCCGTCCTCGCGCGGAGTATACATCCTCCCCTGCCCGACTTATACGCCTGTTTTATCGCGTTTCTGCCGAGAATTATGCCCGCCGTCGGAAAATCGGGAGCGGGAATAAACCTCATAAGCTCGTCCGCGCCCGCATCCGGATTATCCAGCAACGCGACGGTCGCGTCTATGACCTCGCTCAGATTATGCGGCGGTATGCTTGTCGCCATACCCACGGCTATGCCGTCGGAACCGTTGACAAGCAGGTTCGGAAAGCGCGCGGGCAGAACGGTGGGCTGCATAAGCGTGTCGTCGAAATTCGGATAATAATCCACCGTATTTTTGTCTATGTCGCGGAGCATTTCGGCGGCGATTTTCGCAAGCCGCGCCTCGGTGTATCGCTGTGCGGCGGGAGGGTCGCCGTCCACGGAACCGAAGTTGCCGTGTCCCTCGACAAGCGGCGCTCGTATGGAGAAATCCTGCGCCAGTCTGACCAGCGCGTCGTAGACCGCCGAGTCGCCGTGCGGATGATATTTGCCCAGGACGTCGCCCACAATCCTCGCGCATTTGCGGAAAGGCTTATCGTGCGAAAGACCCAATTCGTGCATAGCGTACAGAATACGTCTGTGCACGGGCTTCAAGCCGTCGCGAACGTCGGGGATAGCCCTCGAAACGTTCACCGCCATAGCGTAGGCTATGAAAGATTTTTTCATTTCGCTTTCGACGGGTAGCTTAACGATTTTTGTATTGTCTATAATTTGCTCGTATTCGGTATCCTTTTTTTTCGCCATAATTTTACGCTCTTTTTATTTTTTTTATTTTTTTTAACTTTTAACGCGGGGGAAACCTTTTGTTCACAAAAGGTTTCCCCCGCGCGCCCTTCCAAAAAACTTCAATATTTAAATCTCAAATTAATTCAACAATTTCGTATACTATCTACTTTCCGCAAATATTTGCGACCCGTTTCCGCACCTCGCCTCGCACCGTATCCCGCTCTTTTTCCGCGAACATTTTCACGGCGTTTTGCCCCGGCATTTTTCTGATTTTTTTCCGCCGTCTTATATATCCAATTCCTTTACCAGCGTCGCGTTGCGCTCGATAAATTCCCGCCTCAACTCGGGCTGCTCGCCCATAAGCATAGAAAAAATTCCCTCCGCGTCATACACATCGTCCATAGTGACCTGTTTTAAAGTTCTGTTTGCGGGATTCATAGTAGTCTCCCAAAGCTGTTCGGCGTTCATCTCGCCCAAACCCTTATATCTTTGAACGTCAACGCCCTTTCTGCCGCTCTCGTTCAAATGCGCTTCCAATTCCGCGTCGTCGTAGAAATATTTTTCGTTTTTACCGCGCGCGACCTTATAGAGCGGAGGCGTCGCGACATATATATGCCCACCCTCCACCAGCGGACGCATAAACCTGAAAAAGAAAGTCAAAAGCAAAATTCTGATATGACTGCCGTCTACGTCCGCGTCCGTCATACAGATAATCTTGTTGTATCTCAGCTTCGTCTTGTTGCAGTCTTGCTTAATTCCGCATCCGAAAGCGGTAATCATAGATCTTATTTCCTCGTTCTCGAACACCCTGTTTTCCCGCGCCTTTTCGACGTTCAGTATCTTGCCGCGAAGGGGCAGAATCGCCTGAAAGCGCCTGTCCCTGCCCTGCTTAGCCGTGCCTCCCGCAGAGTCGCCCTCCACCAGATATATTTCGCAATTCGCGGGATCGCGGTCCGAGCAGTCCGAGAGCTTACCCGGAAGCGTCGTGCTTTCCAGTATACCTTTTCTGTGAATCGACTCGCGCGCGAGTCTTGCCGCGTCGCGCGCCCTTTGCGCGAGCATACATTTCGATATCAAAGTTTTCGCCTCGTCGGGGCGCTCCTCCAGATAAGTCCCGAAATGCTCCAAAACCACTCTCGTTACCGCCGCGCGCATTTCGCTGTTGCCTAATTTAGTTTTGGTCTGCCCCTCGAATTGCGGCTCGGTGAGCTTGACGCTTATAACGGCGGTCAGCCCCTCTCTCACATCCTCGCCCGACAGTTTTTCGTCTCCTTTCAGTATATTCGCTTTTTTGCCGTAGTCGTTTATAACCCGCGTCAGCGCGTTTTTGAACCCGTCGAGATGGCTGCCGCCCTCCTCGGTGTTGATATTGTTCGCGAATGTGAATATATTTTCCGCGTATGAATCGTTGTATTGCATAGCTATCTCTATCTCGCCCTCGTTGTGCTCGGCGTCGATATAGACTATATCCTTAAAAACGCATGTCTTGCCCTTATTCAGTTGCTCGACGAAGCAGACTATGCCGCCCTCGAAACAGAAGCTCTCGGCGCGTTCTCTGCCCTCGCGGCAGTCCTCTATTGAAATCGTCAGCCCCTTATTGAGGTATGCCAGCTCGCGCAACCGCCGTTTCATCGTGTCGAAGTCGAATTCCGTAATCTCGAATATGTCCGCGTCGGGAAAAAAGGTAACCTTTGTGCCCGTATCCTCCGCCGCGCCGCTCTCTCTCAGCGCCCGCTGAGGAACGCCGCGATTATATATCTGCTTAAAAAGTTTGCCGTTCTGCCTAACCTCGACCTCCAGCCATTCGGACAGCGCGTTGACGACCGAAAGCCCCACGCCGTGCAGACCGCCCGAGATTTTGTAGCCGCCGCTCCCGAACTTGCCGCCCGCGTGCAACTTGGTCAGCACAACCTCGACCGCAGACTTTCCCTCTTTCGGAATAATACCGGTAGGAATTCCGCGCCCGTTGTCCGCCACGCTCACCGACCCGTCTTTCTCGATCGCGACCTTAATGTCCGTGCAATACCCCGCGAGCGCCTCGTCGATGCTGTTGTCCACTATTTCCGTCACAAGATGGTGCAACCCTTTCCCGTCCGTCGAGCCGATATACATTCCCGGGCGCTTGCGGACGGGATCCAGCCCTTCCAGCACCTGAATGTCGGCCTCGTCGTATTTGTCAATTTTCTTAGCCATTAAAACCTCCGTTTTTGGGGAATTTACGCGGGGAAAACCTTTTGTAAACAAAAGACTTTTCCCCTCTCCCTTTTCTAAAAACCTTCATATTACGTTATATTCGGCGCGGCCGCTTTACGCGCCGTTCCCTTTAAGAACGCCTTACCGCTTTTGTTTTTTACGCTTTAACAACAAGCCCGCGAAGATAAGAGCCGCCAACGTCACGGTAATAATTAAAGTTACGGCGCTGCCCTCTATTTTAGCGGCGCCACCGGACAGCAAGCCGTCTCCCGACAAAACGCTGTTCCATAAGCTCGGGTAATCGTCGGCCAAAGCCACCGCGCCGAAGATCAAGCATCCCGCCGCGTTCCAAACGAAATGCGCGAGTATAGGGGCTAAAAGGCTCTCCGTATAAAGCAACAGCAGAGACAAGAATACGCTTGTCGCGAATACGTTCAAAACCGCAAAAAGACCGACTTCAAATACTCCCGCATGCATTGCCGTAAAAAACGCCGAGGTAAAGATTACGGCGGCGGGAACGCCGTATTTGTCTTTCAAGAGAGCGAATAAATATCCGCGCGCAAGGTATTCCTGCATAATCACGTTCAGAAAAACCGATAAAAACCATACCGCGGAATAAGACGCGCCGGTTCCGCCCGCAAGCCGCAAATTCCCGAGAAGGAACAGCGCGAGAACCGCGCCGCCGAGCCATACGGAGCCTAATATCAATCCGGCGAGAGAATTTTTAAGAGGAGCTTTAAGAAGCAGAATTTTTACGTTTTTCTTTTCAATAAACCGTACAAATATTCCGGAAATCAAAAGGATACAAATCAAAGGCAACAACTCCCACCAAAGCCGAAGCATCGCGGGACTCCCCGACAGAAAGGGCGGCTCCGCGACGACAGGAATAACCGCTACCGACAGAGTTATCCCCCAAGCAAAGACAAAACCTATTACCTTTAGCGCCGTTATTAAATGCTTTTTCATAAAATATCTCCCAAGATCTAAGGCAAGCGAAGCCGCGCGAACGGTCTTTTTATTTTATACGGAGATTAAATATTTAAGCCGTACCCGCTCCGCGATTTAAGCCGCATAAAACGCATCCGTAAAAAAACAAAGTTTTCCGCGCTCGATAACTACCGCGTTAAAACGACGGCGAAGCCGCTCTATCGCCGCTTTTTCAAAACAACCGACGAATCCCTCGCGCGCCGTCCGGCGGCAAATAAATTTTCACCTTACGCAGCTTTCTCGAAACCGCGTTTTCAAATACGGCGGCGCCGTATTTGACGGTTTAACCGGCGCCGTTGGAACCGTTCATAAACGGCGCGGTTTATTTATTTCATCGGCGCGTGTTTTAAAACCTTTTATAATCTCAGATATAATTCCTTTTTCAATCTTGCCGCAAGCCCCCCGCGTGAGCCGTCCGACGCGCGGCACATAACGCCGCCGTCCGCGTCGAAAAATATAAGCGACCGCGCGTCTCCCTCTCCCGAAACAAACGCGCGCTTATTCCCGTCGGATCCGCGCCGCGCTTCCGTATGCGCGGCATTTTTTTCGTCAAACGCCGTTACCGCCAAAATATTCTCTCTTTTCAGCACTATACTTTTCATAAACCTTTCCATTGAAACGCGGCTTTTTACGCCGTTACCGTTCGGTCTTTTTATTCCGCGTCATTCGGTATTCCGACGCAGTTTTTGCCGAAAAGCTTCCGCCCGAACGCGGCTTTTCCCACAGTTTTTTCATTACCGTATAATTATAACATATTTAAGCAAAAAAATAAAGCGTTTTTGACCATTATTTTTGAATATATCAAAATTTCGCTCAAAATCCCGCCGTATGACATAAAAATAAAAATCCGATTGTTTAATCGGATTTCAAATTCGCGCCTGCAAAGGCTTATTTTGACGTTTAAAGGCTTCTCCCGCATATTTCCGCTATGATTTTCAATCCTTTCTTATGTTTACAAACGCGCGCGGCAAGCCCCGATCCGTATTCCTTCACGTAACTTTCCACCCGTTCTCCCGCTTTTTCAAACGCGCGCGGCAAGATCTAAGCCCCGGCGTTTCCGGCTACGGTTTTCAGCTTTTCCTTGCGCTCCTCGGCGAGCACGGCGAGACTCAACTCCGCCCGTTTTCTGACTATGCGGCAATAAAGCCCGTTCACCTTGTTTATGTCGTTTTCGCAAGCGACGGAATTTGCCGCGCAACCGCCGCCGCAAAAATATTTCGCGAAGCAACGTCCGCAATTTTCCTTTGTATACACGTTCGATTTTTGGAATTTTTCTCTGATGTCGGAATTCAATTCGCCGCCGAACACGCTACCCAAAGAAAATTCGGGCTTGCCTACGAACTGATGGCACGGAAAGATCTCTCCGGACGGCGTAACGGCGACATACTCGTCGCCCGCGCCGCACCCGTTCAGCCGTTTATACGCGCAAGGACTTTTCTCCAAGTCTATCATAAAATGAAAAAAATTGAACCATTTGTCCGTCCGCCGCCTGTCGAGGTATTCCGACGCGAAACGCTCGTATTCGGCGGCTATTTTGTCCGCGTCCGCCTCGCTCAGCGACAGCGGATCGTCCTGCGGCAGCACGACGGGTTCTACTGAGATTTGATCGAAGCCGCAGTCGTTTAAAAAGAGAATGTCTTCTCCGAAGTCGAGGTTTTCGCGCGTATAAGTGCCGCGTATATAATACTTTTTGTCTCCTCTCGCCGCTCTGAACTCCTTGGCGTTTTTTATGACCGCGCCGAAGCTGCCCGCTCCGCCCGCAGTCTTTCTCAGCCTGTCGTGAACGGAAGGTCTGCCGTCTATACTTATAACGACGTTTTCCATTTTCTCGTTGAGAAAATCGACGGCGGCGGGCAGAAGGAGACCGTTCGTAGTCATCGTGAAATTTATGTTTTTGCCGTATTTCGCGCACCGCTCCTCGGCGTATTTCACGGTCTCTTTCACGACGCCGAGATTCATAAGAGGCTCGCCGCCGAAAAAATCTATTTCAAGATTACGTCGCCCGCCGCTCATTCTTATCAAAAAATCCACGGCGGCTTTGGCGGCGTCTAAGGACATATATTTATCGCTTTTACCGCCGTAACCGCAATCGTTTTCACGGCGTTTATCATCGCTTTTGCGACCGTAACCGCCGCCGTTATCCGCGTTTTTACCGACACCTTTCACGTCGAGTTTATCATCGCTTTTATCGCCGTAATCGCCGTGCGAGGCGAAACAATACGCGCATCTCAAGTTGCAGTCGTGGCAAACGTTCAGGCACATCGACTTTATAAGACCGTGCCTTTTTATTTCCGTCCGCTCCTCGGGAATTCCGACGATGCCGCGCTCCCTAAGCTCCGCCAGATCCGCTTCTATGCCGGCGATTTCGTCCGCGTCCGCCGCGCCGAACTCCGCCGCCTCCGCCGCGCTCAGTCCGCCCGCCGAACCGTCCGCGGTTTCGGAATTTTTCACATATAAAAAGACGGACCTTTCAATCTCTAAAAGGCTGCCGTTTTCCGATTCAAAAAGATAATACGCGGGTCTCCCGCGATATGTAAAGGAAAAAGGATGTATCATTCAAAATACCGTCCGTATCGGGTCGATTCCCGTAAATAAATCTATCGGCCTATACTTATTCGTAACCGGCTTCCGTATATTTTCGTTCCGCCGTAATTCAACCGTATTTATATCTACCGGACGTCGTTCGGGGACGAACTTTTTTGCGTTAACGGACGCGTTAAAAAAAACTATCCGTAGCGGCGAGGACGCGTATTCTTGCGGCCGCACCCATACGGCAAAAAAAAGTGATTCGTACAATTTTTATAAAAAATTACTCGTTATCTTTCTTTTGGATAAGTACGCGTTCCTCTTTTTTCATACAGTTTTGGTTGCCGACGGTGCAGCTTGTTTTGCAGGCGGACTGGCAGCTGCTTCCGCATTCCATACAACCGTACTCCGCTCCGTCGTTTTTCCCGGCGTTATCGAATAAAATCTCGATTCTTTTCATAATAAAACATCTCCGTTTTTTGTATAATTTTTTTTTATATTTTCCGCATAATTTTTTTACAGATTTTTTACGGTTTCCGTATAATTTTTTTTAAATTCCTTTACGATATTTTTATAAATTTTTTACGGATTATCTTGATAAATTTAATTATATAACATATCCTAAAAAAAGACAAGGGATTTTCCGCTAAATTTAATTAAAAAATTATTCTTTTTTTATTGATTTTAACTCCGTTATGTATTATAATAATCCCGTACATATCGCGGCGCCGCGTTTTCGCATCGTTTTTCAACGAATTCGGAAAATTTCCGACAAAATCCGGATAAATCCAAAAAAAATAAATTCGAAAAAAATCCCACGAAAATACGCTTGAAAAGTTTACGCGCCGTCGAAATATGTCGAATATTTTATGCCGAAAAAGGTAAATTTTTTTATGAATAATACGAACAGAAAGAAAAAAATATTGCCGCTTATCGTTACGATTTTCATCGCCGCGCTCGCTCTCGTTTCATGCGAAACGGAGTTTACGGTAAAATTCGAGACCGACGGCGGCTCCGCAGTCGCGAGTATTAAGGTCGAACGGTTGTCGCTGATAGACGAGCGGAGCGTACCAGTGCCCGTAAAGTCAGACTACACCTTCGCGGGCTGGTATAAGGACAAATCGCTCTCGAACGAATGGAATTTCGCGGCGGATAAGGTCACGAAAAACATTACGCTGTACGCGAAATACCTCGCCGTACCGTCCGCGTTCAAATTTGAGCCGAATTCGGACGGGCAATCCTACTCGGTCGCTTTAAACACGAACGCGCTCAGTTCCGTATCGCCGAACATTCCCTCCGAATACAGGGGTCTGCCCGTCACGAAAATCGCCGACAGCGGCTTCTCGTCGGCAAAATCTATGACGGCTATAACGATTCCGGCTTCCGTCACGGAAATAGGAAGCAAGGCGTTCTATCAATGCCTCAAGCTGGAAACGGTAACTTTCGAGGAGGGCTCGGCTCTGAAAAAAATCGGAACTTACGCCTTTTCGGAGGATTATTTAATAACCGAAATTTCGCTTCCCGCCGGTCTGGAAACGATAGACGAGTACGCCTTTTACAAGGACGCGGCGCTTAAAACCGTCGCGTTCGGCGAGGAAAGCGGGCTCGAATCGATAGGCAAATACGCGTTTTCCGAATGTAAGACGCTGACCGGCGTTACGACGGGCGGCGCCTCTTTCTTTCCCGATTCTTTAAAAACCGTCGGAGACCGCGCCTTCTATAATAACGCGCAGCTCGCGGACGTGGTCTTTTCGGAGGAGTCGCAACTCGCCTCGATAGGATCGTACTCGTTTTACAACACGTCCTTAAAAGAAATTTTTCTGCCCCCGCAGCTTACCTCGATGGGGACTTACGCGTTCGCCGAAAACAAGTCCGTTATTTCCGTAGCGTTCGCGGAAGACTCCGTGATAACAAGCATTCCGAGTTCGGCTTTCGCGAACTGTACGTCGCTGTATTCGGCGGAGCTGCCGGCAAGCCTTACGGGAATTTCAAGCTTGGCGTTCAACGGCACGCCTTCGCTGAAAAAGGTCGTATTGAAATCCTACGTTTCGACGAGCAGTCTTTTGTATAACGCGCGTATCATGGACGGCACGAAAGCCGCGGCGGTAATCGTTCCGGACGAATACCTTGCTGACTACAAAAGCAAAAATTCCGCCTATTCAAAATATATAGTTTCGGAGGCGGCGGACGAAACGCAGGCAAGCTACACGAAAATTGTAGACGATTCCTATCTCCTCTACGTCGAGGAAAGCGGCGCGAAAAGGTCGCTGATAGTCTATTTCGGCGGCGACGCTAACGTCGCCGTGTCCGATCTTACGGAAATAGGTCAGTACGCTTTCGCGGGTTTGCGTTCCTTGCAAAGCGTTACGGTATCGGGAGGGAACTTCCAAATAGGCGATTACGCGTTCAAAAACACGCCGTATCTTACGTCCGCCCACGTTTCGGGCGTGACGGATATAGGCGTCTCGGCGTTTATCAATTCGGGGCTTACCGAAATCGGACTCGGCTCCGCGCTGGTAAATATCGGCAATTCGGCGTTTCAGGACTGCAAGTCGCTGAAAGCGGCGGCGATTCCCGCATCCGTCGAGAAAATATACGGTTCCGCGTTCTCGGGCTGTTCCGCGCTCGAAACCGTAACGATCGCGGACGGATCCGTCTTAGAAAATATAGGCGGCTTCGCGTTCTACGAGGCGAAGTCGCTTAAAAGCATAAATCTTCCGGATTCCGTGACCTACATCGGCGTCTCGGCGTTTTCTAAATGCGTCTCGCTGACCTCCGTGCGCCTACCCGCGGGTCTTACGAAAATAGAGCCTCTCGCTTTCTTCGCCGCCGGCATAACGGATTTGATTATTCCGGCGTCGGTTACGGAGATCGGCAACGCGGCGTTTCAGGGCTGTTCGAACCTTAAAAGCATAACCTTTGAGGACGGCAGTCTGCTCGAAAAACTCGGCGACGGCGTGTTCTCTATGCACGACACGTCAGGCATGAATAACGGCGGCGCGGAGTACAACCCGAATCTGCGAACCGTTACCCTGCCGGCGTCTCTGACGACGGTGGGCGCGGGCGTATTCGACCGCGTGTACGTCAAAGTCATAGTTATAAGTTCGTTGGTAAACGCCGCGGCGGACTCCGCGCCGAATCTGGACGCGCTGTTGACGCAAGAGGCCGGATTAATGCAAAACGGCAGAGTAATACTGATAAACGCGGCGGCGGACTCCGAACTCTATAACGGGTATAAGGGCGCGGGCGGCAGGTACGCAAGCGACGCTTTCGTCGCCTCTATAAACGACGCGATGGACGCCGACGGCAAGCCGACGGCAAATTGGCAGTCGGACGGCAGACTGCTTTATACCGACGGCGGCACTAATCAGGTTACGCTTACAGCCTATCTCGGCTACAACTCCTCGCCGTCGCTCGACGGAATTTATACGGTGGGCAAATACGCGTTCGCGTTCTGCGTTTCGCTCGAGGATATAGTCTTCGACGCGGCGGGCGGCGGCGCGAGAGTAATAGAGGAGGGCGCGTTCGAGAGCTGTATCAATTTGAAGACAATCGAATTTACCGAACCGCGCCTGAATATCGACTCGTACAGCATCGGCAAGTATGCTTTCAAAAAATGCACGAACACGACGGATACGGGCGTAATATTGCGCGGCAGTACCGCTATGGACAACGGCGGGTTTTACGTGGATACGGGCGCGTTCTACGGCTGGACAAAGGAGCAAACGATAACTCTCGCCGGAATCACAAGCGCGCACACCGCGAAGTGGGCGACGAATTGGGGCTCCGCGACCGTAAGCGGTAACTGCTACGCCGTTATCGTTTACGAGTAAGCCGGTTCTTTGTAAAAATTCTTTCCGTTCTTTTTAATTCTTTTTAAAAATTACGCGGGGGAAACCTTTTGTTCACAAAAGGTTTCCCCCGCGCCCCTTTCCAAAAAACCTCGACGTTTTATAATCCTATAACAAACCGATTGATATTCCGCCCGAACCGGGTTATTATACGAACCGGATTATATTAAGTTCGAACCGCGCGGCGGCGGAAATAAATTTCCTTTTAAAAATGGCTTAGCGTGGCAAATTCCGAAAAAACGCGGTTTCACGCTTCGAAAATTTTTTTTTAATTCCTTTAAAATTTTTTTAAATTAAAAATCCGCCGCCGAAAAACAGTCCAAAACGTCGGATTTATAGATATATTTTTTTGCGTCGGTCTTCATTTTTTCCTTTAAGCAAGTATTTATCATAATATCTATAAGATCGGAAAGGGTTATGCCGTTCTCCGCGAACAAGTAATGCGCGAGCGAACCGGGAACGGTATTAACTTCGTTGACGTAGACGCGCCCGTCGCGCTTGTCTATCAAAAAATCAATTCTGACGCTGCCTTTCATATCCGAGCGCGAATATATGAGGCGCGTGAGTCCTCGAACGGCGTCCCTCAAATTCGCGGGAATTACCGCGGGGTATTCGCGTTTCGGGTTTTTCGTACCGCCGCGGTTTTTCGCGCCTCCCGAATTCGGACACGGGCGGTATTTCTCGTCGAAAGTCAAATATTCGCTCCACGATACGGGTTTCTCGCATTCGGAAACAATTATATTTTCCCCGTCCCGTACCGCCGCGCAATTTATTTCGCAAAAATCCTCCAAAGCTTTTTCGACGATGATTTTCGAATCGAATTCGGCGGCTGTCACGCAGGCGGTTTTCAGTTCGTCCAAGGTACGCGCCACGCTTATGCCTATGCTCGAACCGAGCGACGCGGGCTTCGCGATCAGAGGATACTTCAAGTCCGCGCCCTCGCCCGCTTCCGCGCTTGTCTTCTTGTCGGTATCCTCGCTCTTATCCGTATCAGTATTTATAACCGCATCCGCGCCGCCAAGCCGTATTGCGTCTATTTCGGTATCGGCAATGGCAAAATACGGCAGCGCGGGCAATTCCCCGCCGATTAAAAAGCTCTTTGTCAGCGTCTTGTCCATAAAGACGGCGGACGCGGCGATCCCAGGCGAAGTATAAGGAATATCATAGAATTCTAAAAGCCCTTGAACGCCGCCGTTTTCGCCTATTCCGCCGTGGCAGCATATCAGCGCGGCGTCGATTTTTATTTTTACGCGTTTTTTTAAAAATCCGATCCGTATAAGAATTATGCCTCCGCGCGTCAGCTCAGCGGTTTTCAGCGCGGATCTTTTCGAATTGAAATTCCTGTAAGTTCCGATTTTTTTCAACGCCGCGCCCGTGTAGCTTTTTCCGTTCACGCCGTCTATATAAAACGGAAAAACCCCGTATTTTTCACCGTTCATAGAGCGCATAGCCTGCACCGCCGTAATTACGGAAATATCGTGCTCGCACGACTTCCCTCCGAAAATTACAAGAATATTTTTTTTCATACATTTCTCCCAGCGTTTTATTATATTTCGGAATATACCCGCCCGTGTTTCAGAATATACCCGCATAATTTTATGTTTTAACAAACGGCGTTATTCCAAATTGTCGGGCATATCGTTCTCGAATAAAATCACGTCGCCGTCCTCGAATATCCGCGAAAAGTCTTTTTTCGCCTCGTTCAGAGACGGATATAAAAATATGTTTTCTTCGGGAAAACCGCTTTCCTTCAATCCCTTTAAAATATGCTTCGCGCCCGCGCCCACAAGCGCCGCGACGTCCGCAGCCGCCGCTATTTGCCGTCCGAGTCCGGCGTTCGCCGCGGCGGTATTTTTACCCTGCTCGGCAAAACCGCACGCGACCGCGATTTTGCGTCCCTTAAACGAGGCGAGAGTTTCCAAAGCCGCCGCCGCGCCTATGGGATTGCTGTTATAAGCGTCGTCTATCACGGTCAATCCGCCGCTTTTTATGACCTGCATTCTGTGCGGCACGGGTTCCAATTCCTCTGCGGCTATTTTTATATCCTCGGCGGACACGCCCAGACAATACGCGGCGGCGGCGGCGACGGCTATATTCGTCGCGTTTGCCTCGCCTATCAGTTTAGAGGATATTGCCACGCTCTCGGCGGCGCGCCGGTCTTCCGTACCTTTAAATTCCGATGAAATTTCCGCGCTTGCGGCGGTACGCCCGTCTTTCGCGTCTTTGAATTTCGGATTTTTTCCGTTTCCGGCGGCGCGTATATATTTTGAGAATGCTTCCCCACTTTCGACGGCTTGCCCGCATCCCGCGTTTTTACAAACAAAAATCAGCTCGAACGCAACGCCGTTTTCGTTCGCGGACACGCCGCGCGCATAACAATTTGCGAGCCGTATTGCCACTTTTCGCTCTTTATTTGTTTCGCCGTCTTCGCGCGAATTGCCGCAGTCCGAATTATCGCGTGTTTTTGCGCCTCCCGACCGTTCGGGAATACCGTCCGCCGCGACAAGACCGTCCGCGATTCGCGTCCCCGCAATTACGGCGTTTCGGGCGCGCGCGATTTTCATTCTCCTTATATTTTTGTCGTCGTAATTAAAAACACAAAAACCGTCCTCTCTCCCGCTTATCGCGAAAAACAGCTCCGATTTCGCCGCGATTATATTTTCAAGGCTTTTAAAGGTTTCCAAATGCTGCTCGGCGACGCCCGTAATAACGCCGCAATCGGGCTTTACAATGTCGCAAAGCTCCTTTATTTCGCCTTTTTTTCTCGCGCCCATTTCGGCGATGAAAATTTGAGTGTTTTCGTCGATATTCCCGATAGATTTAGCTATTCCCATAGGCGTATTATAGCTTTTTTCCGTTGCCGCGACCGCGTACTTCCTTTTAAGCATAGCGTACAAAATGTTTTTAACGGAGGTCTTTCCGTAGCTGCCGGTCACGCCTATTTTCACCAGGGTTTTATACGACGCCAATTTTTTCGCCGCCGCGGCGGCGAGACGTTTATTATTCATTTTTTCAAACGCGTTTATAATTGCGACGGATACGGATAAATCGACGGCATAAAGTGCGGCGGCGGCATACGCGAAAAAGAGATATGTTCTTATATCGAAAAGCATATACGCCGCCGAAAAAATTACAAGATTAAACGCGGTTATAAAAATATACTGCCGTTTCACACGCTTCGTGAAAACAAGCGGATTTTTAGCGTTTACAAGACGTTTTTTGTTCCCGCGCCGAATGACCGCTACGGCGGCGGACGCGCATACCGCGAATACGAGCACGGCATATAGATTATTTTGAAAAAAAAGACAGACAAAAAGCGCGGACGCGAATAAAAGGAACATAAAAACGGCTTCCGCATACCGCTTTTTTAGAAAATTTTTCAGACTCTTAATTATGCGGTAATTGTTCAGCTGTAAAAAATTCAGATAATCGTACGCGGCGAGGCTGATCAGCGCCGCGCCCGTGAACGGCAATAAAAACATATTTTACTTCCCGTTAGATGTTTTTAGAAAACTGCGCGGGGAAAACGTTTTCATGTTTTCGGATATTTTTCTTTTTTTCATGAGGAGGGAAACCTTTTGCGAACAAAAGGTTTCCCCCGCGCCTCTTTCCGAAAGACTTTAATACAATATTATTTTTTATACGTTTTTCGCATGTTTTACATGTATTTTTTCACGTTTTTTATATGTTTTTTACGTATTTTTTATTCGATTTTTCGCGCGTTTTTTAATTCGCGGCTCTTCTAAAACGTATAAAACGCAAGCCTTTGGCTAAACGCGGCGATCACCAAACGGCATATCCGCGTCATCCTTCGCCAGAAACTCCTCCGCGAGCTTTAAAAACTTATAGCTCTCCTCCAAATATGCGAAATGCCCGCAGTTTTTAAAGACGACAAGGGCTGAATTTCCGATTTTTCCGCGCATAATTTCGCCCATATAAAGAGGCGTTTCCTTGTCGTTTTCACCCCAAACAATCAAAGTCGGGCACTTTATTTTGCCGAGATACGGCGTCATGTCGGTGTTCACGATATTCACGAAGGTCTTTTGCATAACGCCCGATAACGACCTATAATCGCGGCTTCCGAGTTTGATCTTTATTCGCAATTTTTTGAGAAATTTATATAAATATACCCTGAAATAGTACGCCGCCGTCCGTTTCGGAATTATTCCCGCGCTATCCGCAAGTATCAGCTTTTTGATTTTCGGATTTTCTGCGGCGAGTTTGATCGCGATTCTCCCGCCGAACGAGTGCGCGACGAGAACCGCGCCGTTCATCCCGTAATAATACATAAGCTCCTCTACCGACCCCGCGTAGTCGTCCACCGTCAAAGGTTTTTCCGGCGGGGGCGTATCGCCGAAACCATAAAAATCCACCGCCGTCGTTCGGTATTTTTTGCAAAAAAAACTCGCGGCATAGGAAAAGCTGACGGCGCTCCCCCCGAACCCGTGTAAAAAAATAATGTCGCCGTTACCCTTTTCGCCCTTAATTATATGATTAATCATATTTTTTGTTTAATTTATGCGTGAGAAACTTTTTGTTAAAAAAAGATTTCTTCCCGTCTTCCTTTCTAAAAACTTTATTAATTTACTAATTTCATTATACATGGAAACGTAATGTCTCCGCAATCGTTTCGCGTTCGTTACGACTATATATAATATGCCATTATTCAATAAAAATTGCACAAAAAAAGAACCTTTATCCTCCCGACGATAAGAAAGTATGACCGCATTTTTTGAATTAGCTTCCGCAGACCGACTCGTTCGGAATATAACCGACGGTCCGAGTGTCTGAGGGAATAGTTTTAATAAAAATAAATCTAAACTAAGTCCCGTCTCCCCGTTCAACGAAACGCACGCGGCGCGTCTTACCGTCGGCGGGCATATAAAACAATAAGCGCAGCTATTTGAAATTTCCCGCCGCCGAAACGCCGTAATAAAAAACAGACTCGCCGGAAAAAACGGCGCGTCTGTTTATACGGTAACAAAAAAATTTTGCGGACGCGGCGATTTGTATTGACATCGGAGTTTTTATAGGTTACAATTATCGGGACGGCAATTCTACATCGCGGCATTTTGCGCGGCATTTGCGCGGTTAAAACGCGTTTTTTATACGTAATTTACACGAAATTTACGCGGTTTAAAAACGTGATTTTACACGGAATTTACCGCAGTTAAAGACGCCGTCTTCCCGCGGAATTTACGCGATTAAAAATACGGGCTTTATTCGGCTGAAACCTTTATAAAAACACAAAATTCGGGCGTAATGCAAGCGGCTGAACGCGAACTTCGCGAGACGGCTCTCGCGGCGACAGCTTGGCGAAAAAAATGAACGCGGTATTTTTTTGTTATATAATTTAAAACAAAAATACCGAGGTTTTTTGAAAAGGGACGCGGGGAAACCATAGGGCACGGCACGAAAGAGCGGCGGACTTTTCTGCGTAAATAAAAACAAAAAACGCGGGCGCGGTTTAAAAATACGGCGGAACTTTTGCCGAAATACCCGCGAATAAAGGCGTGTCCCCGACGCCGCGCCCGATAAGTCCGCGAAAGGTTTCCTCCGCGTAATTTTTAAAATAAAAAAAATAAAAAACGAGGTTTTTTTATGCGATTTAAAACGCTTTTTTCTCCGCTCGCAATCGGAAACTGCGAGATAAAAAACCGTTTGGTTATGCCTCCTATGATGATGGGTTTCGGCGGCCTCGACGGCTCTCCTACGCCGGAAATGACCGCCTACTACGAGGAGCGGGCGAAAGGCGGCACGGGTCTTATCGTGACCGAAATAACGCGCGTAAACGACGTTACTGGCGCGGCGGCTTTTAATCAGCTCGGCGTGAGCCGCGACGCTAACACCGCGCCTCTCGCCGCGTTCGCCGAAAGGATACACGCGCACGGCGCTAAACTTTTTATACAGCTTCATCATCCGGGTCGACAGAATATAGGTCTTATGATCGGAACCGTTCCGCTTTGCCGCGTTATGAACAAGCTCACGCCCGCTTTCGGCAGACTGTTTTTTAAGCTTGCGCCGACGGCGGGAAAATTCCTTTTGGATAAAAATATCGTGCCGGCTTCGGTCTGCCCGTCAAAGGTTGAACCAAGCTATTTTTCGGGCGGCAGAGTCCGCGCGCTGAGATACGGCGAAATAAAAAGACTCGCGACCGACTTTATAGAAGGCGCGGCGCGCGTCAGGGACGCGGGCTGCGACGGCGTGTATTTGCATGCCGCCCACGGCTATCTGATTCAGCAATTTATAAGCCCGTATACCAACCGCCGAACCGACGAATACGGCGGCAGCTTCGAGAACCGTATGCGCTTCCTTGCCGAAATAATAGGCGGCATAAAAGAAAAATGTCCGGACTTTCCTATCGTAGTCCGTTTGTCGGTCGACGAGATGTACGGAAAAATCGGACGCCCCGACATAGGGTACGGGCTTGCGGACGGCGTAAAAACGGCGGAATATATTGAAAAACTCGGAGCGGACGCGCTCGACGTGAGCTGCGCGTCTTACGATGCGTTCAATTATTGGCTTGAGCCGCCGTCGTTCGTGACCGGCTGGCGTACGGATATGATAAAGGCGGTAAAAGCCGCCGTAAATATCCCCGTCATCGCCGTCAATCTGCTTCGCTCGCCCGACGACGCCGAACGCCAGCTGTCTACGGGCGTTTCGGACTTCGCCGCACTTGGCCGCCCGCATATAGCCGACCCGCGTTTCGCCGCTAAGGCATATTCGGGACACGAAAAGGAAATCAAAAGATGCATATGTTGCCTTTATTGTTTCGAAAGCATGCAACGCAACGCCTTTTTTGGCGGACACGGCGAATGCTCCGTCAATCCGCTTTTGGGTCGGGAAAATTTGAGTCTGAAAAAGGACGGCGGAGGCAGACGCGTCGTCATAGCCGGCGCGGGCGTCGCCGGGCTGACGGCGGCGGAGTTGCTTTCCTTACGCGGCTTCGAGGTTACGGTATACGAAAAGGCGGACAAGCCGGGCGGACAGGTCGCGCTCGCCGCGAACCAAATGAGTAAAGAACGCATAGGCATGTGCGTCGAAGACTTGGAGTACGCCGCGAAACTGAACGGCGCGAAAATCCTTTACGGAACTGCCGCAACCGCAGAAATTACCGAGCACCTCGCCCCTTACGCGGTCATAGTCGCTACCGGCGGCACGCCCTTGATTCCGAAAAATATCGACGGTATAGACTCGCCTTTCGTATACCCTTCTCCGGCGGTTTTCGACGGAAGGTTCGCGCCCGAAAATCAAAGGATCGCCGTCGTCGGATCGGGCATGACGGGACTTGACGCCGCGCTGATTTTGGCGCAAAAAAACCGCGTTACCGTGATAGAAATGGCGGACAGACCCGCGCCGGGAATGTGGATGCAGCACCCGGACGACATACTGCCGAAATTGAAAGAGCTTGGCGCGGAAATTCTGACCTCGCTAAGACTCGTAAAAATCGAGGACGGCGGCGTAATCGCCGAACACACAAAGACGGGCGTACAAACGAAAATAGCGGCGGATGCGACGGTACTCGCAATGGGCGTACGCCCCGAAAACGCTCTATACAATGAATTAAAAAATAAACGCGCGAATGTGTTTGTAATCGGCGACGCTCTGAAATCGGGACGCATAGCCGACGCGACAAGGAGCGCGTTCGAGGTTGTGATGAAATTATAAGACGCTTAAATTTTTAAATCTTACGGGATTTTTTAACGGATTTTTTTCGAGAATTGACGGAGAATAGTTTTTAAGCGGTTTTCGGCGCGAAACCGCGTTGTTTTTGACTGCGCATGCTCTCGCGGTATGTTAGAAAAAACAACGCGGCGGCGCACCGAAAGCGGTAAAGGATACTCGACCGACTCAGTTTCGCAAGAAGTCCAATGCCTTTCAATATAAATAAATAAATAAACCGATCTGGAGACGCTTTGTATGAAAATCATAGGTTATAACGCGAGTCCGCATAAGAACGGAAACACGGCGTAGACCGTCGCCAAAATACTCGACGGCGCGAAAGAACAGGGCGCAAGCGTCGAGATGTGGAACGCCGACGAACTCAATATAAATCCCTGCCGCAGCTGTCTATGCTACGTAAAAAGCGACGAGTGCGGTCTGGAGACGATATGCAAAAGCTATACGCCGCGTTGAAAGAAGCCGACGGACTCGTGCTGGACACCCCCGTTTATATGGGACAAATGAGCGCGCAGGCAAAAATATTCACCGATAGATTATTCGCCCAAATTACGCCGAGATTTTCGCCGCGTTTTAAAGAGGACAACGCGAACAGAAAACTTGCGATTGTGTTTACGCAAGGCAATCCGGACGCGGACAAGTTTAAAGTATATTTCGATTATGCGAGGCAAATGTTCCGGCTTTTGGAGTTCGACGTTAAAGATACGGTTATTATGGCGAGAACGCGTACAGAGTCCGCATGCTCAAAAAAACGGCTGTTTTCCGAACTTATAACGGCGGGGGCGAATTTAGTCGTATAACTTTTATCCCTCCCTTAAATCCCCTTATGTTTTGTGATGTGTTCAAATAAAGCGCAAACGGCGCGTTTCTTGCGTTTACTTACCTCTTTCGGCATTGTTGTTTTCCCGCGCACCGCCGTTAAACGCTTTGAAAAGAACGAAAACCGCCTAAAATCCTTCCGTTTACTTACGTTTGAGTGAACGCGCCGTAGTAAAAATTCCGCTAAGCCGCTACGCCGCATCGCGGAATGATGAAATTGCGGCGTTCAGGAGCGGACGCGGGGCGCTTTTTCATAACAATTTCACCTCGTAGCCCAAGCTCCTCACAAGCGCCGTATCGGCGGCGATACTTATGCCGCCCGTAGTCAGCATATCGCCCGTCGCGGCGGCGTTCGCGCCCGACTTGAACGCCCTTTCGCCCTTGTCGCGGAACAAACCGCGCCCGCCCGCCATTCGGAGCGCGGCGTCGGGCAGAATAAAACGGTAAACGGCTACCGTTCTTATAACCTCGTCATAGCTCAAAACCGGAAGATTTTCAAAAGGCGTACCCTTGACGGGATTGAGAACGTTCATAGGCACGGATTTTATGTCCAAACCGCGCAATTCGAACGCCATATCTATTCTGTCCCCGAAGCTCTCGCCTAATCCAATAATCCCGCCGCTACACACCTCCAGTCCCGCTTTTTTAGCGGTATTTATCGCCGTGATTTTGTCGTCGTAAGTGTGCGTAGAGCAAATTTTCGAAAAAAAATTCCGCGAGGTTTCAAGGTTGCAATGATAGCGCTTTACGCCCGCCGCCAGCAATTTTACGAACTGCTCATAGCGTAAAAGCCCGTGCGACGCGCATTTAAAAACGCCGCAAGCCCGCCCCACGGCTTCGTAGCTCGCGCACACGCCCGTCACCTCGCCGTCCGTAAGCGTCCTGCCCGCCGTAACGATCGAAAAGCGTTTTACGCCCTTTTCGTAATTATCGACGGCGCGGGCGACTACCGTATCCGCCTCTATCAGCGCGTGGGTTTGACAGCCCGTATCGTGTTGCTTGGACTGAGCGCAAAACTTGCAATTTTCCGTGCACCCGCCGCTTTTGCCGTTTATTATAGAGCATATATCGAACGCGTTACCGCAAAATTTACGCCTGATTCCGTCCGCGCAAGCCGCCAGCTCGTCCAAATCGACGTCGATTAACGCCTCCGCCTCGTCTTTATCAATCTCGTATCCCTCGGTAACTCTTTTCGCAAGCGCGACCGTATTCATAAAAATTTCTCCTTTTTTGCTAATGATAAGACCTTTACGGGGGGGATCTTTTGTTCGCAAAAGGTTCCTCCGCACACCCATTTCCCAAAAAAACTTAATAAACTTTCAAAAAAGCTCAATCAGCTTATTGCCGACTAAGTCGCAGGATGTAAGGTAGTACGTTATTCCGTTTTTCTTAAGCTCGAAACGCGCTCTTGCGTCCCTGCCGTGCAGGTGTCCGTAAACCGCGCATTTGACGGGATATCGCGAGATGATTTCCGTAAAATCGCTGTCATCGCCGTTAGCGTTAAACGGCGGGTAATGCGTCATAAAATATATATCCTCGCCGTCCGCACGGAGCCGCGCGGCGAAGTCTAAGGTCAGCTTTAAACGCAACTTTTCCCGCTCGTAAATTTTTATGTCCTCGGCTGTCGAATTCCTGTCCGGAACGGACCAGCCCCGCGTACCCGCGATAATTACGCCGTTCAGTTTAAGCGCGTCGTTTTGAATCGCGTAAACGCTATCGGGCAACGCGGCTTTGACTTTGGAATAGGAATTCCACCAGTACTCGTGATTGCCCTTTATTATGACCTTTTTTCCGTTCAACGCGGCTATGTCCTTCAAATCGGGTACGGCGTCCTCCAAACGCATCGCCCACGAAATGTCGCCCGCAATCAGCACCAAATCGTCGGACTTCACCCTGCTTTGCCAATCGGCTTTTATGTCGTCCCAATAGTTCTCCCAATTGCCGCCGAATATGTTCATAGGCTTGTTGACAGCCGAGGAAAGATGCAAATCGCTTATCGCATATATCATAATACGCCGCCGTTTTTATACGTTTTCTTTTTTAAGGAGAATTTATGCGCGGGGGGCTTTTATTCACAAAAGGCTCTCCGCGCCTCTTTCCAAAAAAGCTTCGTTATTTTTATTGTATTTTTATACGTTTTTTATGTATTTTTTTGCGCGTTTTCTGTGCCTTTTTCGTATTTTTTTTCATATGATTTTTAGCGCTTCTATACCGCGTTTTACGACATATTTTTTACGCGTTTTTTCATACCCTTTTTCATATGATCCGCCCGGCTATTCCGGTCAAAAAAAGCCTGTCCCAAATTATAAGCCCGACGAAAATCAGCGCGTAAAAAGCCGCGCCCAAATCCGCCGTTTTATATCTCAAAACCTTCATTTTCGTGCGTTTGTCAGAGAGGTTGTAGCAACGCGAATCGAGAGCCAGCGCCAGCTCGTCGGCGCGTCTTAACGAGCTTACGAAAAGCGGAATCAAAACGGGCAACATGGCTCTTGCCCGCCGCACTATATTCCCCGTGTCAAAATCCGCGCCTCTTGCCTTTTGCGCGGAAATAATTCTGTCGGCTTCCTCCCTGACGGACGGGATAAACCTGAGCGCTATGCTCATAATCAGCGCGAAATCGCGCACGTTTATACGGAAAATATTTAAGGGTTTCAAGACGCTTTCAAGCGCGTCGGTGAGCGCGGTCGGCGTGGTCGTAAAGGTCAGCATCGCCGTGCCCGCCACTAACAAAATCAGACGGAGCGCCATGGTAAGCGAAAACTTCAAGCCGGCTCCGGTTACGCGGACAATCCAGAACGCGAAAACGACCTCTCCCTCCCTGTAAAACAACAGATTCAAAAGCATTGTTAACAGCAGAATGAATATAACGGCACGAACGCTTTTCAGTACGGTCTTAAACGGAATTTTCGACGCGATTATTATGACGGCGATATAAAGCGCGACCGCCGCGTATCCCAAAAACGATTCGATAAAAAATACGGCGATAATGTAAAAAAACACGAAGAGCAACTTTGTGCGCGGATCAAGCCTGTGCACGGGCGAATCCGCGGGATAATATTGTCCGAACGTCATATCTTTCATAAACCGCCGCCCTCCTTTTTTACCGCGCGTTTAGCGGCATAATACCGTAAAACGCTCTCGGTAAAGTCCTTTTCTCGCACCTTAAAATCCGCTTCTATACCGCGCCTTTTCAGCTCCTCCGCGACGCGCGCCGTCAGCGGAATCCCCAAGCCCTTTTCGCGCAGAACTCTTCCGTATTCGCCTATATCCTCCGCGTCGAATTCCGCGAAAATCTCGCCCTTATCGAACGCGGCTATCCTGTCGGCATACTCGCAAATCTCGTCTACGTCGTGGGAAACGACGACGACCGTAACCTTATCGACCGCCCTTATGCGACCGATTAAGGCGTAGATATCGTCCTTGCCCTTGGGGTCAAGCCCTGCGGACGGCTCGTCCAAAATTAAATATTCGGGTCTGCACGCAATGACGCCCGCTATCGCGGCGCGGCGTTTTTCTCCACCCGAAAGCTCGAACGGCGAACGCCCTTTAAAGTTCTCGAAATCCAAACCCGCAAGCGTCATCGCCTCTTTCGCCAGAGCTTCGCATTCCTCTCTGCTTTTTTTCATGTTTCTCGGACCGTAACACACATCGTCGAGTACGGTTTCCGCGAACAATTGGCTCTCGGGATACTGAAAAACCATACCTATTTTTTGCCGCACCAGCTTTAAATCCGGCTTTTTGGCGGTCAGGTCGATTCCGTCTACGACAATGCCCCCGTTGCCCTCCGTCAATTTAATCAAGCCGTTCAAATGCTTTATAAACGTGCTTTTTCCGCTGCCCGTCGCGCCGATTATGCCTAAAAAAACGCCGTCCTCCACTTCCAAGGAGACGTTCTTCAACGCGGCGCGTTCGTAAGGCGTGCCCTTCATATACGTATATGATAAATTTTTTACCGTGATCGGCATTAGACGTTTTTCCTTTCTTGTTGAGGCTTATGCGGGAGGAGCCTTTTGCAAACAAAATGCTTTCCCCGCGCCCATTTTCAAAAGACTTTAATAATATAACACGACCGACATAGCCTAAAACCCGCGCTTGAGGTTATACCGAATAAACTTTTAATACGCGCCGCGTAATTTAAAAGAAATTTGAAGCCCGCTTCAAATTTGCCGGAGATACCCGCCCTTTTAGCGCCGTCACAGTGAAAAAACCGTAAGCTGCAAAGCGTTTTACAGCCGCGTGACCGCGATCGTTTAAGCTGCGCGGCGTGCAGTTTAAAGGTTTATTCGCCATACGGCCGGCAGCATAGGAATTGCGCGGAAAATAAGCGTTGAATTTCTTGCCGCGAGAGACACGAAAAGGGGGGGACGTATCCGGGCAATACGAAAATACGGTTTTTTCGTCGTTCGCCGCGAAAAAGGCGACCTCAATCTTTACCGCAATAACGACCGTATAGCGTCGCGATCCGTTGTCGTTTATTATACCATATCTTGCGCTAATCCGCAAGTTTTAAGAAAGGTATAACGAAGTCTTTTGATAAAGAGCGCGAATCGGATTATGAAAAATACGGCTACGGCGACGTTTTGTCTTTCCCAAAAAAACTATCCGAGGCGTTTTCTTTTTACGGAACCGTTACCCCTCCGTTAAGGTTTTTCGATAAGGAGCGCGCGGAAAATCTTTTCTTTTATGATAAGATTTTCCGCATATAATTTTTTTCAAAAACTCTCTTCGCGTAAAGCCCCTTATTTCACTTTAAAGCGCGGTATATCGCCTCGGTTAATTCCGCCTCCGTAAAGGCTCCGTCCGTCCGAATTCCGCCGTCCTCGAGTCTTTTGGCGATAGCCGCCGCAAGCGGTAATTTCAAATTATACGCGCCGACGTCCGCACCCGAAAAAACCTCTCTCGGCGTGCCGTCCGCGACGACCGCGCCGCCGTCAAGCACGACTACCCTGTCCGCATCCGCCGCCTCGCCCATATCGTGCGTTATCAGTATCGCGCCTAAGCCCTCGCCCGTCAGCTTCCTAATGACGGACATAACCTCTTTCCTGCCGCTCGGGTCAAGCATTGAGGTTGACTCGTCGAATACTATTACTTTCGGCTTCATAGCCAGTATTCCCGCGATTGCGGCGCGCTGTTTTTGGCCGCCGCTCATTCCCGACGACGACGCGAAACGGTATTCCTCCATTCCTACGGCTTTCAGCGCCCAATCGACGCGGCGTATAATTTCCTCGCGCGGCAAACCCAAGTTTTCCGGTCCGAACGCCGCGTCGTCCTCGACGATGCTCGCGACGGTCTGATTGTCCGGATTCTGAAATACTATTCCCACGCTCTTTCTTATCCCGAACAACTCGTTTTCGTCCGCCGTATCCGCTCCGAATACGAGAACTCTGCCCTCCGTCGGTAGCAATAACGCGTTCAATAGCTTCGCGAGCGTGCTTTTCCCGCTTCCGTTACGCCCCAGAACGGCGGTAAATTCACCCTTTGCAAAATCGAGAGTTACGCCGTTCAAGGCGGTTATCGCGTTTTCCTCGCCGTCCCTATATGAAAAGCCGACGTTTTCAAGTTCTATCATAAAAACTCCGTTTTTTCCGATTTTTTTTGCCGCGGCATTTTTTAATTTCTCGCGGCATAGCTTTTTTTCTTTTTGCCGCCGCTTCGCTTTCGGTTTACGCTTCGTTTCCCGTTTTTGCGGACAAGGCACCGTAAAAACGGGGTCTCGCGCTCCTGAAAATTCCGCTCTTATTTAGATAACATTATAGCACAACAAAGAAAAAACTCAAAGAAAAAAAATGGGAAACCTTTTTATTTTTATTAAAAAATTATGCGGTGGAAAGCCTTTTGTTCACAAAAGGCTTTCCACCGCTCCCTTTTCCAAAAAACTTCGGTGATATTACGCGGCAGGCCCGACGAAATTACGCTATATTTTGCTTCTGCCCGTATATTTTGTATGCAAAACGTGATGCGCTCTGTTGCTGTTCGGTTCGCCGAAATATTCCTTATAGATTTCCTTAATCGCGGGATTCTCATGGCTTTTCCTAAGCGTCATCGCCCTGTCGGATTTGTAAATCGCGTTCATTCTGTCGGCGCGGTAATCCGTAAAATTCCTCTCATACGCGGTTTTGATAGGCTGACCGCCGCCGTTCAGACAGCCGCCCGGACATGCCATAATCTCGATAAAATGATAATCCGCCTCGCCGCTTTTAACCTTTTCCATAAGTGCGCGCGCGTTTTTGAGACCGCTCGCGACCGCTACCTTTACTTTCATTTCCGCGACGGCGTATTCCGCCTCTTTGACGCCGTCCAAGCCCCTTACGGCGCAGAAATCAACCCCTTTCAAGGGCTTACCCTCCAAGACCTCGGCGACCGTTCTGAGAGCCGCTTCCATAACGCCGCCCGACGAACCGAAAATCAGGCCCGCCCCTGAACCTATCCCGAAAGGCGCGTCGAAAGGTTCGTCCGGAAGCTCTTTAAATATTATTCCCTGACGCTTTATAAACCGCGCAAACTCCCTCGTCGTCAACACGGCGTCCACGTCGGGAACGCCCGCCGCGTCTTGATGCGATCTGCCCTTTTCGAATTTTTTCGCCGTGCACGGCATAACCGTGACGACGTACATATCCTTCGGATCCGCGCCGAGTTTTTCGGCGTAATAGGTTTTCGCGACCGCGCCGAACATCTGCTGCGGAGACTTGCAGGATGAGAGATTCGGTATAAGCTCTGGGAAATTGTGCTCGATAAATTTTACCCAACCCGGAGAGCAACTAGTTATCATAGGCAACGCGCCGCCGTTTTTGACCCGCGATAAAAACTCGTATCCTTCCTCCATAATCGTGAGATCGGCGGAAAAATCCACGTCGAAAACGTGCTTAAAGCCCAAACGCCTTAGCGCCGCCGCCATTTTGCCCTCGACGTTCGTACCCGTCGGATAGCCGAACTCCTCGCCGAGCGCGATTCTAACGGACGGCGCGGTTCCTACGATTACCGTTTTGGACGGGTCGTTCATAGCCCGCATAACGTCGTCTATCCCGTCCTTTTCGCGGAGCGCGCCCGTCGGACACACGTTGATACACTGACCGCAACCCACGCATGCGACGTCGTTCAGTCTTCTCTCGAAAAGACAACCCACGTGCGTGTCGAAGCCTCTCGCGTTCGCGCCTATGACGGCTACGGACTGATAGTTTTTGCAGGCGGCGACGCACCGGCGGCAAAGTATACATTTGCTGTTGTCCCTGATAATGGACGCGTGCGTCGCGTCCGCAGGATAGAACTTCGTTTCGCCCGAAAATTTTTGCGCGTTGCAACCCAGTTCCTCCGCCAACGTCTGCAATTCGCAATTTGTGCTTCTGACGCACGACAGGCAATTTTTGTTATGGTCGGAGAGCATAAGCTCTACCGTAGTCCTGCGGCTTTCCAGCACCTTAGGAGTGGCCGTAAACACCTCCATTCCCTCGTTTACGGGATAAACGCAGGAGGCGACGAGGCTTCTCGCGCCCTTGACCTCGACGACGCATACGCGGCACGCGCCTATGGCGTTTATGTCCTTTAAGTAACACAGCGTCGGAATTTTTATTCCGACATAGCGCGCCGCCTCCAAAATCGTCGAACCCGCGGGTACGGCGGCGGGCATACCGTTTATTTTTAAATTAACCGTTTTTATATCGCTCATCGTAATTCTCCTTATCCTCTCGTTATCGCTTTGAACTTGCAGTTCTCGTAGCAAACGCCGCACTTTATACATTTTTCTTTGTCGATAACGTGGCGTTCCTTGACCTTACCCGTAATCGCGCTAACCGGACACTTCCTAGAACAAAGTGTGCATCCCACGCATTTTTCGTTTATTTGAAAAGAAATCAGGCTCTTGCATACGCCCGACGGGCAACGCTTTCCGTTGACGTGCGCGAGGTATTCGTCCTTGAAATATCTGAGCGTGGACAGCACGGGATTAGGCGCGGTCTGCCCCAGCCCGCAAAGCGAATTGTCCTTTATATAATAGCAGAGCTTTTCCATTTCCGCAAGCGTCTGCTCCGTCGCCGTGCCTTTCGTAACCTTTTCCAACATTTCGTACAGCCGCTTCGTGCCGATTCTGCACGGCGTGCATTTGCCGCAAGACTCTTCGACGGTAAATTCCAAAAAGAATTTCGCAATATCCACCATACAAGTGTCCTCATCCATGACTATAAGACCGCCCGATCCCATCATAGAACCGATCGCCAAAAGGTTCTCATAATCTATGGCTATGTCGAGATGACTCGCGGGAATACAGCCGCCCGAAGGTCCGCCCGTCTGCGCCGCCTTGAACTTTTTGCCGTTCGGTATGCCGCCGCCTATGTCCTCTATTATCGTCCGGAGCGTCGTACCCATAGGCACCTCGACCAACCCCGTATTCTGTATCTTACCGCCCACGGCGAACACCTTCGTACCCTTAGATTTCTCCGTGCCGATAGACGCGAACCACTCCGCGCCCTTTAAGATAATCTGAGCTACGTTAGCGTAAGTCTCGACGTTGTTCAAAATCGTAGGCTTCGCGAAAAGCCCCTTGACCGCCGGAAAAGGCGGACGGGGACGGGGTTCGCCTCTGTTTCCCTCGATTGACGTCATAAGCGCGGTTTCCTCTCCGCAAACGAACGCGCCCGCTCCCAAGCGTATCTCTATGTCGAAATTAAAGCCGGTATCGAATATATTATCTCCGAGCAGACCGTATTCTTTCGCCTGCTTTATCGCGACGTTCAGCCTCGAAACGGCGATGGGATATTCGGCGCGGACATATATATAGCCCTGATTCGAGCCGATAGCGTAGCCGGCTATCGCCATAGCCTCCAGTACCGCGTGCGGATCGCCCTCCAAGACCGACCTGTCCATAAACGCGCCCGGGTCGCCCTCGTCGGCGTTGCAACACACATATTTAGTATCTCCCGAAACGTCTCGCGCAAACTGCCATTTATTACCGGTCGGAAAGCCCGCGCCTCCGCGCCCCCTAAGTCCCGACGCTCTTATTACGTCTATAACTCCCTGAGGAGTCATCTCCGTCAGCGCCTTAGCGAGCGCGGCGTAACCGTCGTAAGCAATGTACTCGTCGATATTTTCGGGATTAATTACGCCGCAGTTTCTGAGAGCCAGACGCATCTGCTTTTTATAAAAACTCGTTTCGTTGAGCGAGGACACTGCGTTCTCGCCCTCCTTCACCGTCTCGGAATAAAGCAGTCTTTTGACGATTCTGCCCTTTACGATGTGTTCCGAAACGATTTCGTCCACGTCGGTCTCTTTGACCTGACTGTAAAACGCGCCCTCCGGATAGACGACGACGACGGGTCCCAACGCGCAGAGTCCGAAACAGCCCGTCATAATCGCCTGCACCTCGGAGGAAAGGTTGTTTTCCGCGAGCAGGCGATTGAATCTTTCCAGAATTTCGCGGCTTTTACCGGATGTACAGCCCGTGCCGCCGCAAACAAGAATGTGGTTTCTAATCATTTAAACGTTCTCCTGTATCTTAAATATTATTAAATGTTTTTTAATTGAGCCGGAGATTTTTACGCGGCTTTTTTATGCGGGAAAAGCCTTTTTTGACAAAAAGACATTTTCCCAAAAAAACTTTCGATGCTAACTAACGGTTATATAGCGATTACTTCAAAATCGCACGTCCGCCGGACGCTTTTTCCGCCGTAGCGATGAACGCAGGAAAAAGCGTTGCCCAGAGCGGCAAGCCGCGCTTACGGACGCAAAGCTTGTTACACGTGGCCTAACTCCCACACGCGAAACAGCGTTTCAAAGGCATACAGCCGGGTATAGGCATTTATGACAGTCCGGCACAAAGAAAAACCGAACACTCCGGCGAACGCTTTATTATGCCCGGCATTATATACCGCCTCGATTATATGCCTACGCCGTCAAAACTTAACGCGGCGCCTACGCATATCCTTACATCCCTATCGGAAGCTTCGAGAGGCTTACTAAGTATGTAAAACAGCCGAAATAAGCAAGCCTTTCCGCCCCGCCGCGCGGAAAACGTCTTCGATCGTTTTATTACCGAACAAACGAACCAAACGAAAAAAAATACTACAGAAATAAACAACTCTGCGCGAGGGAACGTTCACCGTTATTTTATTCACGAAGCCGCCAAAATTCAAAAAGAGCGAAATATTTGCCGCAAATCATCCGTCTTCATTTGCATCCCGCCGCCGCTTTCCGTCGGCATTAATATTAAATTTACAACAACCGTCCTTATCCTAATTCTTCCTGCCTACACGTTAGTTATAACGTATTCGTTCACGACGCTACCGTTCACGATATGATCGGCGACAATTTTCCGCGCCGCATCCGCAGTAACCTTTACATACGTCACCTTTTCCTTGCCCGGCACGAACACCTCGACCATAGGCTCTAATTTACACATTCCGAGACAGCCGGTTTGCGTAACTCTCACGCCGCTCAGACGCTTATTGCGTACCTCCTCTAGGAATGCGTTTAGAACGGGTCTCGCACCCGCGGCGATACCGCAAGTCGCCATGCCGACGACTATGCGCGTATCCGCGTCGGTAGACGCGTCGCGGGTGTTGATTTCCGCCTGCATTCTGGCTTTTATGGCCTTTAATTCCTCTATTGATTTCATGGAATAATCCCTCCGTTTATACTGTCGAAATTTTCTTTCACAGTCGATTTAATAAAGCTTATAACCTCGGGCGCGTCTATCGGCAGACCATCCAAAATTTCTTTAATCTCCGCCGTGCAAAATTCGCAGACGTTTCCGCGAACGTCTATCCTAAGCGTAAATTCCGTGTCGGGAGCGTGCATAACGAGCGCGCCCAACGTGTCGCCTATGTCGCCCATAGGCATAAAGTCCACGCTCTCTATATCGAATACGGCGGCAATTTCCGTACCCTCTCCCTCTTTGGATTCGATACGAAAGCCGCCGCCCGTCATTTCCGCCGCCATCTTGAAAAAAGGTATGCCCACGCCTACCCTTCTCGTGGTTCTCGACGTCGTAAACGGATCCGCGACCCTTGCCAAAAAATCGCCGCTCATACCGCAACCGTTATCCTTTATTGAAATTTCCAAAAGGTTTTCATTCAGCGTCAGCGAAATATCTATTCGCGCCGCGCCCGCCGCTATAGAATTTTCAGCTATATCGAGTACGTTCAAGGACAATTCTCTCATATTTTAAAATCTCGTAAAAACCCTAAAAATACTTGTTTGGAACTCCGCAATTTCGCTTTTTCATCTATATTAAATATTTCCGTACAAGCGATAAAATATTATTTGTTCGCGCTTTGCGATTATGCGGTTCCGTAATTTCGTTTGTGCCGCGCCGCAACAAAATTCAGCCGTTTTTAAAATTTTCGGCGAGTTCCCTAATAATTCCGCAAAATTTTCTCCACGTCGTCCGCGCCGATCTTGCCGTAGACGTTGTCGTTAATCGTCATCACGGGCGCGAGTCCGCAACAACCTATACACCTCGTCGCGTTGAGCGAAAATTTGCCGTCCGCCGAGCATTCGTCCGTTTCTATTCCTAGCTGAATTTTCAAAGCATCCAAAACCTCTCCAGCCCCTTTCACATAGCACGCCGTGCCCAGACACACGCTCGCGTTATACCGTCCGCGAGGATTGAGCGTAAATTGCGAATAAAACGTCGCCACGCCGAACACCTCTTCTGCGGGTGCGTTTAATTCCTCGGCAATTATAACCTGCACCTCTACGGGCAAATATCCGTAAATTTCCTGCGCCTTTTGCAACGCTGGCATAATCGCGCCTTTTTTCTTTTTAATTTCGGCAAGCGCCGCCCTCAATTCCGCCTCCTGCGCCGCCGTACCGTTGAACGCCGCCTTTGTCAATTTGATCTTAGCCATCGTATCCTCCGCTCCGCGTCAAAAATAAAATCACTTTGTCATTATTTTAACAACCACTATATTATACCATAAATAAAATAAAAATCAACCGTATTAAACCGAAATCGCGTAATTTTTTTTAACAAATTTATTCAGACATCCGGCGAATCCGTCCGCCTTTTTACTTTTTTATTTTTAAAACTTACGCAGGGGAAACCTTTTGTTCATAAAAGGTTTCCCCCGCGCTCCTTTCCAAAAAAACTAACGGTTATCGCGCGCCTCAAATTCGGCGGAAATATCCGCCTTGTTAACGCCGGCGTAGCAAAAAACAATAAAACGCTTAACGCTATGCCGCCGTGTCGCCGGGATCGTTTAGGCTATGTGTCCCGAGATCGTTTTTACGCGCTTTATTTTCTCTCGTTTTTTATATATTCATCCATAGCGGCGCCCGCCCGTCTTACGTATTCCTCCTTGCGCTTTTTTTTGTCCCTTACGGCTTTTTCAAGCGGTGGCAACAACCCGAAGTTACTGTTCATCGGCTGAAAATCTTTCGCTTCCGCATACGCGATATGGCGGCAGAGCGCGCCCGTCATAGTTTCGGGAGGCGGCATAAACTGCGATATGTTCGATACGGTTTCACGCGAAAGCATAAACTGCGGCGCATTCGCAATATTTTCATGCGAACGCATACCCGTTTCCGTTCCTTTTGACGGCGCGAACGGTTGCGCGTCCGATAATTCCGGCAGAATCCTGAGCATATTTTTCGCGGCGACAAGACCGCTTGCCGCGCTTTCGACGTATCCCTCGACACCGCTTAGCTGACCGGCTATAAAAATATGCCCGTATCCCTCGGCTTTCAGCGCGAAGGTCTCCTTTAATACGGCGGGCGCGAGGACGTAGGAATTTCTGTGCATTACGCCGAAGCGCAAAAATTCCGCGTTTTTTAACGCGGGAATAAGTGAAAAGACGCGTTTCTGTTCGCCGAATTTCAAATGCGTCTGAAAGCCAACCAAGTTATACATCGTGCCTCCGGCGTTTTCGCGTCTTAATTGTACGACGGCATACGGTCTTTTGCCGTCAATTCCGCGAATCCCGACGGGGCGCATCGGTCCGAATCTCAGCGTATCGCGCCCGCGTTTCGCCATAATCTCCACGGGCATGCAACCCGAAAAAACCGCTCTTTCCTCAAAGTCCCTGATTTCGGCACACTCGGCGGCGATTAACTCCTCGTAAAACCGCCCGTATTCATCCTTGTCCAACGGACAGTTTAGATAGCCGCCATCGCCGCCCTTACCGTAGCGCGACTGGAAAAACGCCCGTTCGTAATCTATGCTTTCCGCGCTCACAATCGGCGCGGCGGCGTCGAAAAAATACGCCGCGCCGCCCGTCAATTTCTGCAATTCGTCCATAAGCCCGCCGTCCGTCAACGGTCCAGTCGCGATTATTTGCGGCACGTTTTCGATTTTTTCCGTTTCGCGCCTTACGACCGTGAGCTTGGAAAACCGCGCAAGCCCGCGTTGCACCGCCTCCGAAAACCGCTCCTTGTCCACCGCGAGCGCGGAACCCGACGGAATACGGGCGGCGTTCGCGCAACGCAGAATCAGCGAATCCATAAGCTCCATTTCGCGTTTCAAAAGCCCCGACGACGTAAAAACATCCTCGCTTTTCAGGCTGTTACTGCATACCAATTCGGCGAAATCGCCCGTAACGTGCGCGGGCGTTTTTTTATGCGGGCGCATCTCGAAAAGCTCGACCTCCGCACCGCCTTTCAACAGCTGATACGCCGCCTCGCAACCCGCGAGTCCCGCGCCTATCACCCTCGCTTTTTTCATATTTTACTTCCTTAATTCCCGCGCTTTCTCCATACTCTATTTCTCTAATTCCTCAGGTTTTTCCATATTTTATTTCCATTATATTCCGCATGGAAATTCAGCCGCAGCGTTTAGCAACATTTATTTGTATTACGCAAAAAAAAACTTAACCGTATAGCTTTGTTTAAACGAAACCGTAAAACGCACGTCAAAGTTTATTGGAAAGGGGCGCGGGGAAAAGCCTTTTGTTCAAATCCTACGCATGTTTTTTAAAAAACGATAACGCCCCCGTAAATTATACCGATCCGGATTTCCTCCGTATATTTTTAAGAAACCTCGGAATACGTAATCGGGTTCTTGTAAAAATCTCCGTTCTTTACTTATATCTTCTCCGCCCGCGCGCCGTCTTTCGTATCGATTAATTTATAACCTTTTTCTTCGATTTCCTTTCTTATCCCGTCGGCGAGCGCGTAATCCTTCAGCGATTTAGCAACCCGTCTTCGCTCAATCATCGCGACGATTTCCGGAGGAATGATTCCCGCGATTTCTCCGGTTTTTTCGCCGGTTCCAGCCGCGGTTCCGGCACGACTCCCGACCCCGTCGTCGGCGGTTTCCTCGCCGAGCTTCAGTCCGAAAACGCCGTCCATAACGAGCGCGGCGTCATATATGTCCGCGCTTTTCTTTTCTTTCACCATTTTAAACAGCGCGCCCAGCGCGAGCGGTATATTGAGGTCGTCGTTTATCGCCTCCTCGAACTCGGCGATATACGCGGAAATAGGCTCTTTCAACGCCGCGCTTCTTTCGGCGTTTCTATGCGCGGCGACGGCGGCTTTGAGGCGAGCCAGTGCGGTTTTCGCGGCGGCGAGTCCTTCCGCCGTAAAATTCAATTTTTTTCTGTAATGAGCGTTGAGGCAAAAAAAGCGGTAATCGAGAGCGGAAAAGCCGCGTTTTTCCAAGTCGTCTATCGTGTAGTTATTTTTTAGGCTTTTACTCATTTTACCGCCGTCCACGAGCAGAAACTCGGAATGCACCCAATAATTAACGCTTTTTTCACCCGTAAGCGCCTCGTTTTGAGCAATTTCGTTTTCGTGGTGAACGGGAATATGGTCGACGCCGCCCGTGTGTATATCAAAATGTCTGCCGAGATATTTCATACTCATCGCGGAACATTCTATATGCCAACCGGGATAGCCCATCCCCCACGGACTCGTCCATTGCATTATGTGCTCTTTTTCCGCCTTTTTCCAGAGCGCAAAATCGGCGGGATTACGTTTCTCGGCGTTTATTTCGACGCGCGCGCCCGCGATTTTGTCGTCGAGGCACGCGCCGGAAAGCTTGCCGTAGCCGCCGAATCTGCTTATGTCGAAATAAATTCCGTCGCTTATCGCGTAGGCGTAGCCCTTTTCCCGAAGGGCGGCTACATACGCTATCATCTCATCTATGTGGTCGGTCGCCTTGACTATCCGTTCGGGCATATTTATATTCAGCTTTTTAATATCCCGAAAAAACGCTTCGGTGTAAAAATCGGCGATTTCCTGCGGCGATTTATTTTGCTCCTTTGCGCTTTTTTGCATTTTATCCTCGCCGGTATCCGCGTCGGAGAGAAGATGCCCCACGTCGGTTATATTCATCACGCCGTCGATTATATAGCCGTTATATTTGAGAACGCGGCGCAAAAGGTCGGTAAAGATATATGTTCTGAAATTTCCTATATGCGCGAAGCTGTACACGGTCGGTCCGCAGGAATACATACGCACCGTTTCGGCGATAGGCGTAAACTCCTCTTTTTTTCTCGAAAGGGTATTAAAAAGTTTCATCCGTCAATTCTCCCGTTGCGAAAACTCGCCGCGTTTCCTTCGCGCGTTTTCCTTTATTTCGTTGCGTGTCCGCATAGCTTTACGCGCTATGCGTCGCGTCGACGTTATTTACTCAATTGCATTTACTCATAACTTTACTTAACGTATTTATTTAACTTGACAATCGCGCAGGCTAAAAGCGGACTTTTTGACTCTTACCGCGAAAAAAACGGCGTTTCCTATTACGCAAATACGAATAAAGAATCTTTAAGAACGTCCCGCGACAAAAAACTCAACGGTTATTTTTACCGGCTTCCGATCCGTAACGATTATATTAATTATAAAAATAAGCGTAAAAAAAACGATAAGGTCATTTGAAAAGGGGCACGCGCGGAAAGCTTTCCCCCCCGATAAAAGGCTTCCTACGCGTAACTTTTCAAACAAACTCCCACCCCTAAATTCCATCGCCCCAAAACTCCGCGCCCGTCTCGTCGTCGGATAGCGAAACGGAGTATTTGCACGCGTCTATTCCCGCCTCCTCTTCAAGGTTTTTCAGCCGCACCGCGATGCGTTTAAACTCGTCCACAACGGGGTCCGGGAGCTTTATCTGGTCCAGAATATCGTCTACGCGCTCGCCCTTGCGCCGGACGATTCTGCCCGGAACACCCACGACAGTCGAATACGGCGGCACGTTTTTGAGAACCACGCTGTTCGCGCCTATTTTACTTCCCTTGCCTATAGTGATGGGACCCAAAACCTTAGAACCGGAGCTTATCATAACGTCGTTTTCAATAGTCGGATGGCGTTTACCGGTATCTTTGCCCGTGCCGCCCAAGGTTACGCCTTGATAGATTACCACATTATCGCCAACCTCGGCGGTTTCGCCTATAACCACGCCCATACCGTGGTCTATAAATATTCCCTTGCCGATTACGGCGGCGGGGTGTATTTCGATACCCGTTTTATACTTTGCGCGCTGGCTTAAAAGCCGCGCCAAAAGTTTCAGCTTTTTTTTATAAAGCCAATGGGCGATTCTGTAATACAAGATCGCCTTAAAGCCCGAATAGGCGAGTACGACCTCCGTTTTATTACGCGCCGCCGGATCTTTCTCAACGACCGCGTTCAAATCCGCTTTCAATTCTTTAAACATAATATATCATATCCGTAACGGCGGCACCCGCCCCATTTTTTTCGGAGCGTCCGCCGCGATATTCGCAACGCAAAATTATCCGCTCTTTTTCCGATTAGGCGATACCGAATCGCTTCTTTTTTAAACGATATGAATAAACGCTCAAAAATATTCTTTACCTAAGGAATTCTTTCATAGAAACGCCCGATCCCGTAAGCGGGCATTTGACAATATACATCTTTTGAAATTTGGCGGCGAATAGCTTTTAGAGGGTTTTCGCGAACCGCCGCGGCGCGTTTGACGGCGCGCACTCCCGCAGTATATGCAGTATATTATGAAAATTACGATGCGGCGGCACGCTGTAAAACGGCAAAAGATACCGTAAGCGCAGTTCCGGAAGAGGTCTAATGCAAACTAAGGGAGATTTTGTCCCGCCCGCGTTTTTAAAGATCCGCGAGCGGCGGACGCGTTTAAACCCTATTCGTACATGCTCTTAGACTTTAATACCGAAAAATATGTCCGCGCGTTTTCATCGGCCGTTTTTGAGGAAAGGTACGGGCGCTTTTTTGTTTGTTTGTAATTATATACCCTATCGCGCGATTTGTCAACCGCTTGCGCGCTAAAATTCCCGCGAAACCTTTCTGCGGCTTTATCCGCTTTTTTCAAAAGCGCGGGCGCGGGATTTGAAGCGTCGCATGGCGCGCAACCGGATTGCGGCGCCGGAGCCGTCGTTTTTTCGGAACGGTTGAAACGGCTGGAGCGGGAGTAACGCCGTTTATCCCGGCGCGCGATAAGCTTCGGATAAGCAAAACAAAAATGCCGCCGTCCGATAAAATGTCGCCCAAAAAGCGCATTTTTCACCGATTCGACACGCTAAACTCGGTTAATATTTTTGATTTTATTTAACGGAACCGTTTTTTCGCATCTTAATTCTCAAAATATATTGACATTTTTTTGATTTTATAATAAACTATAAACACAAAAGATTTTTTTATAAGGAGCGTAACGGGTATGAAAAAAGAAACCGTATTCTATTCCGTTTTGACGGGCGTTTTTTTGATAGCGTTTATCGTTTCGCTTACGGTCGATTTTTCCGGCGTCAATTTACTTTTCGCTTATATCGTCAGTACCGCCGTTCCGTTTTTTGCGGGCATAGGGACGGTCGTTTTCGGCGTGAACGCCGTTCTCGCGTTGAAAAAACAATGCGACGGGAACGGAAACAAAAAATACTAGCCGCAAATAAAAACGTCGGATTTGCGGTGAACTTTCGAGCTTTTCACGGAGCCGTTCACAAGAAAAAAGAACGATATAAGCCCCGCGCAAAGACGCGCGTTATTCATTAGATCTCTTTAAAAACCGCGCCGACGGCGTCTTTTGCCGTCAGGTCCGGAAAGAGGTTTGTCGGTGTGCGCGGATTCCGAAATCTATCGCGTATTTATCCGGTAAATTACAAAAAACAAAAAACGGACGGATTTTTTATTCGTTCGTTTTTTCGCTTGACACTCGGCCTCTCGCCTCGGAAAATATGTCGGCGACTTCGTTAGTATTCCGTTTGAAAAAGAGCTTATCCGCAATGTTTTCGTTTGAATATAACCGCAAAAACGCGCAAAAGTTTTTTGGAAAGGCTTAAAAAATCCTCACCGTTTTTAAAAAGATTTTTCAACTTCCCCACACCAGGCTATAAATGCCGGAAAGAACCATAAGGACGTAAAATAGGAGCGCGAGCCCTTCGTTTTTTATTTTTTTAAGGAGGAACGCGCCTAAAACGCCGCCCGCAATCACGCCGCCGCCCGCAATTAGCAGTACGGGAATATCCGCCGCGCCTTTAATAAAATAAATAACTCCGCTGACGGCGGACAACGGCAGAATGACCGCCATAGCGGTCGCGTGCGCTTTTTTGATATTTTTGCGGAGAGCAAAAAGAATAGGTACGGCGAGCATACCCCCGCCGCCGCCGAAAAAGCCGTTGACAAAGCCGACGGCCGCCCCCGCTATAAACAAAAACGCCGCGTTTATTTTTTCGTTTAACGCCCGAATATTTAACGTTTTAAACATTTTCCCTCCGCGAACGCGCCGTTCGGCGTTTTATGATCGTTATGAAATATAACGGCTTCCCCGCCGTCCGGCGTCTTTTATATATATTATCTATAATTTTACATACTTTATAATCTAAAAAACGCGGATTTATATTTTATGTGCCTAAAATTGTTTGCATAATGCCCCGATTTATATTATAATAATTTATACTGTATTTTATAGTCTTTTTAAAGAACGCCGCCGCAACTCTTTCCGCGTCCGGCGTTTCGGGACCGATAAACCGATAAGACGGCAAACATTTTAGACCAATCTCTTTCCGTTTATGCGGACGCTACCTTTCAAAAAAAGAGAGGGCGCGCCGCCGTAATAAAATACCGATTTATCTATTGCCGTGATAAAATTCTAAGTTTTTTTGGAAGCAGCGCGGGAAGGTCTTTTGTGAATAAAAGTTTTCCCGCAAATATAATTCTTAATATAAAATAAAATAAGGTGAATAAAAATGGATAATTTGCAAAAAAAGAAGCTTTCGCGTTTTTTAATCTGTTTTGTATTGATTTTGTCGCTGTTGCTTACGCTCGCGTCCTGCACGGACGAGAATACGGACGGCGGCGTAACATGGGATGAGGCGGCGGTTACGAATCTCATAACCAACGGCGATTTCACGAAGTATTCGGGCACGGACGCGCCGTACACCGCGACAAGCTGGTCGGGTACGAACGGAATCAGCGGCGCTTCGTCGATTGCCACGGAACAGCTAAAAGCTGGCATAATCAACACTGCGGCGGCGGCATACGAATCGTCGAAAAAGAACTGGTCCGCGAACGTTCCGAATCCGTTCACAAATTATGACGGAGATAATAAGACCGCCACAAACGATCCCTATGTGCTTATGATTTACAGCGGCGAGGATAATTCGTTGGAAAAGACGTCTTACTATTACAGTCAGTCTCTGTCCGCGGCGGCGGGCAAGTATTACGAATTGAAAGTATCCGTCTACACGATGAAAGGCGCGAAAGCGCACATACAGCTTCGCGGCTCGGCATGGTACGATTCGGGCGCCATCGACACAGAGAACGCGTGGAAAACCTATACTTTCTATATCGCGGCGCACAAGACAAGCTCCAAATCCGTATCCGTGCGTCTTTGGAACGGAACGGCGAGCGAGGCCGGTTCTTTCGCGGTATTTTTCGACCACGTAACGGCGAGGGAGCTTACAAAAAAAGAATACGACGAGTCGTCCGCCGCTTCTGAAAAACCGGCCGAAACAATAATTTCTCTCGCTTTGCCTAACCCGAATTTTGACGCGTCCTCCTCCACATACAAGGAGGACGGCGCTCCCGTTTCCCCTAACGACTACAGCACCGTTGCGGGAGCCTCGAAGGATTCCTCCAAGGCATCCGCTCCGGGCGGCTCGTCGCGCATTTCCTACGGTATGGTTTCAAAGGACTATACGAATTCCGACGCGGCGAACGTGGGAACTTCTATCGCGGAGACTCCCGTGGGACAGGGCGGGGCGGCGGCTACGCCCGACTTCCCCGACGACGGCTTTTTGCTTATGCTTTGGAACAAGGACTACACCGCCTACGGCTACGCGAGTTCGTCTACGAGCGGCATAGTCATGGAGCGCAGCAAGTATTACGCGGTGAGCGTGTGGGTCAGAACCGACAACCTCTCCTTTGTCAGCTACGTGTCGGATAAGGCGGGTGATTATTATAAGGCAACCGACGGCTCTTACTCAAAAATTTATTCCGCCGCGACATACATCCAGACGGACGGGACGAGTAACATACGCCTCGCGATCCGCATAAATTTACCTACAAAGACGAACACGACGATTACGCGGTACCTGGACGTCGTTTCGCCGTCCGGCGAGCTTTCGTTTAGGGATTCGCTGTCCGACGGCGGCTATATTACCTCCACTTCCTATGAGAACGCCATGATATCCATTATCGACACGCTCTACACGTTGAAGAATAACAGTTCGTCTTCATCGAGCAACGGCGATATATTCGTTACCGACGAAAACGTATTCCAATGGCTTAAGGACGCCTACGCGGCGACGGGAAACGAAACCTATAACCCGTTGAATTTTGCCGAATACGTATACTGGGATCACGACGAGAACCCCGAAACTCCGGACGTCCCGAAAACCTGGGATCATGACGAGGATCCCGAAACTCCGGAGGTAGAGTTATTTGAAACGCCCGAGTACGACAGTGAAATACGCGCGGCGTTGTTGGACCTTCTTGCCAATTCAAACGGAACGGAGGAATACGGCAAGGATCCGACGGATTGGGCGGTTACGTACAGGCAGTTCACCGCGTACAAAAACGCCTACGCAAAGTTTACCGACGACCCTGCGGGAACCTCTCTGTATTTTGCGGATTCCGAGTCGTCTTCCGCTTCCGCGAGTTTTTACTCCACCTCATACAAATACGGCATGGACAGATACTATCAGGACAACAACGGCGAGGGCACGCCGATAACCAAGGCGTACAACAAGGAGCTTTTAGCGGGCGGCGCGTCCGTGAACGAGCTTCTCGGCGGAAATCTCAAGCTGACCGCAGGCTCGACGGTTATAGAAATCAAAGGCATAGTAACCGAAGGCGAATGGGAGGAATATATATTCTACGTCCGCGCAAACCAATTCCAAAATACCACCTTTGCCATATCGTACAATCTCGGCGAGGGCGGCGCGGAGGACGTGAGCACGCACGTCAAGGGGCTTATGTTCGTAGACACGCTGCGGCTCGAATACGCGGACTCCTTCGCGGAGTTAGAAAACCATACGGATCTGTCGTCCGGCTATGAGTTCGACGCGAGCGTCTCCGGCATACTGCCCGACAAAACGGTTACCACAAACGACGCGGACTTTGGCGAGAACGGCTATTCGGTAAGGAGCTACGTCGTCGCCGATATAAGCTCCGACGAAAACGGCAACCTTATAGAAAATTGGGACTTTTTCGACAGCAACGCCGCAGACAGTTGGTCTTTGAAACAGCCGAACGACATAGACCCCGAAAAAATTTCCTCAAGCACGCCCGTGTATAAGCCGGTGGACGAAAGCGATTATTTTTTCGGCGTGATAGAGTCTCCGGAGAATGCGGGTCTGCCTTATGTTATGGAGGGTAAGGGCAACGTTCTCAGTCTGTCGATAGACGGCTACGGTATATTCACAATCAAACCGTCAAGCGCGCAGACATCCGCAAGCGACAACGGACTCGGCGCGTTCGAGATCGCGCCTCTCGGCTATTATAGGCTTTCCGTATGGATTAAGACCGCCAACCTGCCAAAAAACTCCGCCTCCTCCGTAAGTCTCTATGTCGTCCAATACACGGAGAACAAAAAGGGCGAAGGCATATACGACGGCGACGACGGCAAAACCTACGACCGCGCCGCGCTTTCAAGCGTTACGGGAGTGGTTACGACTGAGGATACGGACAACGACGGCTGGACGGAGGTAGTATTCTATATTGCGGGTAGCCACGCTTTCCAAAATTCAAAATATATCGACCTTGAAATAGTGTTCGGCTCGGGCAACTACACCTCTCCCGAAACGCTCGCAAAGGGCGATCTTTATATAGTCTATCCGAGTTTCTATAAAATCACGTACGGCGAATACAATTCCGCGTCGACTGGCACCCACGCTAAAAAATACGAGTTCGCGACGGAAACGCTCTCGACCGTAGGCGGCATTACCAACGGCGAATTCGACACTATCGACGCGGCGAATTCCAAATACGGCGACGACGGCGTGTGGACTATGCCGGGCGTGCCGTCATCGTGGACTTTCCAGGACGGAAAGATTTACGAGGGCGGTAAAACGCTGACAAAATACGACGTTTTGTCGGGCATAATCGACCTTGACAATTATAAGTTGCTCGCCTCGCTCGCGTTCGATTACGGTATGAACGACATATTCGGCTTCGACGCGGATTGGATAAAATCAGCCGGCGATATCGAAGCGCACAAAGATGACATAAAGGCTAAGGCTTACGACGTAGTTTACGGCAGTCTGCCGGAGGATTCTCTGCTCAATAAATCCAACACCCTTCTTATGCTGACCGACAGAGTTCTCGACGGCGAGGGCGGCGCGGACTCTATGAGTCTTACCTACGGTTATAAAACCTCTTCTTCGAAATCCTTGTCCGCCAATACCTACTACCGCATTTCGGTTATGGCGATAGTTCTCTCCGGCACGCCCGACAACGCGTATATCTACCTCACGTCGAGCACAACCTCGCCGTCTATGATTTACACGCCCGACGGCATTGCGCAAAAGACGCAGTATAAACTTGAAAATCTCGGAACCGACTGGCGCGAATACGTTTTTTACGTCGAAATCGGACAGTCCGGCGTCAGCGTGAATCTTGAATTCTGGCTCGGGAACAAGGAAAAGACCGCCTATTCGACGGGCGTCGTGCTGTTCGACAATATCCGCGTCGAAACCGTTTCGGATATAACGGTAGGACTTACCGATTATTACGCCTCCGAATATTTCGACGCCGTCGTGAATTATATCGTCAACAACGGCGAGTCTAACGGCGATTACGCCATGTTTGACCGGACTTCCCCTATCACCGTCGAGGGCAAATGGATTGCTTACGGGCTTAGAGATTCCACATATTTTATCGCTATCACCTACGTTACCGACAGCTTCGACAGCTACGGCGACAATAAGAGTACGTTCGTAACGGACAACGACAACCTGCCGATCGAAAGCGCCGGGGATGACGAGAACAATAACAATGAGGAAGACGAAGAGGAAGACAAACGGCCTATCGAGGATAAGAAAAAATACCTCTATACGCCTATCGGCTGGATCGGAACGACCAATAAAGGCTCGTCCTCCGAGGTCGTCGCGGGCGTAATAGATTTGGAAACGAACGTCAAAAACGTCCTGACGGACGTGGATGACCCTATCGATCGGCTCTACGGCGGCATGGGCAGGAATATGCTCGTCATATGGCTGAATTCGGACGATCTTTCCCACACCTATAAATCGTCGTCAAAGACTTTCTCGTCAAAGACGATATACGAGGTTTCCGTCTATGTCAAGACGCTCGACCTCGCGGACGGCGGCAACGCGGCGGTATCGCTGACGCTCGACACGCTGTCCATTACCTTTAATATCCGTTCGGACGGTCCCGACACGAAAACCGTTTACGATCAGCGCTTACTCTACGGCTACGGAGACGGCGCATTTGCGGACGCGGATCCCGGTGATGACGACGGCATATCGGTTTACGGATATACCAAGCTCACATTCTACGTTTATAACGAAATGGCTTCGTCTATTTCCTCCGTCAACCTGTCGTTCGGTCTGGGCAATTCCGACAACGGCATGCGCGGCGTAGTCGGTATCGACAATTTTACTATAAAGAAATTCTCCGGCTCCGCAGACGATTATGAAAGCCTGCTCGCCGCTTTTGAGGATGATTATGACAATGCCGGTAAGGATTACACGGGTAAGGGCAACGCGTCCGCCGTACTCAAAAAATTCGACACCGTCGCTTTCCTGCGCGTGCCCGACTCCACAACTATCAATCCGCCGGTTGACGATGAACCCGCCGGCAACGCCGCGCCGAATCTCCAATGGCTGGTCATATCATCTGCGGTCGTGGGCGGTCTGACCGTAGTCATAGTGCTTGTTTACTTCTATCAGAGAAAGAAAGACGCCGCGTTGCGGTTCGTCAACGAGAAAATATTCAAAGGCAAGCTGACCGTGTTCAAGGCCGCTAAGAGCAGACAAAGAGGCGTTTCCCCTGCCGTTCGGGAAATCCGCGACGAATACGACAAGTTTAGAGACGACTAAAAGTTTTCGGACTTTTTTAAAAGACGCACGCGGGGGAAATCTTTTGTAAACAATAGGAGGGTTCCCCCGCGTCTTTTTTCAAAAAACTTTATCGTTTTATTCCAAAAAATTTTAACGTTTTATAGCCGTTATGGAATTGGAATTGCGCGAATATAACCGTTGATTTTTTGCCGTAAACGGCTAAAAAGGCGGCGTTTAGCCCGCGCGAATTCGTAACGACTATAATATTGGAATCAATTTTAAACGCTAAAATAAGAATCGGTTGATTACCTTTCAATCCGGTTCTTATTTTTTTACGGCGTTCATAAAAAATAATTTTATTTTTTATCTTTTTACATAAAAACGCTTGACAATTGAATGATTGTTCAATTATAATATATTCGACGGTTGAGCAATCGATAAACCGTTTTGCGTATAATGTATTAAATAATACCCGAAAAGGAGCTTTCCAAAATGAAAGAAACGAATGAAAGAGAATCTCTCTGCGACTGCGACGTTATACACGGCGACGCAGTGGAAAAGGTCAGAGGAAAAATGCCGAAATCCGATGAATTTAACCGCCTTTCAACCTTTTTCAAGGTATTCGGCGACAGCACCCGCGTAAAAATCATTTGGGCGCTCGACGAGCAAGAGCTTTGCGTCTGCGACCTTGCCGTACTCCTCAACGCCTCGAAGTCGGCGATCTCCCATCAACTTAGTTTTTTGAAACAAACAAACCTCGTAAATTTCCGCCGCGAAGGTAAAGTCGTATTCTATTCCCTCGCCGACGATCATATTAAAAACATATTCGAAGCGGGCAGAGAGCATATCAACGAGTAAAAAACGCGGAAATTTATACGGCGGCGAATCAAGCGGCGGCTATTCGGCTTTATAAAACGACCGTCCCCGTAAGCTTTTGCCGCATCGGGCGAATGCGTTCTCTATCCCTCGCCGACAGGCATATCGGAAATATATTCGAGGCGGGCGAATAGCGTATCAACGGGCAAAAAATATACGTTATCCTAACTGTCGAACGAATAAGAAATCAAAAATATTCTTAACAAGGAGTTTACATTATGACTAAAATATTCAGAGTGGAAAATCTCGACTGCGCGAATTGCGCCGCCAAGATGGAGAAAAAAATCGCCGCGATAGACGGCGTGGAAGCTTGCTCGCTGAATTTTATGACCGGCAGAATGTCCATTAACGCCTCCGAGTCGAGTATGGACGAAATCGTCAAACTCGCCGAAAAAGCCGTTAAAAAAATCGAACCGGACGCAAAGCTCACGGCGCGCTGAAATTTTTTAATTTTTTTAAAAGGATTTGTGCGAGGGAAACCTTTTAACAAAGGCTTCCCGCTCGGGTCTCTTTCTCAAAAAACTTAATGTGTGTTTTAATGTTTACATTCAAACCAACTATTGCGGTTATATTTTTTGCTCGGCATTAGGGAAATGCCGCAACTAAGTTCTTTTGCATTTGCAAAAGAAAAAGGGGATTTGCGCTAAGTTTTTACGAAAGAAAAAAAGTGTTACGGAGAGATTTTTCAACGGAGGATAACGTTTCGTTTTGCTTTCTCTCTAAAAGAGGCTTTTTCTTTCCATTCGTAAGACTGCGCCGCTTTGCATAACATTGTAGACGTCGATTTTTTGGGGAAGGAGCGCGGGGAAAGCCTTTTTGTTCATAAAAGGTTTCCCTGCGGAATCTTAAAAAATAAAAAAACAAGGAGCCGACATATGAAAAAAACAATCGTGCGCCTCGCCGTCGGCGCGGCGGTTTTCGCAACCGTTCTAGCGGGGGATTACGCGGGATTATTAAATTTTATCCCAAGTTATCTAACGTTCATTCCATATCTTGCCGCGCTTTTAATCACGGGCGGCGAGGTTTTTCTGCGCGCTTTCAGGAACATATTAAAGGGCAGAATTTTCGACGAAAACTTTTTGATGACGATAGCGGCGGCGGGCGCGTTTTGTATCAGCGAATATCCGGAGGCTGTCGCGGTCATGCTTTTCTATCAAGCGGGCGAGGCGTGTCAGAGCTTCGCCGTCGCGAAATCCAGAAAATCCATCGCCGCGCTTATGGACATACGCCCCGACTATGCCAACCTTGTGAGAAATGACGGCGGCGGAACCGTCAGGGTTGACCCCTGCGAGGTAAAGGCGGGCGATCTGATTGTCGTCGCGCCCGGCGAAAAAATCCCGCTCGACGCCGTGATTACGGAAGGCTCGTCCTCGGTGGACGCCGCCGCGCTGACAGGCGAATCCGCTCCCCGCGACGTGTTCGAGGGCTCGGAAATTCTGAGCGGCTGCGTAAATTTAAACGGCGTAATAACCGCGCGCGTAACGAGGGCGTTCGGCGAATCGACGGTAAGCAAAATCCTCGACCTCGTGGAAAACGCAAGCTCGAAAAAATCTAATTCGGAAAACTTCATCACGAAATTCGCGCGGTACTATACTCCCGCCGTCGTCGCCGTCGCGGCGGTTTTGGCGGTCGCGCCGCCCGCGCTTACGGGCTGGAACAGCTTCCCCGCCTGGCTCTACCGCGCTCTGACTTTCCTCGTTGTGTCATGTCCGTGCGCGCTTGTCATTTCCATTCCGATGAGCTTTTTCGGAGGACTCGGCGGCGCGTCAAAAAAAGGCATACTCATAAAAGGCGGCAATTATTTGGAGGCTCTCGCACGCGCCGAAATCGTCGTATTCGACAAGACGGGTACGCTCACAAAGGGCGCGTTCAAAATCGGCGCGGTTTCCTCGCCGCGTCTCTCAGAATACGAGCTGTTATCTCTCGCGGCGCATGCCGAAAACTACTCCGCGCACCCCGTCGCGCTCGCCGTAAAAGACGCGTTCATAGCGCGCGGCGGCAAAATATCCGAGAATATTATAAAGGACGCGGAGGAAATAGCCGGCTACGGCGTATCCGCTATCGTCGGCTCAAAAAAAATTTACGCGGGAAACGCCCGCTTTATGGCGAAAATCGGCGCGGAAATCACGGACGACAAAATCGCCGATTCCGGTAAAGCGGAGTTTTTCGACAACGAAATTGCCGCCGAATTTTCCGGAACGGCGGTTTATATAGCCGTCGACGGGAAATATGAAGGAATGCTCGCCGTATCCGACGAAATCAAGGACGACGCAAAAAAGGCCGTGTCCGATCTAAAAGCCGCAGGCGTAAAGCACATAGCCATGCTGACGGGCGACTCGCCCGCCGAAGCGAAAAAAATCGCCGCCGCGCTCGGTATCGGCGACTTCGCGGCAGGTCTGTTGCCTCAGGACAAGGCGGAAAAGCTCGAAGAATTATTCAAACGCAAGTCGGCGAAAGGCAAGCTGATTTTCGCGGGCGACGGCATAAACGACGCGCCCGTGCTCGCGCGCGCGGATATAGGCGTGGCTATGGGCTGTTTGGGCTCGGACGCCGCCGTAGAAGCCGCAGACGTCGTGCTTATGACGGACGAGCCGTCGAAAATAGCCGTAGCCATACGTGTTTCCAAAAAAACGCTGTCCATCGCCGCTCAAAACACGGTTCTAGCTATCTCCGTCAAATTTGCCGTCCTGCTGTTCTCCGTTCTCGGTTTAGCGGATATGTGGCTCGCCGTTTTTGCCGACGTGGGCGTTGCCGTCCTCGCCGTGTTTAACGCCCTTAGGGCATTGCGCGTAAAATAAAAAAATCGTATAATTTTGAGAATTTATAACCGCTATAAATCGAAATTGCGCAAGCTAAACGTCGTCTTTTTTACCGCTTGCGGTAAAAAAGAACCGTTTTTCGTATTGCGCGAACCACGAAAGAGAACTTTTTAGCGGCTTGAGGTAAAAAATTCAACGTTTGTCTTTAACTCGATTCCGATTCATCGGATTATAATTTAAAAGTCCAACAAACGTAAACCGCCGAGGTTTTCGGGAAAGGTACGCGGGAGAAAATCTTTCATTCATAAAAGGTTTCTCCCGCATAATTTTTAAAAAAAGAAAACCTCTCTCCACGAAAAACAAAAAAGTTTGTGAAAATTTCCGCAATACCTTGCTATTTACTTGCAAAAAAGAGCCATATTCGTTATAATGTAGTTTGATATTAATTCAGACTATTTTTTTTATTATACGGAGGTCAAAATAATGGGCAAAAAAATGACGATAGACGGAAACACGGCGGCGGCGCACGTCGCGTACGCTTTCAGCGAGGTGGCGGCGATATATCCGATTACGCCGTCCTCGCCGATGGCCGAAAGCGCGGACGAATGGGCGGCGCAGAACCGCAAGAATCTTTTCGGCACGCCGTTAAAGCTTGCTGAACTGCAGTCCGAGGCGGGTGCGGCGGGTGCGGTTCACGGCGCGCTTGCCGCGGGCGCGCTGACGACGACGTTTACGGCGAGTCAAGGCTTACTTCTCATGATTCCTAATATGTACAAAATTTCGGGAGAGTTGTTGCCGTGCGTATTTCACGTCAGCGCGAGAGCGCTCGCGGCGCACGCGCTTTCGATTTTCGGCGATCATGCGGACGTTATGGCGTGCCGTCAGACGGGCTTCGCTATGCTCGCGTCTAATTCGGTTCAGGAGGCTATGGATTTAGCTCTCGTATCCCATCTTTCCACACTAAAAAGCAAGGTGCCTTTCCTGCACTTCTTCGACGGCTTCAGAACAAGTCACGAGGTTTCCAAAATCGACGTCATAGATTACGACGAGATAAAATCCCTAACGGACTTTAAAGCGATAGACGATTTTAAAAGCCGCGCGCTCAATCCTGAGCATCCGATCCAAAAGGGCACCGCGCAGAATCCCGACATATATTTCCAGAACCGCGAGGGCGCGAACAAATATTACGATGCGGTACCGGCGATTACGCAGGCGGTTATGGACGACGTGCACAAGCTGACGAGCAGACGCTATAACCTTTTCGATTATTACGGCGCGGCGGACGCGGAACGCGTAATAATTATTATGGGAAGCGGCGCGGACGCCTGCGAGGAGACGGTGGATTACCTGACGGCGAAAGGCGAAAAGGTCGGTCTTATCAAGGTTCGCCTGTATAGACCTTTCTCGGCGGATGCGTTCGTTTCGGCTGTACCGGAAACGGCGAAAATCTTGACCGTATTAGACCGCACGAAGGAGCCGGGCGCGTTGGGCGAACCGCTCTATCTCGACGTCGTCGCGGCGTTGAAAGAAAAGAACTTAAGCCTTCCGGTTCTGACGGGCAGATACGGCCTCGGGAGCAAGGAATTCACGCCGTCTATGATAAACGCCGTCTATCAAAATATGACGGGAGAGAATAAAAATCATTTCACGGTAGGCATAGAAGACGACGTAACGTTCGCTTCGATAAAGGTCAAAGAGAATATAAACGCCTCGCCCAAGGGCGCGATCGGCTGTAAGTTTTACGGCTTAGGCTCGGACGGCACGGTCGGCGCGAACAAAAACAGCATAAAAATCATAGGCGACCATACGGAAAAATACGCGCAGGGCTATTTCGTTTACGACAGCAAAAAGAGCGGCGGCATTACGATTTCGCACTTACGCTTCGGCGACAAGCCTATAAGGAGCTCGTACCTCATAGACCACGCCGATTTTATCGCCTGCCACAACCCTTCCTACGTGACAAGGTACGATATGCTCTCGGACGCTAAGGAAGGCGGCGTATTCCTTCTCAACTCCACATTCGCGCCCGACGATATGGACGTCGGTCTGCCCGCCTCTATGAAACGGACGATCGCCCGCAAAAAGCTCAAATTTTACACGATAGACGCGCAGAAAATCGCCGCGGAGCTGGGTCTCGGCGGCAGAGTCAACACGATTATGCAAGCGGCGTTTTTCAAGCTGTCGGAGGTCATTCCTTACTCCGACGCTGAACGGTATATGAAAGAGGCGATTAAGAAATCATACGGCAAAAAAGGCGACGCGATAGTCAACATGAACAACGCCGCTATTGACAGCGCGGTTTCGGGCATAAAGGAGGTCGCGTATCCCGCCTCGTGGGCTGACGCCGCGACGGGTGCGGAACCCGTAGCCATTCCGGCCAGCGAATATTTCAACGCGGTCGTCAAGCCTATTTTGGAGCAAAAAGGCGACGGGCTACCCGTTTCGGCTTTTAACGCCGACGGTTCGGTGCCTACGGGGACGACAAAATACGAAAAACGCGGCATAGCCGTCAACGTTCCGGAGTGGATTCCTGAAAATTGTATACAATGCAATCAATGCTCTTATGTCTGCCCTCACGCCGCTATACGTCCGGCGCTGGCCTCCGCAGAGGAACTAAACGGCAAGCCGTCAAGTTTTATCACCAAGCCCGCGACGGGTTTCAAGGGTTACGAATATAGAATGCAGGTCTCTCCGTACGACTGCACGGGTTGCGGTAATTGCGCGAACACTTGTCCGGCAAAGACAAAGGCGCTCGTTATGAAGCCGCTTTTAGAGCAGGAATCTTTGCAAAACGACAATTGGAACTATTTCGCAAACCTTGCCGAGGTTTCTGCGGAATACAGAAAGGACTCTGTCAAGGGCAGTCAGTTCTCCAAACCGCTCTTTGAATTTTCGGGCGCGTGCGCGGGCTGCGGCGAAACGCCTTACGTCAAGCTTGTAACTCAGCTTTTCGGTGACAGAATGGTGGTCGCCAACGCGACGGGCTGCTCGTCGATTTACGGCGGCTCGGCTCCTACCTGTCCTTATACCGTCAACGACAAAGGGCACGGTCCCGCATGGGCCAACAGCCTTTTCGAGGACAACGCGGAGTACGGCTTCGGCTATAATCTCGCTTTCTCGCAAAGGCGCGGCAGGTTAAAGGGACTTATCTCCGAATTAAAGGAAAAATACGGCGATTGGCGGGAGGGCGCGGACGCCTGCCAATCGTGGATAGACGGTATGGACGACGCCGAAAAAAGCAAGGTCGCGTCCGCCGCGCTTTTGAAATGCATAGAAGCTTGCAAGGATTGCGGCTGCGGCGCGGACGCGCTCCAAAAGGAAATATATAAGGAAAAGGACTGCCTCGTCAAAAAATCCGTCTGGATTATCGGCGGCGACGGTTGGGCCTACGATATCGGCTACGGCGGTTTGGATCACGTGCTGGCGATGGGCGAGGACTTAAACGTGCTCGTACTCGATACGGAGGTCTATTCCAATACGGGCGGGCAGGCGAGCAAATCCACGCCTGCGGGTTCGATTGCGAAATTCGCCGCTACGGGCAAGCGCACCAAGAAAAAGGATCTCGGTATGATGGCGATGAGCTACGGCTATGTATACGTCGCGCAGGTCTCGATGGGCGCGAATATGAATCAGCTCATCAAAGCGCTGACCGAAGCGGAAAACTACAAAGGACCTTCCCTCGTTATCGCCTATTCGCCTTGTATCAATCAAGGTATAAATATGAGCAAATCGCAAGCCGAGATGAAACGTGCCGTAGACTGCGGCTACTGGAATCTCTACCGCTACAATCCCGCGCTCGCCGACGAGGGCAAAAACCCGTTCACGCTCGACAGCAAGGACCCGACTGACAGCTATCAGGACTTTTTGGGGAGCGAAATCCGCTACAACTCCCTCGCCAAGCAGAATCCGGAGATCGCCAAAGCGCTGTTCGAAAAGAACGAAAAGGACGCGCAAAACCGTCTGAGTTCCTACAAATTTTTGGCGAACCGCTAAACGCTCAAAGCCTGTCTTGAAAGATTATACGGGAAGAAAGCCTTTTATTCAAAAAAGGTTTTTCATCGCTTCCCTTTCCAAAAAGCTTTATCGTTTTTATATGAAAATATGCGCGGGAAACCTTTTCCGTCAAGAAAAGGTTTCCCGCGCATATTTTTTTTAAATAACCGTGCGCCTTTACGAAATTTAACGGCAAACGGCAAACGGCTTTTAGACGACTTTTGAGCAACATACCGCAACGGCGCTTTTGACGGCGCATAATCTCGCGGTACGCTAGGGAAATACAACGCCGGCGGCGCGCTGAAAACGACAAAATACCGTCGGCACGATCTCGGAAGACATCTGACAAAAGACTTCCGCCGAACGCATACTTAGCTCAGTTTCTCAAATTCTTTTTGCTCTTAAAAACATCCGCCGCAATAAGCGCGCCAGCCGCGATTAAATACGCCGGAAAAACCGCAAAAATCATATAACGCACGGTGACTATAAACAAAATAATTCCGAAAACAATCTGCAAAGCGGCAAAAATAAAAAGTCCTATTCTTTTCTTAAAAAAGGTTCCCGTATCGGCGCGACCAATCGCCGCGACCTGTCTTGAAACGCCAAAAAGCGCGGTAAAAATTATCAAACTTACTACATAAAAAAGCATTGGCAGAAAATCTTCCGCTTCGATAAACCGCGTGATTTTGAAAAACTCGTTGAAATTCTCCGCAAACGCCTCGTCCGCTACGCGCAAAAGCTCGCCGATAAAAAAACCTTGCGACAACAGTTCCATTCCGATCAAGAACAACGCGAATATCGCAAGAACGCCGTAAGCGCCTTCCATCATTTTCCCGCCGATTTCGGCGTTCTTATACGTATATATTTTGACTTTCTTGCGCATACGTAAATCCCTCCGTCGCCGTATTATTTTCGTTCGCGTTTTAAAACGCGGTTTTATTATTTCATCCGCTCGCGTTACCCGAACACAACGCAATCGCCTCCACGACCGCTTTGCGACTCATTAGCTATGTCGCCGCATTATTTCTATGTATTATCTAACGAAATCGAATTAGGCGATTGCATTACTTTCTTTATTAGTTACGCAAAGCTTTTTCCGATCTTAATTTGCGCGTTTCCGCGTCAAATTTCAAGAATTTCCGCATCCCGAGTCGCGCATGGAAAATTGCGCGCGATTTTATTAAAAGATTATCCCGAGTGAAAAACGCAAGCCGCTATTCATAATTAAGCAAAATAATTCCGCACGCGAAAGCGCAGTTTTCCAATGGAACCACCGATTAAATTAGCCGGCGATACATCCGTCGCGGACTTTGCATCAAAAAAACGCGGCTTTTTTGCGACTCTATCCAAAGCTAAGCGAGTGAAAACCGCGTGATTTTGTCGGCATAAAAGACGAAAAAAGCGCGCAAGATAAATTGTGCGGCGGCGACCGAATCCGCCGTGATTATTCTGCGCGGAAAACTCGTGGTAAACGCGAAATTCGCCGCGAAAAAACCCGCTCTATTCCTTAATGGGCGTCAAGGACGGTCAACCCCTGTCGCGTCCGTTCTTGGCTATATCCGCGCAGATAAGCGCGGACGCCGTAATAATATACACCGGAACCGCGAACAGCGCGAGCACGGACGGATCGAATGCGCTTTCAGCGACCGACGACGCAATTACCGCCCCGCCCTGCGGCTGCGGTCCAATCGGAACAATTGACGCGATTACGGCAAGGACCCCGACCGCCGCAAGAACCGCCGCGAACAGCAAATTAAACGCGGTGAAAACGATAAGCGAAGCTCTCTTTTTCGCGAAACCCTCCGCGTTCAACCCGCTCTTTTTAATGACCGAAGACGACGCGACGAGGAATATCGTAAAAGTTATCGCGGCGGGCGCCGCTATGACTATGACCGCAAGCGAGATTGCAAGAGATATCGTACCGAAAAAGTCCTCAAACCCTTCGATTACGCCGATCAGATCCCCCGTCAGCGGAGCGAACTCCCCCGCGTACATAAGACCCAAAACAATCGCGGCCAACGCGCCGATCAACGCGACAGCGTACAACGCGGTTAATAATATCCCGCCGATTTTTGCTTTTTTATACATAAAAAACACCTCCGTGAGTTTATCTCGGCTATATCATAACACAAAATCAAAAATTTGTAAATACTTTTCGGGAATTTTCGTGTTTTTGATACGGAAAATTTTTTGTTTATTCCGTCCGGCGCATATAGACGCTAGACGGACAGAAAAAGAGAGCTTACGGTATACTTTCATCGGAATTAGCGCCGATATACTCTAATTCAATTACCCGCTAAAAGTATAAATTTAATTTTTGCGAATCCGCCCTGTCGGATGAGAATCGACGGCGTTCTCAAGCGTCCGAGCGGAACGGCATACGGCGGCTACGCCGACGAATGGGATAATCGATTTAATTTTTCTGAGGATTATAGAGATTCCACAAAAATTGACTTGCCGCCTGCTTTAAGGGTATTAAAATCGAACGGTTCGATATGAGATATCGGCGAAATTGTGCAAAATTTGAGTTTGCGGCTTATTAACGGCGTCGCTTGGCGTGAAACAAATCCTACGCCTAAATTCAAAAGCGCAAGATAAATAACAAGCGCAAAACGATGATACGGGCGACGAAAAATAAAAATATGCGATATACGTTTGATCATAAAACGGCGGAAGCATTAAACTGCGGTACGGAAAGAAGATTTTGCAAACGGCATACGCCGGCAATATGGATTTAGTTTTGCGCATCCGCGTTTGCGGGGCGAAGAACGGTCAAAAAACAAAAACGGCGCAAAATTGCATCTCCGCTCAAAAGCCCGAAGATATTTTACGCCGTTTATAATACCGTATGATCTTAATCAATTCAAAGGTGGGTGACACTATGCCCGACCCGTTTCATTCGACAAGAAACAGCGAAACGCTCTTATTGATAATTACATAACCGAGCTTATAACCGCGCGCGTAAATAAAAACGCCGACGCGGCGTTTTTATACTCCGCAATCCCATTCTCTCCCGAAAGCCTAGCGTTTAATTAAGCTTTCCTATAAATCTTACGGTTTTGTCACCATTAACGATTCTGCCGATAGGATAGCAATCGGCACCGAGCGCGTTCAGCCGCCGCATAAAGAATTCCTCCGAGCCGTTCGCGACGACCAGCGTCATTCCCACTCCCATATTGAAAGTCTTTAAAAGCTCCTCGTCGGACGCGCCGGATTCCGCCTTGACAAACCTGAAAATCGGCAGAATACGAATTTTGGAAACGTCGACCTCCGCACTCAGATTGTCGGGCAGGATTCTGTTCAAATTGCCCTTGACGCCTCCGCCCGTGATATGCGCCATACCCGCAAGATTCGGGTTGCCGAATAGTCCTATAAGCTCCTTATAGTAAGACTTATGCGGTGTCAAAATGACGTCTATGAATCTTTTACCGTCTATTAGAGCGTCCTTTACTCCCGGCTTTTCCCGCATAAGCATACGCAAAAACGAATAGCCGTTGGTATGCACACCGTTCGAGGCGAGAGCCAAAACCATATCGCCCTCTTTGATTTTCGAGCCGTCGATTATCGCTTCCCTGTCGGCGATTCCGACAATGCTCGACGTAAGAACATACGTCCCCTTATCGACGACGCCCGGTTGCTCGGAGGTTTCGCCTCCCGTCAGCACGCTACCGTTTTCCTTGCAAGCGCGGGCTACGGTCTTGACAATCCTATCAACTATATCCGGTTGGATTTCGCCGCATATTATCGCGTCCTGCACGGCGAGCGGCGTCGCGCCCATAACCAAAATATCGTTCGTCAAATGATTAATCATATCGTAGCACACATTCTCGACCTTATCGTATTCGACCGCGAGTTTTTGCTTGGTTCCCGGTTCCTCCGTTTTCAATACGAGGACTGGATTTTTTATTTCGGGAAATTTTATGTCGAAAACCGACGCGAACGCGCCCGTTTTGTTGAGTACGCGCGACGACCCGCCGTCTATGTATTCCGCCATTTTTTTCTTCGCCGCGTCCGCCGCGCTTATATTCACACCCGATTCACCGTATGTTATTCCCATTTTTAAAATCCCCCGTTTTATTTTTTTAAATTATACGGGAAAAACTTTTTGTGAACAAAAGACTTCCCCCGCGCCCTCTTTCAAAAGCTTCAACGCTTCTGCTTGTCTCATAAGAAAAAACACAGCCGCAACATTTTTCTTATATAGAATTATATAGCCGTTATGAATTGGAAATTCTAAATTTTCGTAATAAAAATAAAGCCCGGCAGATTTAACGAAAATTCGGAATCCTTTTTAAAGTTTCTCGGAACAGCGATTATGTGCGCTTTATACGGCTTAAAAGAGGAATCACTGTCAAAAGCATTGAAGCGGAAATTCTAAATTTTCGCGATGAAAAATAGTACCCGATAGGTTTATTCGTCACGACAATTTAAAACTACTATTAAAATTTTTTGTAAAGAGGCGCGGAGAAGTCTTTTGTTCATAAAAGACTTCCCCGCGCAATTTTAAAAGCTACTCCCTTTTTTAGAGCAAACCTTCCGTATTTTCGGCAAACAGATCGATATTTTCGACTTCAAGCTCCTCGATTTCACGGCTATAGATCTGCTCGTCCTCGATTTCCGTCTCGGGCTTCGGCCTGTTGACGGGAACGGTCGAAACGTTTTTATAGCATTTCATACCCGTACCCGCCGGTATAAGCTTGCCGATAATGACGTTTTCTTTGAGGCCGATGAGTCTGTCCGTCTTATTTTTTATGGCGGCGTCGGTGAGGACTCTCGCGGTTTCCTGAAAGGATGCGGCGGCAAGGAAAGATTCGGTGGCAAGCGAAGCTTTGGTTATGCCCAGCAAGGTTCGCTTTGCCGTCGCGGGAATGCCGCCGTCCTGCAAGGTCTTTTCGATTTTTTCCTCGTAGGTGAATATGTCTACCAACTCGCCGGGCAACATATCCGTGTCGCCCTCGGACTCGATTTTGACCTTACGGAGCATTTGTCTGACGATGATTTCGACGTGCTTGTCATTGATTTCCACACCCGAGATTCTGTACGCCGCCTGCACCTCTCGCGCGAGATAGTCTTGTACACCCTTTACGCCTCTCGTGCGCAGAATATCCTGCGGATTTATAGACCCTATGGTCAGAGGCGAACCCGGCTCGACGGTATCGCCGCTCTGCACGGCAAGCCTTGCGCCGAAAGGCAGTAGCATCTCCTTTATTTCACCGTCCGGCGTGGTTATTTCCACGGATTTACGGTTTTCGACGTCGGTAATCTTGACGACGCCCGCAAGCTCGGAAACTATCGCCATGCCCTTCGGCTTGCGCGCTTCAAATAATTCCTCGACGCGCGGCAGACCCTGCGTGATGTCATCACTCGTGGCGACACCGCCCGTGTGAAAGGTTCTCATCGTGAGCTGCGTTCCCGGTTCGCCGATGGACTGCGCGGCTATGGTTCCCACGGCTTCGCCGATTTTCACGGTTTTACCGCTCGCCATATCCCTGCCGTAACATTTGGAGCACACGCCGTAGCGCGCCTTACAGGTAAGAACGCTTCTTATCGCGACATCCTCTATGCCCGCATTTTCAATATCCTGCGCCTGCTCGTCGGAAATCATCTCGTCACCTTTTACTATAACCTCTCCGCTTTTCGGGTCGACGACGTCGGCAACGGTATACCTGCCCGCGATTCTGTCTCTAAGAGGCTCGATAATCTCGCCTTTCGTACCCTTTATCGCCTGAACGGCCGTACCCTTCGTATCGCGGCAGTCCTCGCTTCTTATAATCATCTCTTGCGCGACGTCCACGAGTCGGCGCGTCAAATAACCCGAGTCGGCGGTTTTAAGAGCGGTATCCGCGAGACCCTTTCTGCCGCCGTGCGAGGATATGAAATATTCGAGAACTGTCAAGCCCTCTCTGAAACTCGACTTGACGGGCAACTCCATAACGCGCCCCGTCGGGTCTGACATAAGTCCTCTCATACCCGCAAGCTGCCTTATCTGCGCGGAGGTTCCTCTCGCGCCGGATTTACTCATCATTCTAATCGGATTGAATTCGCCCAGCGCGTCGAACAGCGCTTTTTCAACCTTTTCGGTGGTCTCTCGCCAGGTTCTCACGACCTCGTTGTATCTCTGCTCCTCGGTGACCAAGCCTCTCTTGTAGCTCTTTTCGATTTCAAGGATTTTCTCCTCCGCCGCGTTGACAACCTCTCTTTTTACGCCCGGAATCGTCATATCGAAAACGCTTGCGGTAATCGCGCCTATCGTCGAATATTTAAAGCCCATGCTTTTGATTTTGTCAAGAACCTCGGCGGTTCCCGTAGAACCCTTGCTTTTGTACACAAGGTCGATTATCTTGCTGAGCGTTTTCTTGTCCACGAACCTGTCCACCTCGAGATCCAGCATCTGCTCGGGCGTATTGCGCGGAACGAATCCTAGATCCTGCGGAATATTTTCGTTGAAAATAATGCGCCCTACCGTCGTCGTAAGGTTTTTCGTCACGGAAACGCCGTCTATCATAAGCGTCTTTCTGACCGTGATCTTAGCTTGGAGCGCAATTTCGCCGATTTCATAAGCCATATGCGCTTCGTTCGTCGATTTAAATTTTCTGCCCTCGCCCTTCGCGCCCGGCTTGTCTATGGTGAGATAATATATGCCTAGCACCATATCCTGCGTAGGCGACACGATAGGCTTGCCGTCGGAAAGTTTCAAAATATTGTTTGTGGACAGCATTAAAAATCGCGCTTCGACCTGCGCTTCCACGGACAGCGGCACGTGCACGGCCATTTGATCGCCGTCGAAGTCGGCGTTGAACGCCGAACAGACTAACGGATGAATTTTCAACGCTCTGCCCTCGACTAAAACCGGCTCGAATGCCTGAATTCCCAGTCTGTGCAGAGTCGGAGCGCGGTTCAATAGCACGGGGTGATCTTTTATGACGTTTTCCAAAATATCCCAAACAATGGGCTTGCTCCTCTCGACAAAGCGTTTCGCGCTCTTTATGTTATGGCAGTGGTTCTCCGCGACAAGTTCTTTCATAACGAAAGGCTTAAAAAGTTCTAACGCCATTTCTTTCGGCAAACCGCATTGATAGAGCTTAAGCTCAGGTCCGACGACGATAACCGAACGTCCCGAATAGTCCACGCGCTTGCCCAAAAGGTTTTGACGGAATCTGCCCTGCTTGCCTCGCAACATTCCCGAAAGAGATTTCAGCTCTCTGTTGCCCGCTCCCGAGACCGCCTTGCCGCGCCTGCCGTTGTCGATCAGGGCGTCTACGGCTTCTTGCAACATTCTCTTTTCATTTCTTATGATTATATCGGGCGCGGACAGCTCCAACAGTTTTTTCAAACGGTTATTCCTGTTTATAACGCGCCTGTACAGGTCGTTCAAGTCGCTTGTCGCGAATCTGCCGCCGTCAAGCTGAACCATCGGACGGATTTCGGGCGGTATGATGGGTAGCACGTCCAAAATCATCCATTCCGGACGGTTGCCGCTCCTCTTAAAGGACTCTATAATATCCAATCTTTTGACGGCTTTAAGCCTTTTCTGCCCCGTAGAACCGGCTATCACCGCTCTTATACTTTTCGCCTCCTCGTCAAGGTCTATCTCCGAAAGGAGGAGCTTTACAGCCTCCGCGCCCATGCCGACCTTAAACGCCTTAGCTCCGTATTTTTCTATCAAGTCTCTGTATTCCTTTTCTACGATTACCTGTTTTTTTTGAAGCGCGGTCTCGCCCGGATCCAAAACGACGTAGGACACGAAATACAGCACCTGTTCGACATCCTTAGGCGACATATCGAGAGCTATGCTGATACGCGAAGGTACGCCGCGGAAATACCAGATGTGCGAAACCGACGCGGCAAGCTCTATATGCCCCATTCTCTCGCGTCTGACCTTGCTTTTCGTAACCTCGACGCCGCACTTGTCGCATATCACGCCCTTATAGCGAATTCTTTTATACTTGCCGCAATAGCATTCCCAGTCGTGCGTAGGTCCGAAAATCCTCTCGCAAAACAGACCGTCTCTTTCGGGCTTTTGTGTGCGGTAATTGATGGTTTCGGGTTTCGTTACCTCGCCGTGCGACCATTCTCTGATTTTTTCGGGAGAAGCGACGCCTATTTGCATTGCCTCAAAATTGTTCAATTCAAACATAAATTTTTCTCTCCTTGCAAAAGCTCCTAATTAAAGTTCGGAGTCGTCGTCTATAAGCGATTTCAAAATGTCCATATCGCGGGCTTCTTCCAAGCCGTCCATGCCGAACACGTCCTTTAAAACCTCGTCCAAGCCCTCGTCCGCATCGTCCGTCCCGTCGTTGTCGTCAAATATGCTCCCTCCGCCGTCCGGCCTACCGCCCGCGCCAAGCAAATCCAAATCAAAAGTCTCCGCATCCTTCAAATCAAAGTCGTCCGCACCCGTGTCGCGGTCCTCCTCGTTTAGGCTCGAAACCTGAATTTCCCTCATGTCCTCCGTCAGCAGTCTCACGTCCAAAGCAAGGCTCTGGAATTCCTTTATCAATACTCTGAACGCCTCCGGAATACCCGGATCGCTGATATTGTTCCCCTTTACAATCGACTCGTAGGTCTTGACTCTGCCCACTACGTCGTCGGACTTGACCGTCAGAATTTCCTGCAAAATATTCGCCGCGCCGTATGCTTCCAGCGCCCAGACCTCCATTTCGCCGAATCGCTGTCCGCCGAACTGCGCCTTGCCGCCCAAAGGCTGTTGCGTGACGAGAGAATAAGGACCCGTGCTTCTCGCGTGAATTTTGTCGTCCACCAAGTGAACGAGCTTCAGCATATACATGTAACCAACCGTAACGTTGTTTTCGAACGGCTGCCCGGTCCTGCCGTCGTAAAGCTGAATTTTGCCGTCCTCGGGCAGTCCGTTCTCGTTGAACAAGAGCTTTATGTCATTCTCCGTCGCGCCGTCGAACACCGGGGTCGCGATTTTCCAGTCCAGAAGTTTCGCGACATGTCCCAAGTGAACCTCCAAAACCTGTCCGATATTCATACGCGAAGGCACGCCCAAAGGATTCAAAACGATTTGAAGCGGCGTGCCGTCCGCCGTAAACGGCATATCCTCTTTCGGCATAATGCGCGAAATAACGCCCTTGTTGCCGTGCCGTCCCGCCATCTTGTCGCCTACGGAGATTTTTCTTTTCTGCGCTATATATACTCTTATCAGCTTGTTGATGCCCGGCGCCAATTCGTCGCGGTTTTCCCTTGTGAACGTCTTCACGTCGACGACTATGCCGCCCTCGCCGTGAGGTACCCTAAGCGAGGTATCTCTGACCTCTCTCGACTTCTCGCCGAATATCGCCCGAAGCAGTCTTTCCTCCGGCGTGAGATCGGCTTCGCCTTTCGGCGTAACCTTACCCACCAATATGTCTCCCGCGCGCACCTCCGCGCCGACCATGACCACGCCGTCCTCGTTGAGATATTTCAGCACGTCCTCGCCCAAGTTCGGAATATCTCTGGTTATGGATTCCGGACCCAGCTTCGTGTCCCGCGCTTCCATTTCGTGTTCCTCTATGTGGATAGATGTAAAAACGTCGTCCTTTACCAAATCCTCGCTTATCAGTATAGCGTCCTCGAAGTTATAACCCTCGAAAGACATAAAGCCTATCAAAACATTTCTGCCGAGAGCCAATTCGCCGTTGTCCGTGGAATGTCCGTCCGCCAGTATATCTCCCTTTTTTACGTTATCTCCGACTTTCGCTATCGGCCTTTGGTTTACGCACGTGCCCTGATTGCTTTTCGCGAATTTCTGTAACGCATACGTTATTTCCCCCGTCTCGCTTTCGACCTCGATTTTGTTCGCGGAAACGTATTTGACGACGCCGTTCGTTTTGGACAGCACCATAACGCCGCTGTCGTAGGCGATTTTATGTTCCATGCCCGTGCCGATAATAGGCGCCTCGGGCTTCAAAAGCGGCACCGCCTGCCGTTGCATATTAGAGCCCATAAGCGCGCGGTTCGTGTCGTCGTTTTCAAGGAACGGAATGAGCGCCGTCGCGACGGATATTAGTTGCTTAGGCGACACGTCCATATAGTCTACGACCTCGTTCGCGACTTCGCGTATGTCGTCGCGGATTCTCGCCGTAACTCTTTTGTTGACGAACCGTCCGTCGTCGTCGAGAGGCTCGTTCGCCTGAGCGACGATATACTTGTCCTCCTCGTCCGCGTCGAGATACCGAATCTCCTCCGTGACTATACCCGTCGCTTTGTCCACCTTTCTGTACGGCGCTTCTATAAAGCCGTATTCGTTGACGCGGGCATAAGAGCTCAAAGAGGTTATAAGTCCGATATTCTGCCCTTCGGGAGTTTCTATCGGACACATTCTGCCGTAATGCGAGTGGTGAACGTCGCGAACCTCGAAGCCCGCCCTTTCTCTGTTCAAGCCGCCGGGACCTAACGCGGACAGCTTTCTCTTATGCGTAAGCTCCGCTATCGGATTGGGCTGGTCCATAAACTGCGAAAGCTGTGAAGAGCCGAAAAATTCCTTAATCGCGCTGGACACCGGTCTGACATTTATGAGACTTTGCGGCGTAACCTGGCTAAGATCCTGAGTTATGGACATCCTCTCCTTTACGACGCGCTCCAAGCGCGTCAAGCCGACGCGGAGCTGGGCCTGCAAAAGCTCGCCTACCGAGCGGATGCGTCTGTTTGCGAGGTGGTCGATATTATCCACGCCGCCGAAGCCGTAATTTAAGCCCAAATTGTAGGAAACTATCGAGATTATATCCTCGATAGTAATCGTCTTGCCCACGAGCCTGTCCGCATTTTCTCTTATCGCATCCTTAATCTCGGCGGCGGACTTTCCATCCCGCTCGGCCAGCAACGCTTTAAGCGCGGGGAGATATACGTCCTCCTTTATACCAAGCTCAGAAGGCTCGCAGTCCACGATATGCGGCAGATACGCCTTTATGTTGACTCGCGCGTTTCCGATCAGCTTATATTTTTTGCCGTCGGAGCGCTTTAAGTACGCCTCGTTTATGCCCGTGTCCTGAATAGCCCGCGCCGTCGCGTAGTCGACCGCCGTATCCTTTTCGGCGAGAATCTCTCCCGTTTCACGGTTGACGATATTCTCCGCAAGCTCGTTTCCGCAAAGACGCGTAGCGAAAGACAGCTTCTTGTTGAATTTATACCTGCCCACGCGCGCTATATCGTAGCGGTTTTTGTTGAAAAAAAGATTGATTATAGTAGAGGTTATACCGTCCATAGTCGGCACTTCGCCCGGGCGCAGTCTTTTGTAGAGCTCGACCTTAGCCTCGTCCTCGGTTTTTTGCCTGCCGTTCACGGCGTCCTTCTCTATCGTCGCCGCCATCATCTCGTCGTCCTCGCCGAACAGCCTTTTAAGCTTGTCGTCGTCGCCGAGTCCCAGCGCGCGGAACAGCGTTGTCGCCGTAACTTTCCGTCCCCTGTCCACATGCACCCAGAGTATACCGTTCGCGTCCTGCTCGAATTCCAGCCACGCGCCCCTGCCCGGAATGACCGTCGTATTAAACCTGTTCACGCCGTTTTTGTCCTGCACTTTTTCGCAGTACACACTCGGGCTTCTGACGAGCTGGCTGACGACGACTCTTTCCGCGCCGTTTATAATAAAAGAACCGTTTTCCGTCATAAGCGGAAAATCGCCCATAAAAACGTCGCTTTCTATGATTTCCCCGTTCTCCTTATTTACAAGCCTGACCCTGACTTTCAGCGGAATAGAATAAGTCGCGTCACGGTCCTTACATTCCTTAATTCCGTATTTCGGCTCTCCGTCGAAGCGATAGTCCAAAAAATGCAATTCCAGTCTGCTACTGAAATCCGTCATAGGTGAAAAGTCCTCCAAAACGTCCTTTATGCCCGATTCAAAAAAATTCTGAAAAGAATTTTTTTGAATCTCCACAAGATACGGGATGGGTAAAATGTCCTTGATTTTTCCGAACGACATACGCTCGGTCCTGCCGCAAACGATTTTGTGAATTTTTGAAGGCATGAAATATTCTCCTCATAAGAAAATGTAAAATATATGTTGAAATTTTATAAAATTCGTGATATAATATCAGCGGAAAGCGCCGATAAAAAAAGCCCGCCGAAATTAACCCTTTAAAGCGTATTTAATTTCATTCGGCGGAACCCCCTTTTTTAGGCAATCCTAAATATGCGTTGCGTATTATGTAATTCGGCGATTCTATGAAGGCGCATATCGCGCCATGTAATGCGTAAGGACGGTAATCGCGTATGCGGCGCGCGCTTATGTAATGCGTAAGTAGCCGGGGTCGGACGCACGGTACGTAGCCGCGCAATCGGATACGCGCCGCATAATACGCGGATGATATGCGCCCGAGCGCGTTATCTCATTATTTTAAATCGTTGTCCGCGCGCGTTTAACGCGCATGAAAGGCGTCTAAACAGACGAAACTGACCATTATAGATATTGACACATTTTAATATTATAAACTCTTTTCTGTCAATAGTCAAGACTTTTTACTCTATTTTTTGCAAAAATTTGAAAATTTTTTGTTTTTAGCGTAAAAATTACAATGGAAATTGAAAATCTTCAAAAGCCGTCCTTAAAGCCGCCGTCCGCCCGTATCGCGGGCAAATGAGCGGCGAAAACATACTGCGGGGGGGAATTTTGCCGGTATGAAAAAACGCTCGTCCGGTGTAACGGCGAACGGCAAAGCGGGAAAAAATTTTATACTTATTAAAAATTAAACGGCGTCTAATTTGAAAACGTCCTTTTTAAAAAGACGGCGCGGCGGTTTTTCACAGTTTAACAAGACCGTTAAACGACCGAATTTTTCGCAGGAAAAAAAGACCTCTTTCGAAACCATGCCGACGATATCTTTTATTGTTTTTTTTTACGTGCCGCCGCGTCGCTTTTTCCGGCGTCCGGCGGGAGTATTCGTCGTCAAAAACGACGCGGCGGCGCGCAAAAACCGCCTGAAAGTTATTCGCCGTCAAGTTTCGAAGGATGTCCGAAAAAAATTTATAAACAAAAAGGTGAGAATATGCGCCTCGATAAATTCTTAAAGGTCTCGAGACTGATAAAACGCCGCACCGTCGCGAACGGGGCTTGCGCCGCTTCGCGAGTCTACGTGGGCGGCAAACCCGCGAAGCCCTCTAAGGAAGTCAAAATCGGCGATATATTGGAAATATCTTTCGGCGAAAAGAAAATAACAGCCGAAATTCTCTCGCTTTCACCCGCGTCGGGCGAGACTATGTACCGGCTGATAATATAAGTCGTTATGAAATATAACGGAGCAAGCCGAACGCCGCCTTTTTTGCCGCAAGCGGCGAAAAGAACGGCTTTCCGTATTACTCGGATACGAAAAGGTCCCTTACGTCTCCTGCTTCCCGCGGCAAAAAAATCAAAATTTATCTTTAACGCAATTCAGATTCATAACCGCTATACGAACTGAAATATCCTTCAATATAACGATTGCGTTTTCAATTTCGATCAAGTAGCGTTTGAAAGTATGACGGACATAAAATTGCGCGAACTCCGGAGCGAAAAACCGCGTCTATAAAAAAATTCCGCGCCGGAGTTGCGCGGGAAAATATTCGGCTAATAAACGAAAAGGTTGCGGATTTTTAATATGGCAAAAAATAAACGGAAAAAAATTAAGCCCGCCTATAAAGAGCGCGTATGGGAATTGGATTTCGCGCGCGGAGTCTGCGTTATCCTGATGATGCTCGACCACTTCGCCGTCGCATGCATTCTTTTCAGCGAGATGTGGCGGGGCTATCTCGGCGAGGGGTCGCTCATGCGGTTTTTAGAGTTCGCGGAATCCGTGTATTTTTCCGAATTCAAGCTGTTCACCGTTCAGCCGGCAGTTATAGCGACATTTTTCACCGTCGCGGGGCTTTCGGTATCTTTCTCAAAAAAGCGTTTCAACAGCTTTTTTAAAACCGCCTCTTTCGCCGCCGCGCTCACGCTCGCGACCTTACTTCTCGGCTTTATTCTCGGCGACAATTATTTTTTGGTTACGCACGGCGTTTTCCATATGTTCGCCCTCTGCTACCTCTTCCATCTCGCGGTCGGTCTCCTAATCAAAGACAAATACGCACGTTCGGGCATATTTATCGCCGCCTCCGTATTCTTTTTCGTACTCTACGCGCGCACCGAAAGTGGCGTCATAGTCTGGGGAGACGATTTATTTTCCTCGCTGTTCAATCAACGCAGCAGTCTCCACTCTATGGACGATTTCTACTTAATCCCGTGGATAGGCTACTTCCTGCTCGGCGCGGCGGCTTCGCCTTTCATATATCCCGAACGCGAAAGCCTGTTTCCCTTCCTCAATAAGAAATGGCACATCCCCGTTACTTTCGTCGGTCGCCATCCGATTTTTTGCTACGCTGTGGATGTCGTCGTCTCCGTATTGCTCCTCATTATAATCGGTCTCGTCGCCGTACCCATCGACTGGCTCACGGATATTTTGGGTATAGTGTAAATATAGCCGTTATATTTTATAACGGCTATATTTATTAAACTTGCAAACCGCCCTAATCGAACGTCATTTTCGAAATAACCGGTTTATAAAAATCTGTCCAAAATTCCGCGTTCGTCCATATGCTTTAAAAGCGTGTTTTCGGCTGATAGGGGCGCGGCAAGCGCGATACAGCGGATTATTTCACCGCCCTTTACCGCATCCTTCACAAAGTAGCCCGCGTCCGCGTAAGTTCTCTTAAATTTTTTTAACAACGTGGACAGTTTCGCGTCCAATTCGCCGATGAGACCGCGCAGTTCCGGCTTGTATTCGTTCGCAATGTGGGCGCGCCGAAAATAATCGGCGTCCGAGCATTCCAAATCGCGCAAAAGCCGCACCGCATCCGCGCCGAAACCGTTCGCGAGCGTCTCCGTCCATAAATTATAGTTTTTGGGTACGCTCAAATCAACCGCGCCGCACTCCAAATACAGCTTGTACAGCTTTACCGTAATATAAGAGATTATGAAAGCCGCCTCGCCCGTCGTGACGGCCGGATTTTTTTTGTTGTACAGCAACGAAGCGTAGACCGCGCTCGACGGACGCGCCGCTTCGCAATAGCCGCCGTTTATTACGCCGTCCGAACCGTTTCCGCTTTTCTCTCCGACCGCGCAATTCAAAGAGCCGTTAACACCGTCGACACTATACAAGCCGCTTATATTGTCCGAAGCCTCGGCGCAATCCGCGTCCAGCATACGCAATGCCCTTTCGTAATCACCCGTATACAGCACGCCCTCGCCCGCTAAACGGGAAAAAATCCGCTCAAACCGCCCGAGAACCCGCGCCAAACCGAAACCCAACGCCGAAACGCGCTCTTTTTCGCCAGCCTTATCCGTCAGAGAACCGTCCTCTATCACCGCGCCGAAAGCCGCGAGTCTGCGCCGCAAAAAGCCGTCGTCGTAATAAAAGACCGCGTAATCCGCAGGCGCTTCCGCATACCGCTTTACCGTCGGGATATACGCCGATTTTACACTCTTTTCAAAAGCCACCGCCGCCAAAATTTCTCCAAATTCCTCGCCGCCTACGCCGATTATCAGCCTTATCGCGTCTATCGGCAAAAGCGCGTCCGCAGTGCCACCGCAAAATCCTCCCGTCACACGTCGCTCGGTTATTACGCATCCCGCCCTGGCAAGCGTCCTTATAAGCGCGGAAGCGTAGTCCCCCGCCGCGCCGCCCGCGTGGCAGACCGTAACATTGCCGCCCGCATGTACTTTCATTAAATGCCGTGCCGCGTCTCCCGCGCCGCAGCATTTGACCGCTTGTCGCTCCGCGCCGCCGTCCGCATATGTATCCGATACGCGTTGTCGCGCCGCATTGTCGTCCGCGCCGTATTTGACGGTTCGACGCGCCGTGTTGTTTGTCAATTCCATACAGTCTCCGATTTTTTGTGAAGAGCGTCTGTTAAGGATTCGCGGCGGTTAAATCTTCTTTTGAAAAAAAGAGACCGCAAATACCCCGCCGCCGACTTGACGACTTCGCCTTTTCAAAAAGGCTTGACCGGCTTTCGCTTTCCGTGTTCATTGTTTCGCCACGCCGACGCGCTTTCTTTTTTGACGTATTTTTGTACGGCTATATTTTAAATCGGATATTACTTCTTTTTCATAGGGGGTTCATTCCTTTTTTCGCTTTTTTTGGCGGTTTTTGACCTTTTCCGATCGTCGCCGGTAAAAGAAACGCTTCTTACTTCATTTCTCAATTTTTTTTACATTTTCCGTATCGTTCGCCGCGTCGTTTCCATTTCCGCTTTCTATGTTGTCCTTATAGTGTTTTTTGCCGCTTTCGCCGCCGTTTTCTATGCTTTTTTACCGTATTTTTCATCGTTTTTTCTATCGTTTTCGTCATTTTCTACGTCGTTTTTTTACCGTTTTTTGTATCTTTCCCAATCCCCGTACCGTTGTTTTTTATCACTTTTTTCATCGTTTTTTCGTCCGTCTTCCCGCCGCTCTCCTCACAGCCTTCAGCCGTTCGCGCCGCCTCGTTTTTTCGGTTTTCCTTCTCGGTATGCTCCGCTATGAGTCTACGGATTTCTCGGCGTTTCCGCGCGTATTTGAGCGCCGAATCGACCAACTGCACGATATATCCGCCTATTATATAGAAAAAATACGTAAAAAAACGCATGGTGAACATCAGCCAATACGCCATACCGTCGCCCGCGAGAGCCGAATACATAGTGAGAAAAAGTAGCTCGTAAGCGCCCGCGCCGCCCGGTATGGGCAGGAACGTCGTGGAAAGGTATATGTACATATACGATATGAGCATAAAATTGTAACTTACGTCCGCGCCCGCTCCCTTGAACAGAAAATAGGGTATGCTCATAACCGCCATAAACTCGACGCCGTACAGTAGCAGCAACGCGAGAAACGGTCGCAAATTGCGAACGATACTCTTTACCGATATACTCAGATCCTCTAAAAAGCTCCATGCGCCGCCCAAAAAAGCATCGTAGTTCTTTACAATTTTTACGCGCGTACCTAGCTTTAAAACTGCGGCGATTATGCGCTTCGCCGCCTTTTCGTTGACAGAAAATATAAAGAATAAAAGTGGAAATATGCCGTTGAAAACCAAACCCGCAAGCGCCCACCACTTCAAGCCCTGTATTTCCTGCGAGTTGAAAATAAAAAAAATCAAAAGTAATATGTTCCACGTCAGCGTCTTTAAAAAAACCTGTGAGAACGGTACGCTGAAAGAGACCGCCTTACCCAGCTTTGCATCCGTTAAAATCCGCGCCTGCAAGCCCTGTCCGCCGTTCGCGAAAGGCGTTACCGCACTATAAAACCTGCCTATCATAAAGGTTCTGAACGCTAAGACAGGGCGGAATGTCTTTTTCGTCGCATAAATCAAAATGACAAACCGCGCCGTCTCCGCCAAAATTACCGTCAAAAACAGCAAAACCGCTATGAGAAACCAGCCGCCGTTCGCCGTAACCGCCGATAAAAAACCGCTCAAACCGACTACCCTGCCGCCCGACGACAAGGAAACAAAAAGCGCATAACCCGCGACGAAAAAACTGACGATGAAAAGCGCGACCCGCGACGCTTTGTTCAACGTCCACTTTTTCTCCGGTCCCTTGCCGATAATTAACGGGATCAGCTTGTCTTTCATTTCTTACCTTAGATTTTTTTAATGAGGAGATTTATGCACGGAGAACCTTTTGCGAACAAAAGTCCCCCGATGCCCCTCTCTAAAAAACCTTCATAATATTTAATATATTATATCCGTTATAAATCGACATTGCATAAGCAGCGCAGTCCCGCGAACGACGCGCCGAATCCTTTTTACGGATACGCCCTATAAATTTCCTATTCAAACAGGACTTTGTTCCACCGTTTAAAGCGGCATTTCTTTTGCCGCGCACGCCGTGCGGGTCTAAAAAGGGACTTTTTCGGCGCATTTAAAAGGAAATATTCGGACGGTCTTTATAACGAACGCTTTCGTAGATACGTTTTAAATATTACGTTGAGTATTTTGGGATAAGGGCGCGGCGGAAACCCTTTTTGCGAACAAAGGGTTTCCGCCGGGTAAATTAAAAAAATCTCACCCTTTCCCATGCAAAATACCGTCCGCGATTTCCTTTACGGCGCCGCAAAAAACCTCGGTTTCCGTGTCCGTTCCGACGGTAGCTCTGATAAAATCGGAGGTGCGCGAACCCTTAAAATGCCGCGTCAGAATCCCGCGTTCTTTGAGCGCGGAAAAAAGCCGTTCACCGCACACGCCGTCTTTTTTCAGAAATAAAAAATTCGCCGCCGAATCGAGTACGGTAAAACCGTCCGCTCTCAATCTTCGCGCCGCACCGTCGCGTATGTTTGCTATCCGCTCGTTAATCATATCGTAGTATTCCATATCTCGACATGCGGCGGCGGCGATCTTTATCGTCAGACTGTCAAGCGTGTAGCTGTTAAAGCTGTTTTTTATAACGCCGAGCGCGTCTATCAACGGCTTTTGCCCAACCGCGTAGCCGCAGCGTATGCCCGCGAGCGAATAGGCCTTGGAGAACGTGCGCACGACTAAAAGATTGTCGTATTCGTCAATCAGAGGCATCGCGGTAACGCCGCCGAATTCCGCGTAAGCCTCGTCTACGATAACGACGGTTTCGCGGTTTTGCACGAGAATTTCCTCTATTCCGTAAAGCGGAAGCGCTATGCCCGTGGGCGCGTTGGGATTGGCTATAATCACTCCCTGCGAGGGTGAAACGAGAGGCGAATAGCAAGCGGCGTCCACCGTATAATCCGCGCGAAGAGGAGGCGTCTTGTAGGGTATGCCGTAGAGAGCGGCGTACACGGGATAGAAACTGTATGTGACGTCCGGAAACAGCACGGGCGGGCTTTCGCGGTCGAAAAACGCCGGAAAACAAAAGCCCAAAATCTCGTCGCTACCATTTCCAGTAAAAATATTTTCGGGACTTAAACCGTACCGCTCGGCAAGCGTGAGCTTCAATTCCGACGCGTCGGGATCCGGATAGAGTCTGAGCGCGTCCGCGTCGAAAGCCGCCAATACTCCGCGCACGGACGGCGAAGGCGGATAGGCGTTTTCGTTGGTGTTGAGCTTTATATATTTTTTATTCTTAGGCTGCTCTCCCGCAGTATAGGGAGTAAGCCCCTTAAGCAATTCGGAAAATTTCATGATATTCCCTCGTGCGTCTTTTTCGCGCCGTTTCAACCTTGCCGAATATTTTTTTGCAAATTACAATCTCTGTTACTTTTCGTTTTCACTCTTCTTTTCGGCTTTTTTATGCCGCCGAATATTTTTTTGTAAATCGAATTCTTCATTCTTCCCGGTTTTCGTCTTTATTCGTCATTTTTTTTCATTGTCGAATATTTTTTGTAAATTACGTCCTTCGCCGTTTTACGGTTTTTCGCAACCGTCTTTACGGCTTCTTTCGAAGACATCCCGCCCGCCAACAATTCCGCAAGTTCCTCCTCTTCCGTCAAATTGGACGGCGGCGGCGCAAAGCCCGCTCCCTCGACTATCACGACGAATTCGCCCTTGGGATTTTCAAGTAATAACTCCCCCAAAACGCCCGTTATTATTTCCTCGTAAATTTTTGTCATTTCGCGCATTATATATACGCGCCGCGCGCCCAGTTCGCCGTATAAAAATTCCAAATCCTTTTGCGCGTCGTGCGGCGCGGAATAAAAAATCAAAGGTAGCGGCGACGAGACGAACGCTCCGATTAAGGATTTCCTGTCCTTTGCCTTTCGCGGCAAAAAACCGATGAAAACATAGCCGCTCAAACCTTCGCCGCGTCCGCCGTTCCCGCATTTACCTCCGTCGCTTTCGTATTCGCGTTCGCCGTTTTCGTGTTTGCCGCATCCTCCGAATCCGTTTCCGCCGATACCGCTGACCGAAAACGCCGCCGTCGCCGCGCACGCACCCGGAATCGGCGAAACGGGTATGCCCTCCTCTCTCGCGAGTCTGACAAGCTCCGCGCCCGGATCGGAAACACAGGGCGTACCCGCGTCGGAAATCAGGGCGACGGTCTTCCCCTCTTTCAGTCTATCGACTATAAGAACGGCGCGACTCTTTTCCTTTTCCTTATAATAGCTTATAAGCGGTTTCTTGATCCCTAACCGCGACAGCATAAGCCCCGAACGGCGGGTGTCCTCCGCCGCTATTATATCGACCGACGACAGCGTATCTAAAGCGCGTCCCGATATATCGCCGAGATTACCTATCGGCGTGGCTACCACGTAAAGTATTCCTTTTTCTCGCATTTTTTATGCGGGGGAAAGCCTTTTCTCCCAAGAAAAGACCCCGTATAAGCCCCTTCTCTTCTCCCTAAAAATTATATCGTAGCGACGTTTTCATACCAGTTTTGCCACCGCGTATACCGCATATCAGAGCGGTATCGGGCGGTTTATCCGGCGCGTTAATTATTAGAATCAGTTCCTTCGGCTCAATCTTATTCGCGGTCATAAGCGACAGGATTTCCGCCAGGCGCCGCATTTTTATCACGGTATAGAACCGCCCGCCGAACCGCAAAAAGAACGCCGCCGCCGCTACGATTTCGCCGAGCGTAATTTCACATTCGGCGCGCGCGATTGCCTCAGACATATTGGATATACCCGCCGCGTCCGCTCTTTTCCCGTAGGGCGGATTGGAAACGATTGCATCGAAACCTCCGCGCGGCAACGGTTTACCGACATCCGCACTCGCGTCTCGCGCGTCCTGCACCCGCATATTCAAAAACTCCAGTTTTTCCAACAAGCCGTTTATTTGCGCGCTACGCTCCGCCATATCGCACAACTCCGCCTGTATCTCCACGCCGACAACGGATGCGCCGCGCTTTGCGGCAATCAGCGTGCCGATAATGCCCGAGCCCGAACCCAAATCCAAAACCCTGTCCGTCGGACGTGCCTTAACATAGTTTGCCAAAGCGACCGCATCCGAGGTAAAACGATACAACTCCGCGCGCTGAATTATGCCAAGCCCCTTGTATTCAAGGCTGTCAAAACTTTCTCCCGGTTTTAACATTTTTCGAAACTCTCCGCATTTTTTGAAAAAAGGAAAAGCTATGCAAGAAAACCTTTTTTGAAAAAAATTCCCCCGCCGCGCCTTTTTTCAAAAACTTCCATTTTTTGCAACTCTGTTCGAGTCGAGCGTTGCGACAAGTTTTTTTTTGCGAAATATAATCGAAACCTGCGGTTGCGCTTTTTTGCCGAACCCCCGCTACAAAGTCCCCGATTAGTCCCGCACTTTTTGAAAGGGGGAGGCATCCAAGAAATTTACAAAAAAGATACTCCCGATAAAACAAACCGGAAACCGCCGAAAGAGTTTTTAAAAGACGGCATTTTATCCGTCTTTTAAAAACTCTTTCGGGTATCGCGCGCCGCGTTCCGCCGCCGTTTACGGTATGACTCTCTTGACAATGCGCCGTCTCTTACGACGATTTTTTCAAATCCTTATAATTTTTTTCAACGGTTTCATATCTTGCTCTGCCCTCGTCTTTTAACCGTAACACACTCCTCTGCTCCACAAAGTAGAGGTTGTTGTCGCTCTCCTCTTGCAAAATGTTTTTGATAGCCGTTCTAACGTCATTATCCGCGTCCGCATAATAGTCGAGGATATGATCCAAGCCGAGCGTGCCGTCGCCCGAACCGTCGTCAAGAACGACGTCCGATTCCTGTCCGAAAGGCACGTATGAAATCATAAGCATATGATAGCCCGCGCGCGACGCCTTTCCATACGCTTTTTTACCGCTTTCCTCATAATAATAATTCCCCACGGCGTTACCGCCGCCGATTCCGCCCAAGCCGCTTTCGTAAAGCGCGTCGCTTAGATCCAAAAACGACTTATAATAGCCGACGTCCTCATATACGAAATAACCCTGAGCGGAATTGAAAGAAGACTCGCCGTCCTCGTTCAGCGCGTAAAACCACGCGTCAAACGCCTCGAGTATATTTTTCGCGTAGATTAAATCGCTCTCTTCGTTTGTGATTCTGTTTTCTTCCACCTTTTCCATATACTTCGCGTAAATATCCAAAATCATAGCCGCGCTTACGCCCTCGACGACATACGCGTCGGATACTCCTACCGCCGCCGAAAGCAAGAATATTATGCGCGGATTTTCCTCCCATTCAGTCTCTATTTTCTCTATAAATTCCGCGTTACCCCATTCCTCGTCGGCTATTTCCGCCTTTAATTGCTCTATATCCTCCAATTCTTTCTCGCTAAAAAACGATTCGTCGGGCTTATAAAACAGCAATGTTCCGTCATTCGGATCGTAGAATATATTTGAAACGTTGACCTTTATGTCTCTCGCAAGATCCTCTACCATTTTCACAAATTTTGGATCCGCTTCCGCCGCGTCCGCGTCCTTATAATTGTTTTGAATGTAAGCGTTCACCGCCGCAAGCGTCGCCTCGTCAAAGGTAAGAACTATATTTCTGACGTAAAAATATTTGCCGTCAACGTTTTTGTGATAATAAATACCGTCGTAGGATGAGTTCATAGCGGTAACGTAGTCGTCCGTTTTTTTGTAGGTTTTCTTATTCTCTTCTATAATTTTTTGTAAATAAGCCTCTATCTCCCCCTCGGTTACTTTTTTATAGCTCGTAAGTTCGCGCTTGTATTCGTATATAACCATACTTTCCAGCGCCTGCTCCAAAAGGTAATCGTAATCTATAAACGCCTTTGTCAAAGCCGATTTCGTCCTGTTCCATGCGTCCTTGCGGTTTGACGCTTCTTTCGCGTCGCCGTTCTTTTGGGCCTCGTTTATGCCCGTGAATTCCAAATAATCGTCGGGATAACGCTTGGTTATCTCCTCTATTTCGGCGTCGTACTCGAATTCCTCCTCCTCGGCAGTCTTAACGATGTGCGGAGTCAAAGTTTTTTCATCCTCACCCTCGTCGATTTCATCCGCCTCGTCCTTCTTCGCGTCCTCGCGCGCTTTTTGCTCCGCCTCGACGGTGCTCAAATATTCCTTGAACAGCGTTTCGTACTGCTCATTCGTGTTCTTTATTACCTTATCAAATTCCGCGCGGGTCAAAACCGCGCTTTCGGCTTTTACCGCGCCGTTGCAGACGTCCTTGTTCGCGTCCGTATACGCATTGTCGGGAACGATATTTTCCAAAAACGCGTAGCCCTTGTTTCCGTTCCATTTGCCTTTATTCTCGCCTTCGGCATATATATATCCCGCCTTTGCCTGCGAGAGATAGTCTATAGCGTAAAGAACCGTCAGCTCGTAGTCGCAAAGCTGCTCCAAAATTCCGTCAACCTCCTCGGCCATGTCGAAGCCGTCGGGCAGGCTACCGTAATAGTTGTAATACTGATTTAAAACTTGATTGACGGTCTGCGTAAGGCGAAGCCTGTTTATGCTCCGCGAATATTCATTTCCGTTGCCGGCGGTGTAGTAAACCGTCGCGACGATATTTTTACTGCGGCGCTCCTCGTTCAGTGTCAACAGCGCGCACGACGAAAAGACGAACGAAAGACAGATTATCAGCGCGGTTATGAGAAAAATTTTCCTCTTCATTTTTTGAGATTCTCCTTTTTTTGCGAACGTAAACCTATAGTCTATTTTTAACAATCTTAAATCATTATAATTATTTTTTATTATACATCATTTACATGATAAATGCAATTGATTTAACGCCGTAAAAATATTTTTTAAGCAATTGGCAAGTTATAAAATGAAAAGCAACGGATAAAAAGAGACCCGCGAGGGGGGCTTCGGTACAATAGTGTTGAGAAGGCAAAAAAAGTATCAAAGGGGGAACCTAACGTGGGTCAAGAA